>CP071184.1:2290000-2647500 GCA_017298655.1 Alicyclobacillus curvatus
CGGTCACCCTTACCCGATTGAAATTAGCATTTTGACCGAACAGCAATTATTAGATTGGAAGCACCCAAGCCCCTATGAATTTCATTATAGTGAGATGTGGAGAACGAAGTATGAACTTGCCTTAACACTGGGGAGTCAAGAGTTTTTTGACCACAGAGGGAACCAAGACGTTGATTTGGCTGCCCACCTTACGGTGACCAAGGAACGTGGTATCTGTTTAAGTGGGAAACCCATCAGCGAAGCAATTCCCTTCATTCCGAGAGAACACTACCTAGATTCCATATTAAGTGACTTCCACAACTGTCTAGACAACATCATTGAAACGCCAATTTACAGTGTACTGAACCTTGTTCGTGTATATCTGTTTGCAAAGGCTGGCCTAGTTTCATCGAAAATAGAAGCTGGAGAATGGGCACTGCTTAACCTCCCGGAAGAATTTGAGCCGACGATACAAAAGGTTGTTGAGAAATATTCAAATGCCAGGTCAAGTGTCTGCTTTTCACCGCAGGAGCTAACTCTACTAAGAGATTACGTATGTGACTTAAGAGTCGATTTGGGCGGTGGAAGATGAGGTTCCAGTGGCGCTATGTTTTTTCAGCATTTTTGTTGTTGGCAATTGTATATACAGGGTATAGGTGGTACGGGTATCGGACTGAGCCTGTTGGTCAAATAACAGGAACAACTCTCACTCTGAACGGAATGGCTTACGTTGCTGAGCCCAATACACGTCCCATACAGAGAGTTTTTCCAAAACGTGTCGGACGAACGGACAATGGAGGCTCCATTTGTGCCATCGACGGCGAGAGTCCGAGCGACTTTGTGTATGTCGTTGGAAATATGTGGGAAGGAACTTATCGTCGAGAAACAATTCCACCCCCGGCTATTACAGCAAGTGATGTTGCAACGATGATATCGGGAACACAAACATCGAACGATCCGACCCTTGTTACACAAATTGTTCAAGACCTTCATTCCAAAGATACATCAAGCCTTTCTGATTTGATGCGAACCTCTGGATATAACTTGCATGGTATCGACGTGAGGCTAAAATCGCACCCTGGGTTGACGTTCCCCTTGTTGTTTATAAGTCGAAATGGACATATGTATTTCGAAACGAACGCTCAGAATGGAACTGGACTTAATATCGATGGAACTCCGCTACAGAAGTTTCTTCAGACGGCAACCACTTCAAATGCTCCTTAAACAAGCGGGTTTTCATCATCTGTACACAGACCCTGCTTCAATTGGGTTCCACGACAAACTTAAGTATTTGATTCAGGACAAAGGGGAGGTGTTCCTTGATGGTATGTCCGCAATTTGGAATCGGTACAATTCGGGCATGTGGTGCATGATGCCGAAACAAACGAAGTCCATTTTTACGCATTTCCGCCTTTTCCGGTGGGAGAGTCGAATGCAATAAGAGAATGGGAGTGGTTAACCCTTCAAGCACGTCTGTCGAGTATTCTCCCAGTGCCTGCTCCATCTGTGCGATGGTATTTTCTGTCGTCCGAAGGACAATGACCCCATCCTGCTCGACTACGGATGCGTTAAACTCGGCCTCGTCATAACTTGTCCATGGTGATACCTGCGATTGGACAGCTTGCCTTGCGCCATCCCATGAATCATACCGAAATGTACGCATCCATTCGATAATGGACTCGGTTTCCGATTCCACCGTCTCTCCTTTGTCTTTCATGGTCAAGTATCCACCTTCAATCAGTATCAGGCCGGCGATTCTTTCCTTTAAGGCATGACTGCACACACTGGCTGAATATGCTCCGTATGAGTAACCCCCGATGAAAGCACGTTCGACTTGGAGATGATTCAGCAGGGACTCCCATACCACGAGCTGACTCTTCGGGGAATAATCAGTTCGTGGTTCATCTGACAAGCCATGACCCAACGGATCGAACACGGCGAGATTAAGATGTTGACCCCTGATTAACTCGAACAAGATGAGCAAAGATTCTGCAGCATCACCTTGACCAGGGCTTAAAAGAAGCCACGGATGCTCTGAAGACGTTCGGTGAACTAGCACGCGTATTGTTCCTTCACTCGTGTCCACAATTTCGGTATCGATTTCTGATAGGACGTTTTTAGTCATAATGCGAAACCTCCTCCCGTCAAATGATAACATCATTAAGTAATGAAATAGTGAAGGAGTTCCCCTATGAACAGTTAAGGTACTGATAGCCTGAATCTCTCAATTAGCTGGAAATCAATTAGATGGCAATCAATCCATGAAACACACGTGGAGGCGACGACGATGGGTGATAAAAATCAGGATCTGGGCATTCCACCGGAGTTGGGAACCGCTCAGGTGCGGCTAATGCAGGGCTTAGCTCAGGAGGTGACGATACTGCGTCCCGAACTCCTCGAAGGCGGTGCGACCGTCGGGGAGCTGGCTTGGGTATTCGGCAAAGACCGACTGGCGCTCGGCCACACCTGGCGGCACCGTTTCTGGTACCGCGCCGACGGCAGTGGTCGACTGGACGCCTGGGCGTGGGTGCACCTCCCGCACCAAGTGACGCGCAGCGACGGATCCACGGCCACATCGCATAGTGCGGACCTGGTCTGGCAAGTCCATCCAAGCCACCCGGAACTGTTAGACGAGATGCTCGACTGGTATGCCGAGCAGGCGCCAGAATTCGACCGGTCCATCACGCCGCAGGATGCGGACGCGGACATGTTGGCACGTCTCCCCGCATACGGCTATACGCCTGATATGGATGCGGGTGGTGACGGCGGGGATTGGCACCAGTTTAACCGTCGGCCGCTCACCAACCTCTCGGAGCCCCATCTGCCGGCTGGCTTTCGCTTCCGTACTGCCGCTGACGTCGGTCCGGCGGCTGCCACCCGTGCGCACATTGATGCGTGGCACCCATCGAAATTTACCGAGATAAGCATGGCAGGTGTACAGAGCGCCTGGCCCTATCGTCATGACCTGCATGTTCTCATCGAAGCACCGGACGGCACTCTGGTGGCCACCGCAATCATATGGTTCGATTGGGTCAGTCGCACCGCAGAGTTTGAACCCGTGGGGACGCATCGCTCCTATCGCCGTCGGGGACTGGCCACTGCTCTGCTGTGGCACGGCATGCACCTGGCCCGCGACGCGGGCGCACACACGATGCTGGTCGCATGCGTAGGTTCACCTCTACGTGTTGCAGCCCGAGAACTGTATTATGGGGTCGGTTTCGAACCGTTTGCCCGAGACGTCCCCTATATTAAGCGAGCCAAGCAGTCGATGCCGTAAGGGGTCATGGAATGGCACACCGGTTTGAGACTGCTGAGCAGCGGTTGTTGCGTTGTCGGGCAGGATAGCTACGTACGAGTGGGTAGCCAACCGAACTCACTATGGCATTAACCCATTTAAGCTGACTTCTTACTGCGTTAACGGGGTATGTATTTCGAAGGCTATAGAGTCAAAACTGCATTTATACGCAGACGGACAGAGATCTGCTCATGTCGTACAAGGGCAGAAAAATCCCATAGGACATCGCTTAATGCTATTCCCATTTGGCGGAAATTCGGTCTGCAAGTGTTTGTTTTAAATCCTCGCTTGCACGAAATACTCCATACACGATGATTGAATTTATTGTTTCCTGAGCTAATTCAACTGGTACATCTTCGGAAATGATTAGCATCCCTACACTTCTTATATCTAACTTAACTCCTTCTTCTTTGACTTTCTGCAGGGAACTAATGCCATGGTGGATGATCCCCACCACGTAAGATCTTCTCGTGATAGTCTGTCGGACTTCCTCAGAGTACTTGTCCAGTTGATTACGCAGGGAGATTCTAAAAAAGTCGGCACGATTCGAGTAAAACCCTTGCTCCACTAATACGTCAATTTGACCTAAATCGACCACGGGAATATCAAGAGTTATCTTTTCATTGTCAGCCACAGAGACCCCCCGTTCAGATGTTGGTGAGTACCACTATAGCAAAAATAATCCATGTTGAAATCAGACTAAAGTCGGAGATCGAAGAGGATTTCCTTACCTGCAAGGGTTTCCTAATATGCTATTGCATTAACCGGAGCTTATCTCGAAGAAGGATTTGCTAGCATCCGCACATAAATGTACACTAAGGAATTTTTTGGGTTCTGTGGTTGTCGGGTAGCTTAGCGACATATCAACTGTAATGAAAATGGAGGACCGCTGTGATACGCAGGTTGGATTTGTTGGACATACGTGAAATCAGTGCATTATTGAGTGTGCAACGCCTCGCATACGGTGTCGAGGCTGACTTGATTGGTTTTTATGATATCCCACCATTGAAGGATACCGTTCAGAGCCTTCAAAGCTGTGATGAGATCTTTTATGGGCATTTTCGAGAAGGTGAGTTGTGTGGGTCTATTTCCTACACTAAACAAGGTCATGACATCGATATATGCCGACTCGTTGTTCATCCAAAAACCTTTCGTCAGGGTGTTGGTAAAGCCTTACTGGAACATCTGTTAACGACGGAAAGCGATGCATCACGATTTACCGTGTCGACGGGACAGAAAAACACACCAGCGATAAAGCTGTATGAACAAAAGGGGTTCAATGAAATCCGTACAAGCCAGATAAGCCGTGACGTTTCGATTATTCACTTGGAAAGGAAAAACCGCTGAACTTCAATAACGGAGGCAAATGTCCCGGAAGGACGGACGTTGCTCTCTTGAATGAATATACATTGGCTAACGCCTTGTGCTTATGGCGCTTTAGGGCAGGAAACTGACATATTATAGGGAGGGATAGTGGATTTGAAATCGAGATATGTTCTCGTGCCTGTTTTTTTACTACTATCTTTGATTGCTAACGCTATTTTCATTCCGAAATACCTCGCTCTTCACGGAGCGTCCAATAAAGTCAACGCCGCCATTTGGAATGCAGTCCACGAAGCGAATCAAAGCATGGAGTTGTACGACAATACACACTCTTCAAGTGCCCTGGGTGGTGCGGCAACGTTCCTGTTACGAGCGTCTGGAGAACTTCAACAATACAGTTCCTCAACAGGTGATGGCACTACTGCTCAATTTGCAAATATGCTGAGTAGCCTTGGTGAAGACATCGTACTGAAGAAGAACATTCAGAGGGACTCTCAAATCGTCAGCCGTATTGCAAAGAAACTCCCCAGTTCAAGCAATCAAGCACAGTTTGATAAAGGGGTTGAGTCCATTCTGAAGGAGTATCCGCCTGCAAAATACGGTCTATATTGACGTCTCGTTGCGTCGTTAAAGGGAGCGTAGACGTCGCAAGCGTTACTGACCTAACGAGAGAGATTATAGAGAGAGCTAGTTCAAGATGAGTTAAAATCCCCCTGTATTTCATTCTTTGCCGCGCTAAGGAGTGGTTGCTGTCGTGGAACAACTTGAGTTATGCGAATTTATAGAAGAAAACAGAGACAAATTTATCGACGTTGCCAATAAGATATGGGATTACGCCGAAACAAAGTTTGAGGAACTTAGGTCAGCAGATTTGTTGTGTTCTTTCGTGGAAAAGGAAGGATTTCTTGTTGAGCGTGGGATTGCTGGCATTGATACTGCGTTTGTCGCAATCGGGAATGTTCAGGAAGCAGATAGTATATGGACTCACTTCTACGGAGGAGGACAGTTCATGCAAATTACTGCAAAAAGTGTCTTACTGGACCAACTTGGTGCAATTCAGGATGACCCGAGTTGGTATGTTCCCTTAAGCGTAGCACTAGATGGTCTAGACGCTAGCAGAGCCGACTGGAAGCCTGGTGGGCGAGACCACTCTGTGAGGGAGATTATGAACCACTTGGTCTTCTGGAATGAGCGTTGGTTGCAACATTTCAATGGTACGACAAGGTCCCATGAGATTGACAATGATGCCACATTCACGAATCTGGTACAACGAAATGAGCCGCTCGATGAGCTTGAGTGGCAGACGTTGGTGTTACGGCTAAACACGATTCTCTTCGACTGGCGTATGACTCTAGGTGAATGTACTGAAGAACAACTAACGGAGCCAGTGCCGAACGTTAAGTTTAATGCACCGTGGTGGGCAGTTATTTCTAACCTTGTTACGCACAATGTGTATCACATAGGACAAATTGTCTATGTAAGAAAGTTACAGGGATCCTGGGATGATAGCAAGGGATTCTAGGGGTGTACCTTAATGGTCGTTCTGAACAAACGGGAGCTAAAATCCAACAAGGCTCTCCACTGACACCTGCATGAAGATGCAACGGCGAACGTCGGCAGTTACCGGGCTAAAGGGCAGCATGTCCCGGAGCGGTACGAAAGGGAGAGTGGATGGTATCGTGAAAGTACAGGTTGTGGATTATGATGACAACTGGGTTTCGCTCTTTCAACAAGAAGCGGATAAATTAAAACGCACTTTTGATCGGGAACTGATCGGAATTCACCACATTGGAAGCACGTCAGTTCCGCAGTTACACGCAAAACCAATCATTGATATGATGCCCGTGGTTCGGAACATCGACCGAGTAGACACCTATAATTCGCAAATGGAGCTTATTGGATACGAATGCATGGGTGAATTCGGCATACCTGGTCGGAGGTACTTTAGAAAAGGCGGCGATGATCGAACACACCATGTTCATGTCTTTGAGGTTAATGACAACAACGTACTACGCCATTTGGCATTTCGGGACTATCTGAGGACGCATCGAGACGACGCAACGAGATATGCCTCTTTGAAACGGGAACTGGCAGAGAAATTTCCGAATGACATCCAAGCGTATATGGATGGAAAGGACGCTTTGGTCAAGGACATTGAAAAAAAAGCGGTCGCCTGGTATCAGGGGCAAAAAGCTTAATCTCAAGCGGTTACATGTCACAAACGGCATCATGTGGCTGAAGAGTCTGAATGAATATGCATTGCTACGAAGTTGAACTTGTTGCGTTCTCGGGCAGCAGTGCGCAATATAACATCTTCCAACTTCACCGAGTCAGGAGAGATAATGAAGCAGATAAAATGAAATCTGGTGAACCGAATCTAATACTGTTTAGTCGACAGAGAGCCTACTGCCAATGACAGTTTGTCGTCGACTGCCGTTTCTTGTCATGCAAACCGCCTAAGCCGATACCATCGTCTATAACTACGCACGACCCAAAGCATCAGCGGAATACCAACGATGTTCAGGGGGAATATCCACTTTACCCAGATGTATTGTCGGTACACGTTCGTTAGTAAGCCAATATTTGACGTCAAAATGACCAACATGGATGCTAACAGCAAAACAACCACGGCGATCCTTTTCCACTCTTTCACGTTCAACCACTCTGCGATTCCGTAGCTTGTCACAAACAGGCTTGTAGACAGCGCAACAAAGTGGGTAAATGCGTATACAAACACTGCAAATGCGTCAATGTTTTGAATGAAATCGAGGATCGAAATGGATCGAATGCCTGCGACCCATGGTAACGTCAGTAAAGGACTTAGGTAAGGGCCAAAAATCAAAACGGTTGCCCCTGATGCGAGGACTATCCAGAGCGAGGATAACCCCATGGCCCACAAGGCCCGCGACGATGCCTTTATAGGTGAAGACATAAACGCCGTCAACATCAAAGGCATCATCGCGCCGCCCATGGTGTCGGCTGAAGTAGGCAGGATACCTTTTAGGATGTTGAGCCATCCGGAATCGACATAGACAGGCTGTAGGTACCTCCAATCCATCAGACCGATCATAAGCAATAAGGGACCGAAACTGATAAGGATATATATCGGACCAATGACTTCGCTACATCTGCCGATGGCGGTGATTCCTCCTTTTAGAGTGACATACGCTATGAGCAATGCCATCAGGACCACAACAGACCATACGGGGGTAGTAGGTAACAGATTCACATACACGTAATCCGCCCACTCTCGTAGTACTGAAGCTAACAACAGGAACCAGGCGAGAAAAAAGGGCACTACAGCGCATTTTCCGAACCACCTACCTAATATCAATTGGCTATACCCAACGAGTGTGTGGGATGGAGACAGGCGGCTCACCCGAGTGATTAGAATTGTGCAAGCCATCGTGACGACCCCGGCAAGCAAACTTACCAGCCATGCATCTTGTCTACCGTGAATTAGGGCAGGTGTTAGGGCGTAGTGGATCTGAAAGCAAAACATAATCCAAAGTAATTGATTGCCTGAGAGTTTCACGAACGAATGCGCTCCTCCTGAAACCTCGTATGGACCAACTAGGAGTTCCTATCCGGGATCGTAAAACTAGGACCTTTATTCCCGATGTGTCTCACAGAGAGTTTCACGTCAACTGTAACCTGTAGACGTTTAAATTCATCGTCCCAATGACTTTTTAACGTCTTCCACTTTACTGGATACCTTCTGTGAACGTCTTCACCGATACCAAAGATGTCTGTGTCATATTCGCTTTGTACCTTGGAAAGTATCTGTGCCATCTGACGCTCAATACTTTGGTCGAACTGTCGTTCCACGTATTCTACGTTTTGCCTTTGGAAGAGGTTGAGGCTAGAGCTGTTCTCCCGGATCATGCCCGTTCCCGTTAAATGGATACGCACATGAATGTCATTCCCGTTGATCACAGATTTCACGCGTCGTCGTAAGTGTTGAAGATCGAGTGAAACATAACCGTTACCTTGTTGCATGAATCCACTGACTGTGTGTTTTGTTAGGTCTCCAGTCGCCCACAACGCCAAATTTGCTTCATCCTCATCGAGGTATCCTACCAGCTGCGCATTTTTGTTGAATAAAGCGATTCCAGCCAGGTGAAAAGTTGATCCGCTTCGGTTTGAGTGCTGCTGGTCAGCATCCCGGGAGTCGCCTGCTGAACTAAGGGAAACTACTTGCATGGTTGGCCGTATCCCATCACTAAGCATTTTGTTGTCAAAATCACGCAGACTCGTCACGACATCTCTGATTCCATTGTAGCGACTTGCACGTAGAGCCACGGTGGTTGAAAATTGCTCCAGATCTACGTCCTCGTGCAAAAACCGCTTGCCACTCGCTCCCTTGATCAAATAAACCTTTGAGCGGACATTACTCTCGGGATTCCGCCCCAATTCATCAATGAACTCTTTTAATCCATGTCTCGCCATTCGCTCCCCAATAAAAATGGCGTCACGATGTCCAACATATGCCCTGCGTGATATCTGTTCCTGGATGTTCTGCATGGCATCTTCAACGTTACTGCCTACAGCGGATTTCACTACATAACTGGTGCCTTTGGCACCCCCACCTCCGCCACCTCCGCCTTCTCCGAGGGCACTCGGGACAGCAATTTGTCCACTGAATTCAATGCGTCCATTTGATGTCTCGTCTAACGCAGAAGCAACCCAGAGAGCGCGTTGATTCGGTTCTGTCATATCCCAGCAACCTGTTGTAAGCAATAAGCACAGAGAAACTGTGATCACGATTATGTATGCGATTCGTGGTTTCATGGCTGAACTGCCTTCCAGGTATCGACCATGCGTTTTCCCCTTCCAATGAGTTATCGCTGACGATGGCGCGACATCAGAGTCCATCGTGGTGTACGGATCAACACATCTCTTAGGTGTTTTAGAGCCAACGGTGCAACAGGAGTAAAATAGGGGGCGCCGAACGATTCCAATGTGACCACGTGAATAAGAATTGCAATCATCCCAACAGATAATCCATACATCCCAAACGTGCCGGCAAGCAGTAACAGTCCAAAGCGTAGGAGACGGAATGGGGTTCCGAAACTGTATCGTGGAATCGCGAACGATGCGATGCCCGTCATTGACACGACGATGACAATGGGGGCAGATACCAGATTGGTCCTTACTGCGGCTTCCCCAATCACTAAGGCTCCAATGATACTTACAATAGGCCCGAGTTGAGATGGCATTCGCAGTCCGGCTTCCTGCAAACCCTCGAATACAAATTCTCCACAGGCTGTTTCAATAACCGTTGGAAAGGGAGCGGCTTCGCGTGCTGTGGCAATGCTTTGCATAAGCGAACCGGGAAGCATATCCGGATTGTAGGTGGTTACGGCAACATAGACCGCTGGCAGCGTAAGGGAGGTCATGACCATAACATAGCGAACGAATCGCCTCGCAATGACGTAGCTAAACCGCTCATAGTAGTCATCAGGGCTCTGCAGTCCTGCCCAAAAGGAAATTGGTAATATGAGAGCAAATGGAGTCCCGTCGACTAAGATGGCAACTTTACCTTCGAGTAAATGAGCCACTGTTACATCGGGGCGCTCCGTGTCGCCTATTTGAGGAAACGGAGAAAGCGGGACTGGTTCGATAGACTCGGTTATATATGCAGAGTCAATGACACCCTTCTGCTTCATATGACGGATTTTTTCTCGCACTTGCTGAATGACTGAGTCAACTGCTAGCCCGTCTAGATACGCCATCGCACAATCAGTGTGAGTCAATTCTCCTATCGTAAAGGATTCAATCTTCAACCGTGGATTGGCTATTCTTCGGCGCAACAGTACAGTATTGGTTCGCAAGCTTTCCGTAAAGCTATCTTTTGGGCCCCGAACAGACGTCTCGGTTTTCGGCTGTTCTACGGCGCGCTTTTCGAAGCCAGTTAGAGTTGCCGATAAAGCGTGGTCTTCACCTTCTGCCAAAATTGCGACATTGGCCTTCAACACACTGTCGATGACCATTTTCACTGTTGTAACTGTTTGAGTTTGCGCAACGGCTACAAGTTGCTGCTCGAGCATTTTTCCCGGTTTTCTACGATTACTGAACGAGTCAGGTAATTCGCTGACTATCCACGGTTTGATGACGTTTTCCTCTAAGACCTTGGTGTCTACCATCCCATCTACATAGACAATTAGGATCCGGGGCTGACCTGGAACCTGAATAGAACGAAACACCACATCCGAACAATTCCCTAAGATATCTCGCAGGATTTGTTCGTTCTTTGCCACGTTTGCACTCAACGGGTCATTATAATGACTTGGAATCCTGTCCTGTGTGTTCTTCGCTGTGTCAGTCTCTTTTTGCCGCCTTCGAAACAGAGCCACGTATTGATCCTCCAAGAGTCAACTTCCTGTTAGGAATAAGCTCTCCGTAAACGAGCTTTTCATGTATCAGCATTAAACAAGCACCACACTTGCTGGCACTCGGAATTGCGTTTGAGTTAGTCGGGATAATGAGAATCTTATCCGTCTTATCGCGCGAAGCTGAGGCTCTATCGATAATCGTCAATCGTCCAGGCTATTCAGGTGGCGTGGAAGGACCGATAGGCTCACAATGTAATTAAGGGAGTGGAACGGAAATGAGCTTAACTGGAAAAGTAGCAATCGTAACCGGGGCGTCGCGAGGCATCGGACGACAAGTTTCCATCCAATTAACGCAATCCGGGGCAAAGGTGGCTATTAATTAGTCCTCAAGCCATGCGAAAGCGGACGAGTTCGTAAAGACGATTGAGCAATTCGGCGGACAAGCAGTGGCAATTCAAGCCGACGTTAGCAAGGTGAGTGAAGTTGAAGCATTGTTCTTGGAGACGCTCAAGCAGTTCGGACGCGTGGACATTGTGGTGAATACCGCTGGAATCATGGAGAACAATGCAATCACGGATGTGACGGAGGAGATATTCGATCGGCATTTGGCGCTCAACGTGAAAGGACCTTATTTTGCTTGCCAACAAGCGATGAAACATATGGCACAAGGCGGCACAATCATTAACTTCTCAACCTCTGTCTCGGGAGCGATGCTCCCGACGTATAGCTTATACGCCGCAACGAAGGGTGCGGTCGAGCAATTGACACGACAACTGGCTAAGGAATTCGGTTCCAAGGACATCGTCATCAATTGCATCGCGCCTGGGCAAGTGGCAACCGATATGTTCCTCAATGGCAAATCGGCGGAGTTGGTCGACTCCTTCCGTCGAATGAACGCGTTTGGGCGTCTCGGCGAACCGGAGGACATCGCGAATGCGATTGAATTGCTCGTCAGCGACAAAGCCCGTTGGATAACGGGACAGACGATTCGTGTGAACGGAGGCTTCAATTAAATCGGTCGTGCAAAACGGGACGAACGGACAACGGATAGTAAGGGTGCTAGTTCGTCCGTCCATGTTCTCAGCTTGGAGTAGATAAATTGGTCCACAAACACGTAATCCTGTTACAATCTCGCACGAAATCTACTTGAACAAACGGGGGCGAATGCGCAGTAAGGATACCCACGACAAACTGCATAAACATGAAACATGCAGTATATCCCAACGCCGCGTTTTCCTGCATTTTAAACTTGCGGCACTGACGATGGTCCTGGGTTTCGGCGTTAGCAGACAGGCGAGTTCCATACGTGGTTATATGAGTAATTGGTCAAATCAATAAGTTGATGAGAATGGTAGGAGTGAGGTGAGTTCCGGGTGAAACTCTTTAGGTTTGGTCAAGAAACGGGAACTGCGATTTCCCGTTTTGATTCGAATTTCGTCATGTCACGCATATTGACCTGTGACAAACCTGCACACATAGGATGCATGCACCTCGAACCCAATGGAATTGTCGGCTTTCACGAAGCATCGTGCCCACAATTGCTTCTGGTCGTCAATGGTCAGGGATGGGTTCGCTGCAACACGGAAGAGATAGTTCCTGTTGCAGTTGGTGATGCGGTCTTTTGGGAACAGGGAGAATGGCATGAAACGAAGACACACGATGGCTTAACTGCGATTGTCGTGGAATCGGATGTTCTGCATCCAGCGCATTTCATGCCGCTCCGGAAATGAACCCTTCTGGACTCAAATGTGGAACCCAGGAGTCAGGAGTCATCAAGTTGTATGAACATGAAATCGAAATCGCCAGAGGCGAAGTGGGGTTGTTGCTCGATGAGGATGATGATGGAGTCACGACGAGCGGATTTTTTGAAGTTTCGAGCGTGGATGAGTTTTACCAGGAACATGCAGACGCCGTGAAATTTATCGTTGAACCGAAAGACATTCCACCAGGAAGATACGCCATTTTCCAAGACCCTTCCGGCAACGCTGTGCGAATCTTCGATAATAGCAAGGACAATTAACATGACCAGGTACGATGAGAACGGAGTGCTCTTTCAACGCACTCTGTTCTTGTATTAATGGCGACAAAAGCTGCCTCACTCCCCCACTCTTGCCCCCTCCATACGCACCATCGGCGCATACTCCCGAACCGCTTCGAAACTCCTTCGAAACTCCTTCGAAACTCCTTCAAAACCACTTCCTGACCTATGTGCTCGCGCGTCGAGCAAACTCCATCTGGTATATCTCTCAAATTTCCCGGCCATGCTGGATATAGCATCACAAGATTTGGGAGAAAGAGGAGAGATACCGATGAACCGCCAAGGACTCACATGGTTCAGTACCATCACGTTCCTGTTGCTGACCCCCGTCGTCGCTTATGCGGCCGTCAGTACGCTAACGAGATCAAACACTGAACAACGCCCTGCCCTACTGCATACTACCGAGACCTATACGGTTCAAAAGGGCGACACGTTGTGGGGAATCTCACGGAAACTCGGGGTAAGTATATCGAATTTGGTGGCGTGGAATGATATCACCAACCCAAACTTTTTGCTGCCTGGTCAATCTATCACCTATGAGATAGTGCCGAGAGACACAGACGATATGAGTGAGACAAATCAGGCTGCTGGTGTAGGACAGTCCACATCACAGACAGGTAGCCAGGGGACGAGTCAACCGACATCCCAATCCGCATCCCAAGGAGGGGCTCAAGGTGCAGCTCAAGGAGCGGCTCAGGGAGCGGCAGAGTCGACCACTGCGCAGACGTCAACACAGACTCCCTCACCGCTTCAGGCACAGACAGAGGCAAGCACCATGACCGCCACGGGCCGCGTACCCGCAAGCGTGGCAAATGGCGCCGAGGTGATTGATTGCATGTTGACCGCCTACACCGCGGGCCCAGAGTCAACCGGCAAGGAACCGGGCGACCCTGGATATGACATAACATCGACCGGCGCCAGGGCGATTGAGGGGATTACCGTCGCTGTCGATCCGTCCGTTATCCCCTACGGCACCAAATTGTTTATTCCCGGTGTGGGGTTTCGAATCGCGGAAGATACGGGTGGGGCCATTGTTGGCAATCACATTGACGTCTTTTTCAACAACGTGAGCATCGCGCGGGACTTCGGTGTGCACCAAAACGTCCCTGTATACATCTTGCCAAGTTGGTTCCCCATTCCCAACTTCCAGTTTTAGATTCTGATACACTCGTCAAGGCTGGCGGCGTCGCTTGAGGGCAAAGTTCGCTCCCCAACACGCCGTCCAGCTCAAAAATACATACAGCAGCAACCATGGCCAGAAGTACATGGTCAGCCACAGTTTCATGACCAAAAACGGAACCCCGAAGGACAACACCGTCGCAACAAGCGCAGGGATTGTTCCACCCTTGAATCCATAATAAAGTGCAAAACTAACGATAATGATTAGCAGCGGGATGAAGGCCGCAATCCAGTCCATCACATATCCAGGTTCTACCGCCAACCCAAATCACCTCGCTCTCGAAGAAATGAAAATAGCAACTAGGATGATGCCACAGGGCCATTGAGCCATCAAATCTCCGACATCGGAGTCGTATCACGTATCACCCATGCCTGAGATGAAACGTGCAATCTCAAAGGCGCCACACCAGAGGAGTGACATCCGATTGGACAGCCGATGTGGCATCCAATGTGATGTCACATCATCAGAGACTGCTTCCATTGTACAAGTCTTAAACAGGATATACCACGCAGTCAAGTCAGGTTTTCAGTTGCAGAACACCGCCCGTCAAGGTTTTTCGCTGCGGCCCTCGCCCGCGCAACTGCACTGCAACTCTCTCTGCAAAGGAAAGACCTCCCGCGAGGCCTTTCAGCTCTCGTAGAAGGTCCAATTTGACGCGAGCAGCACTTTGACTCTGGTAGTTCGATGCACGCCCTTCAATTCCACACTTCAATGCCACACTTCAATGCCACACCGCGATGCTCACACTCCGGTGCCCACGATGCGATGGCGCATCTTTTTGATGCACACCCAATCTGTTCTTGGACTTACGCCAAGTACTTTTCCGCCTCAATCACGGCAGCAGCAATCTGGCGCTTCAGGGCCTTGGCGTTGACAGGTTGGAAGCGTGTGAGCTTACGCAGCACAGACAACTGTGTCCGCAGCGTATCGCCTTCCTCCATCGCAGCCAGCGTGTCCCTGGCATAGCCCTCGATGCGGGCAAAAGCTTCTCGAGTGTAGACCTCCACCATCGCAAGCTTGAGGTCTGCCGAACGGCCTGCTTCCACAGCCTTTTTGGCCCGCAGGAGCGCACTTTCAATCGCATAGATTTCGATGGCGATGTCCGCCAGGTTCGCAAGAATCTCCTGTTCGTCCTTCAGCGCCTGCATGTATTTCTGCACGGCCGATCCGCCTACGAACAAGAACACCTTCTTCGCCATCTCGAGCAAATGGCTTTCAACGCCGAGGACTTCGGACTCGTCAGGGGTCGGCAACATGCCCATGAGTTCCTCCTGCAGTCCAGAAGCAACCTGCAACAAAGGCAATTCACCCTTCATCGCTTTGCGAAGCAACGTGTCCGGGATGATGATGCGGTTAATCTCGTTTGTCCCCTCAAAAATCCGGTTGATTCGAGAGTCACGGTACATCCGCTCAATCACATACTCCTGAATGAAACCGACGCCGCCGTGAATCTGAACGCCTTCGTCGACGACAAAGTCGAGGGCTTCTGAGGCAAACACCTTGTTCACGGAGCATTCGATGGCATACTCCTCAATGGCCTTCGCCACGGTCCGGCCATCGGAGGTATCTCCAAGTTGCTCAAGCTGCTTGTCGATGTCGCCTGTCGAGCGATACGACATACTCTCTGCGACATAGGCACGGATGTTCATATCTGCAATCTTCTGCTGAATCAGCGGGAAGTTCGCGATTGAAGTCTTGAACTGCTGGCGCTGTTTTGCGTATTGAACAGACGTCTCGATGGCCGACTTCATGCCGCCGACGCAGCCAACAGCCAGTTTGTAGCGGCCAATGTTCAAGATGTTAAAGGCAATGACGTGCCCACGACCCGGCTCGCCGAGCAGGTTTTCCACCGGAACCTTGACGTTGTCGAGGATGAGTTGGCGCGTCGAGGATGCCTTGATGCCCATCTTTTTCTCCTCGGGGCCCGTTGAGACGCCTTCATAACCGCGCTCGACGATGAATGCCGAGAATTTCTCGCCGTCAATCTTCGCGTAGACGATAAAGATGTCTGCGAAGGCGGAGTTTGTGATGAACTGCTTGGTCCCGTTTAAGACATAGTATTTGCCGTCGTCCGACAACTTTGCGACTGTTTTGGCGCCAAGGGCATCCGAGCCCGAGCCCGGTTCCGTCAACGCATACGCCGCAATCTTCTCACCTGCTGCCAAGCTCGGGAGATATTTTTGCTTCTGTTCCTCCGTGCCAAAGAACACAATCGGGAGCGATCCGATGCCCACATGTGCACCGTGACTAAGTGCGAATGAGCCGCCGCGCGTGATGTATTCCGTGATGAGCGCAGACGAGACCTTGTCAGCGCCGAGTCCGTCGTAAGCTTCCGGTACATCCGCGGCCAACAATCCCAATTCGCCTGCTTTGCGCAGCAGTTTTACTGTCAGGTCCCAATCTTGATGCTCGAGCGTTTCACTGTTGGGCAGGATTTCCCCTTCCACAAACGCCCTTGTTGTCTCTGCAATCATATGGTGCTCAGAAGTGAAATCCTCGGGTGTAAAAATGTTGTGCGGGCTCGTTTCCTCAAGGAGAAACGCGCCGCCTTTGGTCAGTTGCCCTTGCTCCGTGGTCATTATCTACACGCCTCCATTGTCGATGGGATGACTTTCTTCAATGTGCTAAGTCTGTGTGGCTATCAGCTGCCCTGCATCCACTGTACAGAGCGTCAGTCCAAGCGCTCAAACACGCCAGCGGCACCCATACCGCCGCCAATGCACATGGTGACCAAACCGTATCGACCCTGCTTGCGCTCGAGCTCATTCAAGAGTGAGACAGTCAGTCTTGCGCCAGTGCAGCCGAGCGGGTGTCCGAGTGCAATGGCGCCGCCATTGACGTTCACCTTTTCTTCGTCCATGCCGAGCGTGCGAATGACGTGCAGCGATTGCGACGCAAACGCTTCGTTCAGCTCAATCAGGTCGACGTCCTCGAGAGAAATTCCTGCGAGTTTCAGTGCCTTAGGCACGGCGGCGACGGGGCCGACGCCCATGATATCGGGATCGACACCGGCAACTGCAAACGACCGGAACACGCCGAGCGGTTTCAAGCCGAGCTCTGTTGCTTTTTCAGCCGACATCAACAGCACCACAGCCGCTCCGTCACTGGTCTGTGACGCATTGCCAGCAGTTACGCTGCCTTTCACGCCGAACGCCGGGCGCAAGTTGGCAAGGGCTTCGAGAGACGTGTTTTCGCGCACACCTTCATCGGTGTCAAAAACGCGTTCCTTTGTCACTGCCTTGTTGTTCGCACCTATCGTGGTTTCCTTGATGGTGACAGGTACAATTTCACCTGCAAACTTGCCTTCGCGTATGGCTTTCGCGGCCCGTTGGTGGCTGCGCAGAGCGAAAGCATCCTGGTCTTCACGCGACACCCCAAACCGCTGCGCCACCTGCTCGGCGGTGTGGCCCATCGACATGTAGGCCTCGGGGTACCTGTCGGCCAAATCCGGGTTCGGTGAGATGTTGTAGCCGCCCATTGGCAGCATACTCATGGTCTCAACGCCGCCGGCAATCAGGATGTCAGCCATACCCGTCATAATCTGTTGCGCCGCGATGGAGATGGTCTGCAATCCAGATGAGCAAAAGCGATTCACAGTCATACCGCTCACGCTCGTTGGCAGTCCGGCGCGAAGAGCAATGATGCGGGCCACGTTCATCCCCTGCTCCGCTTCAGGAATTGCACACCCCATGATGACGTCTTCGATTTCCTCTTTGGCTACCTGCGGGACGCGACGCATCAACTCCTCAATGACGATGGCGCCGAGGTCGTCAGGTCGCGTGTTTCTGAGAGTGCCTTTCGGTGCTTTGCCAATCGCGGTGCGCACACCGGCGACGATAACTGCCTCTCTCACAACATTTTCCTCCTTTTCATGAAGGTGACTCCGATGAATCATCCCGATATCATATCCCCATGGATGGCCGATGCGGGTCCTAGGGTGTCGACATTAGTTGCGAAGCGGCTTGCCTGTCGTCAGCATGTGCTGCATCCGCTGCTGTGTCTTTGGCTCACCAACCAGGCTGAGGAAAGCTTCGCGCTCGAGGTCAAGCAGGTACTGTTCCGACACCAGTGTGCCACGAGCCACGGACCCGCCCGTCAAGACGCGAATGAGTTGATGGGCAATCTTTACGTCGTGTGAAGACACATAACCTGCAGTCTTCATTCCGAATACGCCAATCTTGAGCAATGCAGCACCGGATTCCCCGACAACCGGAATTGGCTTCTGCTGCCGCGGCGCGTATCCTGCCTTCGCAAGTGACAGCGCGGCCTGTTTGGCATCGTGCAGCAAGAAGTCGCGATTGACGGTGACGCCGTCGGTGCGGCGGAGATAGCCGAGGTCCTGTGCATCCCTCGCACTCGTTGCAACCTTCGCCAGTGCGATGTTCTCAAAGGCCTTTTGCACAAACGCATCAAGCCTGGTGTCGACCCCATCCGGCACACCTTCAATGGCGCGGATGAGCATTTCTTTATTGCCGCCGCCACCTGGAATCAGGCCGACGCCTACTTCCACGAGGCCGATGTAGCTCTCGGCGGATGCCTGAACGTGATCCGCCGGGAAACACATCTCTGCACCACCACCAAGGGTCATCGCAAACGGTGCCGAGACAACCGGCTTATCCATGTACTTCAGTTTCATCGTTGCTTGCTGGAACTGGTGAACAATCATGTTCAGTTCATCCCAGTTTTCGTCCTGCGCTTCCATCAGCATCATCATCAGGTTTGCGCCAACACAGAAGTTTGAGGCCTGGTTGCCAATCACGAGGGCTTCCCAGTTTGCGGAAACTTCCTTGACAGCGACATCCACCATCTGAATAATGTCTGCACCAATGGCTTGTTTTGGTGAATGGAATTCTAGGCAGAGGACACCGTCGCCGAGGTCAACAAGACTTGCACCGCTGTTCTTCTTGACGACTTTGCCTTGCTCTTTCAGTCTCGCCAAGGAAATGACTTCCTTTGGCTCGTCGACCGCATGGTATTCCCCGCCAGCAACGTAAAATTGCGGGAGGTCACCTGGCCGTCTCTGATAGAACGAAGTCTGGCCGGAGGCAAGCAAGGCTTCGACAAACGCTGGAATCGTCTCTCCTTCGGCACGCATGCGTTCGACGGACTTCTCCACGCCAATGGCATCCCAGGTCTCGTACGGACCGAGATCCCAGTTTAAGCCCCACTTCATCGCGTTGTCCACAGCCACGATGTCATCCGCAATCTCTGCCTGCTTGTTGGCGGTATAGAGCAGGACCTTTTTCAAGACTTCCCAGGCAAAGAGGCTTGCTGCATCCTTGCCGTAGACCAGCGCCTGCATTTTCGCGGCACTGCCTTTGGCGGCCTTCGCCGCATCGAGAGAAGCCGATTTCAGCTTCTTGCGCGGGCGGTATTCAAATGTATCGACATCGAGCGCGAGAATCTCGGATGTGCCGCCTGATTTAACGCGTTTGAAGAACCCTTGCCCCGTTTTTTCTCCGAGCCAGCGGTTTTCAAGCATCTTTTCGATGTATTCAGGGACAGCAAACGCCTGCTTTTCCCATTCCTCGGTGACATTCTGGCCGACGTTCTTGGCGACGTGGAAGAATGTGTCGAGGCCAACGAGATCGAGCGTGCGAAACGTCGCACTCTTCGGACGGCCCATGGCCGGTCCAGTCACAGCATCGACTTCGTCAACGCCGAGTTCATGTTTGTTCATGGCTTCAAGGGTCACCAACAGCCCGTATGTGCCAATGCGATTGGCGATAAAGTTCGGGGTATCCTTTGCCAGCACGACCCCTTTACCGAGCACGCGTTCACCAAACGCTTTCATATCAGCGACAATCGACGGGTCTGTATCAGGACCCGGAATCAACTCGAGTAATTGCATATAGCGCGGCGGGTTGAAAAAATGGGTTCCCAAAAAGCGACGTCGAAACTCCGGGCTGCGGTCTTTAACCATGTCCCGGATGGAGATACCGGAGGTGTTTGAACTGACGATGGCATCCGCGGATACATACTTCTCAACACGCTCAAACAACGATTGCTTAATCGCAAGGTTCTCGACGACGGCTTCAATCACCCAGTCACAGTCGCCAATTTTCGCCAAGTCATCTTCAAAGTTGCCGAGTTCAATCCTGTCAGCGTCTGCAGCACGGTAAAAGGAGGCCGGTTTCGCCTTCTTGGCTGCGGTTAACCCGTTTGTTGCAAAGCGATTTTTAACAACTTGGGATTCAAGCGTGAGTCCTTTTGCAGCTTCGTCTTTGCTGAGTTCAGGCGGGACAATGTCCAGTAAACGGACAGACAGACCTACGTTTGCGAGATGGGCTGCGATGGCAGCGCCCATGACGCCGGCGCCCAACACGGCTACTTTGTGAATCTGATGTGCCACAGTGTCAATCCTCCTGAGTCCGGGTCGTTACCGACCGGTCGGTAGATTCGCATTATTATCATATCAAACATAGTGAAAATTGACTAGCGGGAAGCAGACGAAAGCCATTCTTCGGGAATTGTGTTTGCGGGAAGGGTGCCGGAGCACCCCTCGACCCGTTTACAGACTTCACAGAGCTCACTTGCTGACTGCGAGAGGAGTCTCTCCTTGTTGAATGCGCTGAACGGTCTCGCTGAAAAGACGGCCAAGTTTGAGACCGACAACAGGTGCAGCGGGGGATGTCCACAAGGTCTTAAAGGTTTCTCCAATGTCGACAAGCGATGCGGGCCGATCCGCCGGCAAGTTGTACAGCGCCGTTTCTTTGTCTAGGGGTGTGACAATCGATGAGATGAGTTGAATCTCCTGCGTAGTACTCGTGACAAACACCTCTTCGACGTCCTGCAACGCGTCGAGATGAAGCGCTTCTTCGTGCACGGGTATGCCCGCTTCCTGTGCCAGTTCAAGCACAAACCGGCGCGTGATACCAGGCAAAATATAGCGGTTGGCCGGTGCCGTCCAGAGTTCGCCGCCGCGAACAAACCACACGTTGCTCCCTGAGCACTCGGTAATCCATCCGTTGCGCACAAGCATCGCTTCCTGTGCGTGATAGCGGTGGGCGATTTCTTTTGCAATGACGTTTGGCAACAAGTTGATGGATTTCACAAACGCGTTGACCCAGCGCTCATCTGGCAGTGCGATGAGGGGCGGAAAAGACGTTTGCTGGGTGTCCGCAGTTTGCACCGGACCAGGTTCTCCAGTGGCGGGCTCTAGGTCTGCGCGCTCTAGGGCGGCATGCGCTAAGGCAGCGGAAGGTGCTTCTTTTGCAGGACTCGCCGACACAGCAAGCGGGCGAACCGTCAGGCTAACGACGGATTTTGCTGATGGAAAGAGATGGTTGCGCGGTGCAATCCCACGTGTCACTTGCCAGTACACAGTGGCCTCAGCTTCACCGCTGCGCCTTATGGCCTCACCAATGAGCTGCGTCCACCCGTCGCGGTCAAACGGGTTTTCAATGGCAATCGTCTTCAGGCTGTTCTCAAGCCGCTCTAGGTGCCAGTCGAGCAAGAAGGGACGGCCCCCATAGACTCGAACAACCTCGTACACGCCATCTCCAAACTGATGTCCGCGCTCCTCAATTGGCACGGCCCGGGCATCCGATTCTACAAACTCCCCGTCATAGTAGCCAACAAACGGCATGACTGCCTCTCCCCTTTCAAAATTGTATGACTTTTGTCCCTGGAGCTCGAGGCTCAGACGTGGCTTCGCGCTTTTGGGCGACATTCTTGGTATACTGGTTGTACTTGCATGGTGAAAGGATGTGAACGTGTGACCGATTGCTTATTCTGTAAAATTGTAAGCGGCGAAATCCCGTCCGACAAGGTGCTCGAGACTGACGATGTTTTGGCATTTCGCGATATTCGCCCGCAAGCCCCGGTCCATGTGCTGGTTATCCCCAAAAAACACATCGCTTCAGCGCATCACATTGAAGCATCCGATGCTTCCGTACTGCTGCACGTCCATGAAGCCGCACAACAGGTCGCGGAGCAACTTGGCATCGCTGAAAATGGATATCGTTTGGTGACAAACATTGGTTTCCACGGCCAGCAAACGGTTCAGCACCTACATTACCACGTCCTCGGCGGACGGCAGTTGCAATGGCCGCCGGGCTAAAAAATCACATAACGTGAGGCATACGGGCCATTCAATCCAGAACTGGGGGACAGGTCTTCAGCCGCCCCCAGTTTGGGATTTATCAGAGCTTATTCGGCGTCATGACCGTCCGCGGCATCCGGGACTTCTTCCCCGTTTAAAATCAGCCGCGGCTTGATGACGGCATTCAGCGATGCGGAAGCCGAGCAATACTTGTCTTCACTCAGATGTACAGCCCTCCAGGCCTTTGCGGCCGGAATCTCACCGTCAATGTAGTAAGTCAACTCTATCTCGGTAAAGGCCTGAGGATGATCTTCCTTGCGCGTGCCCTTGGCTTCGATGTTCAGGCTCGTCATGGGCAGACGCATCCGCTCAAGGATCATTGCGATGTCGATGCCGGTGCACCCTGTCAGCCCCATCAACAGCAACTCCATTGGGCGGTTGCCTTTGTCCTCCCCGCCGGCCTCTTCCTTTGCATCCATCGAGACCTGGTGTCCGGACGGGCCGAGACTTAGAAAATGACGTTTCCCCTGCCATGCTGTCTTTACGTTCATCTCCATATAAGCACCTCCCACACCATCATTGTACCGCGAACACTGCTTTAAATTTCGCTGGTATCGCAGTTTTAAACTGAAGCAACTCCCCCGTCACCGGATGCACAAATGACAACTTGTTTGCGTGCAGGCCCAAGCGGCCAATCGGGTTCTTTTTCGCCCCATAGCGTCTGTCGCCGACGACGCTGTGGCCAATGCTTTGCAAATGCGCGCGAATCTGGTTTTTGCGGCCCGTGTCGAGTCGTACGGCAAGTAAAGAGAACTCATGGTTTCGACTCAGCACCTCGTAATGCGTGATGGCGGGCACCCCTTCGCCAGGTCGACTGACGTACATCGTCTTGGTGCTGCTTTCCTGAAGCCATGTCTTGATGGTGCCCTTATCGTCCGTCACAGCCCCTTCGACCAGTGCGATGTAGGAGCGTTCGGTGACGACGTCCTTCCAATTGTCCTGAAGTTGGCGTTTGATGGGCTCGGATTTGGCAAACATCATCAGACCAGACGTCTCTCTGTCAAGCCGATGCACAATGAACACGCGAGCTTTCGGATTCTGATTCTGATTTCGAACGTGTTCATTTACAGTCCGAAATGCAGTCCGTTCCTTTTCCTCGTCCGTTGCTACGGAGAGTAGTCCTGGCGGCTTGTCGATGACAATGATGTGCTCATCCTCGTACAGGATGGCAACTCCAATGCCAATCTCCTTTTTCTCCAGCGATCCGACGTTCAAGATGGTGATACGGTCCCCTTGCACGAGCGGGTGGTTATGCTTCGTCACGACACGATTCCCGACCATCACTTGCCCTCGGGTCAACATGGCTTTCACTTTATTCCTGCCCTTTTGAGGGTGCTTCTCGAGGAGATAAGGAAGTAACAGTGCCTCGTTCTCCACGGTGAATACTCGCTGTTTGTCCAAGTTTATTCCACCTTAATGAATGTACACACGACAAAATTCCAAAGTCATGCATCTTTGTGTATGTCTCAGTCTAGGTCGAAGGCAGGTGACTTTTCAAGGTTTCACTCGAAATCGAAGGGTTGGTTGGGACTGTACACGGTTTTGGCTGTCCGCGTTCCGACAGGTTCTGCGCGAAATTTCCTGTACGATAGCGTCGAGAGAACCGGGAGCGAAGCAAAACGAGACACGTAGACATACCGACACATGAAATGGGTGATTTGATGAAGCTATTAGCTGCTGTTCTGACGTTTGTCTTCGGTGTATATTCAGGCATCCAATCGTACCGGATTGCGGCGGCCGGTGCAGCCCAGCAGATTCCGCAACTGCAAGGGGACGGCGGCGGTGGACTGGTCTTTGCGCTCGTCTGTGTCATCGCGGCTGTTGTCGTCCTGAAGCGGCCCTCGATTGGCGTTTGGCTGCTCTCAGGAGCGGCCGTTATCGCTGGTTTTGTCGGACTGTCCTTTGGCGATCCGTCGATGTACTGGTGGGCCATTGCCGCACTCGCCCTAGCTGTGTTGGACTTTGTGATTCACCGAATGTTAAAGAGCACAAAGCATCGCTATGGCACGGCGACAAGAAAACAAAACCCCACGGCGTGACCATTCAGTACATAGTGGGCAGGTTCACGACCCCTCATCAGCGAACGGTGCAGATTCACGCCCCTCATTAGCGAACGGTGATGGAACCGCGAATCCCTGGTTCTGGTTTTCCGCCGGTATCAGAGTAATAAGGAAAGGTTCCAGTCTTGTCTGGCGAAAAGCGAACGAAAGTATCTGAACCGGGATTTAAGTTTGAAGTAAAGATGTAGAAGGCCGGAATGACGAGGTTGTGCGTCTTTGTTCCGCGATTGACCACATGAATGGAGACGGGCTGGTCTTTGCTGGCGGACATTGACGAGGGAGAAATGCCTGCATCGGTCAGTGTCATTTCGACACTTGTCTGGGCGTTGACCGTGGGAACCGTAGTCTGTCGTGTAGTGGTCTGCAGTGTAAATGAGAACAAACATGCGACACTCATCCGGACGGCATCCCGCATTATCCCTTTTACAATTCGGGCCACCTGCATCACTCCGTTCCACCTAGGTACGCTACTTATCTGTCTCCCAACACAGGTGTATCAATACACCGCAAGCAGTGTGTAGCGGAGTGCCGTACCCGCACCCACTTGGCAGCAGCACACTCACGAATCAATACACAACGTGGACCACGGTGGTGAACACGGCGTGAATCAAAGGGCTGACAAGAAGGGCAACGATTGCCCCATTGACAGAACCCACAAGGACGTCAGTTAAATAGTGAAGGCCGGCGTAGACTCTTGCGGCTGCCAGGAGAAGCGCCAAGATGAGAAGAATCACAAAATAGAATGTTACATACGGCTCGTGCGGGAAGAAACCGAAAGCGAGTGCGAACGCCCCCGTGGCGTGATTGCTTGGGAAAGAACCTCCTTCATCATGACCCAGTAACGGGGGCACGACAGACTGTTCAAAAGGCCGCGGTCGATTGGCCAACCTCGTAATCGGTTCATTCAACATGCGCGCGAGCATCGCAGCAGCGATAGAAGTCACAGCCGGAATCAGCGCGGACCCAGAAACCCGTGCATTCCAAGCAAACCCTGTTGCAGCAAGGGTAATGACAGACAACATGACGATTGGAGTCCAGCGTGCCGCAGCGACGAAGAATGCGTCGAGGGAGATGGATTTGCCCCAACGATGGGTTGTCCAATCGTAGAAGCGGCTGTCAAAAGACTCGTTGCTCAGTTCCATCATCAAAAAGCTCCGTCCCGGTGAAGAGTATTTGTGTTCAGTATTTAACGGTTTTTAAAGGATAGTCCGTGCCGCGTGCAATCTCAATCGAGAGGTCCTTTTGCAGCGACTTGTCGAACTCCGTGACGTTTTGCAAGACGACATCCGCTTCGTGATTGTAGGTATAAGCTTGGTGGCTGAAATTGGCACTCCCAATGATAAAGATGCGACCGTTATCGACATCAAGGATTTTGGCATGCATCCATTCGTGCTCATAGGCACGGTAGAAGCGAACGGTGACACCGGCGTCGCGTAAGGTGGTTGCACTCTTTTCGTTCATGTACTGATTGGGGTCAAGCAAGACCTCAACTTGTACACCCCGCTTGGCGGCAGCAACGAGTGCGGTTATGACCGTCCGGTCAGACAAGTCAAAAGCCTCCATGGAGACGCTTGTCGTCGCACTTTGAATCGCTTGCACCACAGGACTTTGAATCCTTCTGTCTGTCACGAGCGGCAGCCTAAGTTTTGGAGCTGCTGCGGGTTGTCCCTGTGCGCGTTGCCAGTCAAAATGAAAGAGCGTCTCAAACTGTGCGCCAGGGTGTTCAAAATAGACAGAGCCGTCGTTGTTGTTCCAGCTTCCTGCCCCGAAGTTCATGCCGCCAATCAATACCCCGCCGTGGTCACCGTCTGTAATCAGCATTTTCACGTGATCGATGCCATGAGAAATGTGCAGTGACACCACTTTGACACCAAATTTGCGCAAGTCAGGCACGGCTGTCTTTTGACTGTGGCTCTCTGTACTGTCGACTATCACGCGCACGTCGACCCCGCGTTGGTGGGCGGCTTCAAGCGCGTGAAGAATATCGGGATCGGCCAGTTCATAGATGTCGAGGTCACAAATTTTTTGACTTCCGTCAATCATCGCGAGCGCCTGACTTTTGACATGGGTGCCCCAATCCAGTGTGACCCCGGCTTCAGAAACGGGTTCCGGCACGTACGGTTCAGGCTTGGCCAGAGCGGTATTGCATCCAGAGACCAGTGACGTCATGGCAAACAGGAACACGGCTGTAAGGATGGATTTTGTGCGAAGGGTCACGTCATGACCGCCTCTCTTTGTTGTGCGCTTCGGATTCCTGTTTCGTTTCCACATGTCTGCTGCCATCACCTGTTTCCTATCCATACATTCACAAAACAATATCCGCGATGAAACGGCAAGTTGTCCACACAGGCATCATAAGGCTACTCAAAAAAATCGTTTCAACGGGTTAATCCTCGCGCCGAGGGTCAATCAGGGACCACACTCTCGAAACCACCAATTGAGGACGGCCCCCATCTCGACGCTGCACGGTTCCCATAACGCCGATGAGCCTGCCGTATGGCGTGAAGATGACCGCCCCCGTCTGCTGATAGACGTCCTGAAACATCGTCGCATCGACAAACCCGAACTCATCTTCAAGGCTAAAGAAGACAACCGTCTTTCCACTTGGCGTCGGCGGACGATGAGGCCGAACCACGACCCCCGCCGTCCACACTACGGCTTCGTCAGGAAGCTGCTCGACATCTGTTGTGTTCACGTAATTCGCAAGCTGAAGCTTCTCACGAAACAACGACACCCAGTGCCCTGAGAGCCCAACACCCAATAAATTGTATTCATCCGCCAATTTCGCGGCAAGTGGCAGTTCATTCGCGATTGCCTCATCTGTGCGCAAAATGTCGACTTCCTTTGCTTCCCCTGCCCCAGTTTTTCCCGTTCCTGCTTTTCCGGTTCCTGGTTTTCCCGTACCTGGTTTTCCCGTTCCTGGTGTTCCTGCCTGCCCAGATACATCCTGGTCTAAAAGGCGGTAATCCGCATGCCTGTCTGCGACAAAGTCTGGCAATTGCCAGAGCGCAAGTCGACGCGTTTGAATCAGCGCATCAAGAGCGCCACACCGGATGCAGCGTTCGGCTGTGCGTCTGTCCATTGCGGGGACTCTTTGCAACAGGTTCGGTACGGATGTGAACCTCCCCTCATGTGTACGAGTGGCTTGCAGGTCCTGCGCTAGGCTCTGGCGCATTCCCTTGAGTAGGCAAAACCCCAGCCGAATCGTTTTATCATCCGGTACGGTACACCCCCACTCGCTCTCGTTCACATCGACAGGCAACAGGCGAATGCCCCTGCGCCGTGCCTCAGCACAAATGACATGCACAGGGTAATAACCCATCGGATACTGATTTAAAATCGAGGCAAAAAATTCAGCCGGGTAGTACTCGACCAGATATGCTGTCTTATACGCGGTCGTGGCAAAAGCCGCCGCATGCGCTTCGCAAAAACCGTAACTTGCGTAACTTTGGATGTAAGAAAAAATGGTCTGTGCCACACTTTCCTCAATCCCTTGCGCCATCGCCTTGTCAAGAAAGTGTCTGCCGATTTTCTCCATTTCCGCGTGCGATCTCGCTTTGCTCATCACCCGCCGCAGCCCATCCGCTTCTCCCGGTGTAAAGTTGGCAATCGCGGTCGCAATTTCAATGACCTGCTCCTGAAACAGCACAACACCATATGTCTTGCCAAGAATCGGCTCGAGCTTCGAGTGAAGGTACGAAATGGGTTCGCGGCCGCGGCGGCGGGCGAGAAACGGATCGACCATGTTGCCTTGAATCGGTCCAGGACGAATCAGGGCCACGCTCGCGACAATATCTTCAAGTCCGTCCGGCTTCAGTCTCGTTTGCAAAGTCCGCTGCGCGGGACTCTCCAATTGAAATACGCCAATGGTCTCACCGCGTCCAAGCCGGTCGAAAGTCCGTGCATCATCGAGTGGGATGTTGTCGTAATCAATCGGGCGCCCTTGCCGCTCACGCAGGACAATTGTATCTGAAATCGCCGACATGGTCCGCAGCGACAACAAATCCAACTTGACGAGTCCAACTTCTTCAACACCTTCCTTATCAAACGGTGTAATCCAGTCCCCTTGTGCAGAAGGTTGCAGCGAAGTCGTCTCAAGCAGAGGCCGTCGACTGATGACCACACCGCCAACATGCATCCCAAAATGCCGCGGAAAGCCGGCAATCTCTGCTGCCAGTTGCCACAACCACTTCAGTTCATCCCGGTAATGCGCGAGCGACTGCAGTTCAGGGACGCGGGTAAACAACGCCTCCAATTGGTCTGCATGCGCCATAAAAGGCACTCGTTTTGCCAATTTGTCGAGAATGTCCCGCGGCAATCCAAGTGCGCCGCCAACCTCCCGAATCGCAGAGCGCCCCCGAAAAGTCTGGTAAGTCGCCACCCGAGCCACGTGCTGTCTGCCGTATTTCCGGTACACATAATCCATTACTTCATCCCGGCGACGACTGTCAAAATCGATATCGATGTCCGGCTTCTCCGCCCGCTCAAGGCTCATAAAACGTTCAAATAAGAGTCCTCTGCCAGCTGCATCAACATCTGTGATGTAAAGACAGTAGGCGACCGCAGAATCAGCAGCTGACCCCCTGCCTGCACAGCGGATGTGATGCCTGCGGGCGTAGTGAACAATGTCCCAAACAACAAGGAAGTAATCTGTATAACCAAGCTCCTCAATAATGGAGAGCTCGTGCTCCAGTCGTTCCCGGAGCTTATCATCAACTTTTGAATACCGTTCTCCTGCCCCCTTGTAGACGAGCTCCCGTAGAAACCCTTGCGAACTCTGCACACCTTCCGGGAGAGTGTAGGCCGGAAACAGCGACTCTGTCAGAGACAGCACCACTTCACAGCGCTCTGCAATTTGCAACGTATTGAAAAGAGCCGACTGCGGTACAAAAGCAAATCGTCGCTTTGCTTCCTCGACTGGAAATAGCCACTGTCCATCGTTAAGCGGACGGTTGGCGTGCGGTGAATGAATATCGCAGTCCAGACTGATGCAACGCAGGACATCGTGGACGGGAAATTGATTTTGCGTGACATAATGAACGTTGCCTGTCGCAGCAAGCGGAATTTGGAGTTCATCGGCGAGTTCCGTCAGGCTTTGGTTCAGTCGCCTCGTCTCCGGCAGCGCATCCGCATGAATCTCAAGGTAAAACGAATTGCCAAACGTTTGTTGGTAGCGCCTCGCAATATCTTTGGCAAGTGTGTACTCACGCTGTCTAATCGCCCTTGGAATACGTCCCTTGCGGCAGCCGGAGAGTACAATCAGCCCCTCAGAATGGGCAAACAAAAAACTTTCGTCCACTCTGGGTGAAAGACGTCCACCTTCTCTCCCATGCGCATCCGTGAGTATCCTGCAGAGATTTTCGTAACCCTTTTTTGTCTCTGCGAGAAGGGTTAAGTGGGTATCATCTGCAAGTGTGATTTCAGCGCCAGAAATCGGCTTGATGCCATACACGGCAGCCCAGCGGTGAAAACTTGGCAGCCCGGCAATCGTATTGTGGTCTGTCAGAGCCAGTGCAGGCATCCCCTGTAAAGCCGCCTGGGCCACCATGTGCTCAATATCAGCAACTCCATCGAGAAAGGAAAAAGGGGAGTGCGTATGAAGATGCACAAACATCTTAATAAATCCCCTTTTACAAATTAATTTCATTAAGCCATTGCCCTAATCCAGGGACCGTTTTAATCGCAGGAATCCTTCAATCCCAGAAACCGACTGAGTCGCAGAAATCCTTCAATCCCCAAAACCACTAGCCCCCAGCAAATGCTCCATCCAGAAACCGCGTCAATCCCAGACCCGATAAATCGACCAACTGTCGTCTATCTGTTCCAAATCGAAAACAGCCTGCTTATCCGTGTACACTCGCCAAATCTGTCTTGGCGGTTCGCCATTCCACCACTCCCCGGATTCCCGCCAACAATCCATCACCTGAGTAATGGTGTGACTTTGTTGTCCGTCTTCAAAGGCAATTGGTGTTTCATCGGAAGAAGATAAGCGTACGCGCACTGCTCGTTGAATCAGCCGGCTCATCCCTTGAGCACAGCTTGCAAACGGAGTTCGCGAAAGCTTGGGCGAATCCCCATTCGAAGAGAGTCCGGAAACTTCCGGTTAACGTGCCTGACTACCCTCACAACATCCACCGTTCCCCGTTTCTCCTCTGGCCTTTGTTCGGAAAGTGCCAATTGCATCGACACCAGAGGTTGAATATCCAAAGCGTATAACTGTACAAAAGACAGTTCTTCTGCATTGCATTCAGAAAACCCAGACTCCACTGCAGCGAAAATGTATTCCGGCTGATAGACAGGTTGTTTGACTGCACGTTCATAGCTTCCTATACCATGATTCGACTTCCATACCAGGCCAAGTTTCAAAGCCCCAAGTTCACTGCGGTGCAAGTCTTCTGCCAATTGACTCACCAAGTCTCGAACGAGGTCTGAAATAAACTTGGCAGGGACCTCTTCACCGAGGTCAGCTACCCATTCTTTCGTCAATTTCCGCAACGGATAATTCACTTGCAACCGCTGTGGCACAGAACGATGAAATTGCAGCCAAACCAAGGCATCCTCGCCAAATTGGCGTTTTAAATAGGACACGGGCACAGTGCAGAGTTCAGAGAAACGATACACACCAAGCGACGTTAGCCTTTCCTGTGCATCTGCAGGCACATCCCAAAATGCAGGAATGGGCATTTCCAAGACCCAGTTTGAATTTGCACGCTGTCTCCCCGTCACCACTTGTGCAAGTGATGGAGCTACCAGCCACAGTTGTCTCCCTACACGCCAGTACAAAGCATCTGGCACATGCTCAACCTTGTTCCACTCGACCACTGCACGAGCTAGTTTCGGTAACTCCGCAAGCCCAACTTGAATCCTTTGTTCTTCAGTCAATTGTCGGTTTACACGTTCAAGCAGTTTCCTGATTTCTTGAAGAGGAGGTCTTGTTCCTGGAAGTTGAAAATAGAACGAATCTTTCCCTGCAACCTCTATCCAGGGTGTAAACGCAAGCACAGTGGAAAGAATTTTTTCCAACCCCGGAGGCACTCCATCGACTTCTTCCATACTGACGAGTTCCGGTATCAATGCTTTTGCGGTGCGAATTGGCATTCCTCTGCGGACTCCTCGTTCCCTTGCAGATAAAGAGGCATCGGTGACATGCCCGTCACTCGATTCCGTTGCCCAGAACTGCTCCGTCGTCGTACTTCGAACACCTTCTGCCTGAGCAAACAACGTATACCTCACGCCTCTTCCCCCCAGCTGTCTATTTCATCATGCTGATGCATCGTCGAGAAATCAGGTTGCATATACGAACGTATGTTCTTATATTTGTATTATATGCCTGACGCCGAAAAACACAAACATACGTTCGTGTGTTTTGCGTGGATCTTTTTCCTCAAATTAGATTGGCAGATGAAGGAGAAGTGTAAGTACGTGCCTTTATCGAAGGTGGCGTAAAACCCCTAGTTTTGGCTGTGGGGAGCGGTCATTGATGACTCCGTGCTGAATAAGCTTGCAGCGATACTGTACGACGGGTGTTTGACGTGGAGGAAGTGAGTTCGGGTACACAAGGAGGTGAAGTCAGTGACTGGCAGCTTGAATTCGAAGTTAATCGCTATTTTGAGTGAAAACGACTGGTTTGTGAATGCACTAAGAGCCGTACGAACTTGTGACCCTCCAGATTGGCTTATTGGAGGCGGCGTAATTCGAAACATCGTCTGGGATTTTCTTCATGACTACACTAGGCCAACTCCAATCAAAGACGTGGATGTCGTATTTTTCGATGCATCAAATCTGACGCCGCAACGAGACTTGGAAGTTCAGTCCCAATTGCAGAAGATTATGCCCGAGGTTCCGTGGGAAGCCAAAAACCAGGCTGCTGTACATTTGTGGTACGAGCGGGTCTTCGGATTTCCCGTCACACCACTAACGTCAACGACAGATGCCATTGCAACATGGCCGGAACCCGCCACCTGCGTTGCAGTAAGGCTGTTGAAGAATGATGAATTCGTTGTCGTGGCTCCGTATGGCTTAGATGACTTGTTCAACATGATATTGCGGCGCAATCCCCGCAGGGTAACCACTGACATATTCCTGGAGCGGATACGCACGAAGGAACCAATCAAGAAGTGGCCCAAAGTGAGAGTCATCTACGACAGTTGATGCGTGTTCGGATAACGGCAGGGTATAGGTCGAGATCTAGGATACAAAATGATAGCTACGACCTAGCACTGGGGGGTATCTCACTGGGATGCAGGGTACAAAAGTGTACTTAGCACGCCCGCGTACGGACGAATAAGGATACGGAAGGTAGTGCTATTTCACGTGGATACCCCGCTGGGTATGACCGCAAGTATCAAATTGTATCCTGTGTTTTCGCGCATACCCCACCCCCTATACAATCTAACGATATTCTTGTATCTTACTCCCCTCCGCCTCCACCGCGTGCGCGCTTGTGGTCGTCGTATACCAGATAGTGGAATCGGAAAGGGTTGCACGCCTTGATACAGCGCACATAAATATCGCTGTGACGGAAAACGGCAGGGTATAGGTCGAGATCTAGGATACAAAATGATAGCTACGACCTAGCACTGGGGGGTATCTCACTGGGATGCAGGGTACAAAAGTGTACTTAGCATGCCCGCGTACGGACGAATAAGGATACGGAAGGTAGTGCTATTTCACGTGGATACCCCGCCGGGTATGACCGTAAGTATCAAATTGTATCCTGTGTTTTCACCTATACCCCACCCCCTATACAATCTAACGATGGTCTTGTATCTTATGCTCCGCAAACCGAGATCTAATTGGACGGTAACAGCATTCACCTCACTACCATTAGTCCGATAACGCATCTCAAGTAGTGCGTTCAAGCCGATCCATAGCACCAGAACGACCCCAAAAACTACGACGAAGAGCAAGAATTTTGTCTCCTTCCTAACATCAAGCCTTATCACCCCGAAAATCGGACCAAGGAACAAATCACAACCATGAGATTCACAGCACGAAATTGCAACGACAAACGATCAGGCTTCAACTGTGTAGGAAGGGCTTGTGCTGGCTTCCCGTTGTGAGCTAAGCATGATAAGGCCACTGAAAAATATCGGTAAACCAAGCAAAGCAAAGACCCATTGAAGAGGTACGTGAACCATCAGAACCCCGTATATAGCAGCGCCTGCAGGCGCTGCCAAGCTTGCCACTGCTCTAAGCGTCGACAGCGTTCTTCCTCGAAATTCGGGGTCAATTGTGAGTAAGTAAAAGGACCCGATGGCTCCATTCATTACCCCCATTTCGAAGCCTACAACGAGCAACATCACCATAATATAAAACTGATTTGTATCTAATCCGATAAAGCCTATACACAGCCCAGTTGACGCTAACCCCATAATAAGTACGGTACGAACGGAAAGCACCTTGGACAGCTTCTGGAGTGCCATACCTCCAATTACCATACCAATACTAATCGCAGCCATCGTGATACCCAACACGTATGCTGCACCGTGCATCGGTCCCTTGACCCATGCCACCAATACCGTCTCGGTCGGAACCAACGCGAAGTTCGCCAATACGGCTGTGACAACTACACGTAATACCGTATTGTGTCCTAAAATATATCGAAAACCAGACGTCCACTGGCTAATAAACGAATCTGCCTGGCTTGTTGTTCTAGGAGCTTCTTGGACATTTACGAAGAGCAGGCTGATAAGCGAGACAAGAAAGCTTACGGAGTCCATGAGGAATAATTCCGCAGCGCCAAACAATGTCAGTAAGACCCCGCCAGATACATTACTGATGAGCCTCGTTGTGGCTATTCCTGACTGCTCAAAACCTGAGGCGGCAGGTATATCTTCGGATGAAAGGATCAGCGGGATGAGAGCGGAACGAGCAGGTGAAAACACCGTTCCTACAAGCTTTATCATCACCACCAAGCCGAGTAACAGCCACACTTGCGGGCGGAATACCGCAATAAGAAACATGATCAGAACGATAATCAAACGAATCGAATCTGCGCCAATCATCGTCCAACGTTTATTCCACCTATCCACAAACACACCGACAAACAATCCCGCTATTGCTGGAAGTTGCCCCGCAACACTTGATAATGCCAAATCCATCTTGGAATTCGTTAATTCGTACACTAGCCAAGGCAGTGCAAGCGCATAAAGGTTGTCACCGAACGTGGATACGAGTTGTCCAAAGAACAGAAAGGAGAAGTTCCGATTCTTGAGTATAGACATAGGTCAACTCCTTCCACCAGAGCACATTGGCAGCTTCTCTAGAGCGAGAATCGTAATCTTCTCCACTCTTCCTCCGAATACCTGCCCCATAGTGGCGTACCCGTTCTCCGCTCACCACTGCACTGCCCAAGGATGCAAGCGACAGCCATATGTGAGGTTGCAATCTAGTATTTTTGTGACAAAAGAATCTTGTTCATGTTGGATGGCTAATCCCGAACGTGCCGTATAACATGTTAAGAACCGATGAAATAAGCTCGTCTGATTCCCGTGTCTCATAACGATTTGCCACATCACGCCCTGCAATGGCATACAACAGATACCGCTCGGACATTGGGTCACCAAGCACACCCGTGTTAATCAGAGATGTAGGTAATCCCCCAGTCATATTCCATTGTTCGTGAAACGGAATTCCATCTGTCTTGTCTACCATACGCACAAGTCCTGCTACCACTGGCTCAAATACGTTCGGAGTTGCGAGGTATCCGCTTATGACACCCTGAATCACATCTAAAATAGACCGCAGTTGACCGGTGTTTTCTTCTTGGTTTCGCGGATCACGATTCACCCTCACCCCGGGAAACCTTCTTGTAACAAGGCTTTCAACATGAGTCCATCCTCCAAGAAGATTGGCAACCGCATCTGCACAGTTCTTGTCGTGACATGCAATCATAATTTCCACGACATTACGGAGCGGAAGTTTCTGCATTCCCTGTAAATGAGGGTATAGCGTTGCACTATCTTCCTCTGGGTCCAAAGCCACACTATCCAGCTCTAACGACCAAGACAGATCGTGATCGGCAACGGCCCAAGCCACAAGAGTTGCAAGTGCAACCTTGCCTGCAGACGCGAGCGGGAACCAGTCTGACGAATTGTAATCAAAGACCGTTTCACCAAGTCGGTTCCGCACAATCACTCCATAGGACCCTCGTTTATTTTCGAACAGTTGAACTATCCCTTGTGACATCAGATGCATTCGCTCACTTGACACGCATCCACCCCCCTCATTGCAGTTCCCTCACCAGTTATTCGACGAACGTTAAGACAGCAAGTTCAGTTGTTTTCGACAGTCAACCCATTAAGGATTAAGTAATCAAATTGTTCATTTGCTTCTCTTGACGAATCAGGGTTTTTTCCATCGTAATGCTTTTTGGAACATACCCCATTTTTTCATATAGCTGATAAGCACGTTTGTTGTGCCCGAAAACATGTAAACCAATTGAACTCACATTCATCGCGGCAAGATCCGTCTCAAGAGCCATAAGTGCCTGTTTCCCATATCCTTTACCTTGAAATTCATCGTCAATCTGTATGCTGTAGATAAATGCTGATTTCTTGCTATTGCTTTCCGTTACTGCATACCAAAGCGTGCCTATGGCACCTACTACTTCGTGATGCAATGAACATAGGTAATGTCCATTTGTGTGGATTCCGTTAGGCAATAGTTCATTGGTTTCTTTGGTCGCGCGTTCAATCGATTCGGATGCTGTCCACCTGCCTTCGTTTACATTCTCTTCAGCATACCCTCTGACTGCCTCTTCGAAGAACTTTTCATATTGTTCTTGGGTCATTCGCACCAGACCTATCATTTATCTTCCTCCAATCCGTCCTACAACTGAAAATACCAACAATTCGAATCGAGTCATCATTGAGCTGCCTAAGATATAGCCACAATCAAAAATCCACTTCTAACATATTCCGAGTTCAACTACGCGCCGCATTTATGTAGCGTCTACCGGCAACTGAATCACGCAAAACAGATTACCATCAGGATCTTCAAGTACGACATAATCGGAGTGAGGAGGATATCGCCACGGGTAGCTCCGTGCACCCAGAGACAACAATCTTTCGACGTCACCTTTTTGGTCGTTGGTATAGAGATCAAGGTGCATCCAACTCCTTCGCCACTTCCCTCGCTCTCTAGCCTGAAAGGACAAATTCGGTCCCTTGCCTTCTGGGTCACACAACACAATCCAATCCTGTTCTCCTGGCTCTCGTGGAACATACTTCAATGCTGACTGCCAAAATGACACCATGCGCTCGAACTCACAGCAATGGACCACGATGGAACCTATCCTCATGTAAACCACCACCCAGTTTAGTCGAACACAATCTGACCACTAGAAACATCTCGACAACCCCCGATGGGCACGACCTTTCATGTAAGAACCCATCGATTCTATGATTGACTGTCTCCTATGGTGATCCGCTTGATTGTGTTCATTTTTGCGTTAAGGAGGTCAATTTCTTGTAGGTCAAGATGTGTCGAACCGTAAGAACTGGCAAGAAAGAGGCGGTCGCTAGAAGACAGTTTGGATACCACAGTGTGGTCTGAGTAAATAAGTCGAACAGCGGAAACATTCGGGTCGTTTACAAACCCGGCAAACGCTGACCAATCCGTCATCTTTACCTGAATCGAGGATAACGAAAGGGTTTCGTCAACACGCCTCCCTGTTCCAGGTATGCCGTTCGGCTCAGCGGTATAATCATTCCCTAACTTTGTAATGCGTGATATGTTGATGTATTTCTTGTTGCTGTTGACCCGTTCATACGTGTACGCAACAATATAGTTGTTGTGAAACTGCTTAACCTGACCTATCAGCAAAGATTGAGAAGTTGTTCCCGCATCGCTCAACCCAACATGCAGCGCATCGGTCATTGTAGGATACAGGGCTATGGATGACGTTTGTGATGTGAATGTACCGTTTTGCTGTGCGGTGGCAAGGTTCCCCAGTGCATTCTCAAAACCAACGATAGAATTAACAAGCTCCTTGTTCACCTTACTTTGCTGTACCGACTCATTTCTCGTGCATCCCGTTAGGGATGCTGTTGATATCAGAGTCACTAAAGTACCAACCAGCCAGCCAAATTTCTTACTCACCAACAGCACTCGCTCCTCACATTGCAGACCGATGTATCCCCGCGGCACACATCTAAACATTGTCCGCAAGAGTGTATATAGAATGCCTTTTCTATATACTACCAAAAAATTCGACGAGCGCTCATATTGGCCCCTTCCGTTAGCGACACAATTGGGTCACTTGTCCCATTGCAATTTAAAGGTGTACCACGTTCCATATTGTTTCACCGTGTACCACTGACCAGGAACCACAGTCTGAACAACTTGACCTTGCCGGTTGTGAATTTCAATCCCGACAGCGTTAAAGGGCGTTCCTTGAGCCGCACTCTCTATTAGCATGGTTCCATTTATTTCAGGGACTACCTTAAACCAAAGCCCACTGTTTCCAGCAACCTTATATGTGGGAGTGTTTTCCCATGAATGATTAAAAACTCTCTTCGGCGATGCCTTTAGCTGGGTGTACGATGCACTCTCACCATCTGACGACGATGGAGTAAGGGGTTGAGGGGGGCTGTGGGATAAAGGTACGTACTGTACATCTGGTTTTCCCTGAAGAGTTAAGTCGAACTTGGAGTATAGCCTATTCGTATAAACGCTCGGTCCGAACACAACGAGTGTAAGAACGACGACGATGGTAATCCCGAAATACAAGTTCACCCGAGTGCGTTTATTCAAGTGGGATTCCTCCTCAACCTTGAAATGCCGTAAATTCTCCTCATTCATTAAGACGGTTCGACCGTTGGTTTGGTGGCGTAGCCACTGTGTCGCTATAGTGATCTATCGCAGGTGTGAGGGTAGTCCTTGAGGAAATGGGTACACATTCTTTGAGCCTGAAATGGTCAATCGAATGAAGGTGTGGCCTCTTTGAAAGTAATACCAAACAGGGCTGTACGGGGTATTGGGTGACCAAACGTACTCATAATACGTAAATCCGGTCGGAGTTTGCTTCTTGATCCATGGGATGGGTCTCCCGTTTAACGTAGCCTTCTGGAACCCAGGTCCGAACTGTTGAATGTCAAACGTTACGGGTCCGTTGGGTTGCCCAAATGTTATATCTCCTGTACTGTCCCATGTCATCATTCTTGGACTCGCCATTCCAAGCCCGCCCGTCACGATGTACACTCGATGGTGCGCTGTGCTCTGAGAAGTGACTGCGGCATCGATCCGCTGCTGTGTTGACACACTGAAGTTGTCATTAGGCAGTCTGGACAGTTCTGTCTGAGGATTCGTGGGGTGCTGCAATACATAATCGGTGACCGCCCCAACGATGACCACCAACACAGTAATCGCCCACCAGACAGACTTGTCACCAAGCCGCGACATACTCCCACCTCCAAAATCCATGTTCTCTAGGAGAAATGCATCATTTACGCTCACTCAGTTCAATCCTGATGTCGCGTCTTGATAATGCGGCACCGGATAGCTTTGCATCACCTGCAAGTTTCGAACTATCCCAAACAACCCTGTATATTTGATGCCCACCTGTATGTATATTGTTGGATCAGCCCTGGAGGACGCTAGATAGCTTTCAACTATAGAAGGAGCCATGAAGAAAGGAGATGCACCTGACAGGTTGAACACATTGACGTATTCCAACACTTGCGGGTACAGCGTGTTCATCAGGTCATTTCTGACTTTGTTGCTGTTGACATCAGGAATGAAGTAATTCCCAATGGTGCTTTTCACACGAGTTGCATCTTTTAAATCCATCGATACCAACTTGCTGGTTAAGGCTTCCCTAACGTCTTGCCGAATCCTGTGCTGTCTCGTCATATCGATGGCTTGGAACAAGATGACGAGAGCGAGCACCACGCCTAAACAAGATGCCACGATTATCCGAGTACGTTTTCGCCGTTGTACGTCCACCCAAATTGCCTCCCAGAGTCATATCTCATACAATTTCCGTGGACTGACTATTTAGTCTTCTGAACACAGATTTCACAGTTCCAGATAATTGTTCTGGTCCATTTAGCTCCACGCCTGATACGAAGCCATCACTCCGGACGATAAACTGCATGGTGAACGGTAACGAGGACACATAAAATCTTATATCGGTGATTGGCAGGAGAGGAGTATTCATCCAAATCAATGGGTGTCCAGATACGAGCAATCTTCCATCGTGTAAGGTAATATCCAAGACAATCGGATTGTCCTTCAAATCTTCCTGGTACCTGCCAGTGAAGGCAGTTAGCCTTTCCTCAAATAGTACAATTTGTCTTAGTGGCACCACACCTAAGAAATTGGCAATCTGTTGATAATACCGTGTCCACTCACCATGAGAATTCTCAATCGTTATGATGAAGTAAAGTAGTTTGTGTAGCAGGATTTGGATATTCGCGGATAGTAAAAAAGTAGGGTATCCTTGGGATTGCGACATCACCAAAAAAGGAGCCCTACCAATGACTAGTGTACACGAACTTGGCACGTCGGATCTAATGGAAATTCTCGTGAAGGACTTCGTCAAGGAAAAACTTGAGTTGATCATGCGTGAGGAGATCGACAATTTTCTAAAGGTTGAATATGAGGGCAAGCGTCCCAGCCGAAACGGAACCTATGGTCGCTCCCTAGAAACACGGTTTGGAAAAATAGAGAATTTGCGGGTTCCCCGAGACCGTAAGGACGCCTTTCAAACTCGAGTGTTTGCGCCATACCAGCGTCGAGAGGGCTGGTTAGAAGAGGCTGTCATTCACATGTATAAGGGTGGGATGAGTACCCGCGACATCGCAAAATTCATCGAAGGCATGTTTGGCACGCAGTACTCCCCAACGACCATCAGTAACATCACGAGTACCGTCTTGGAAGATATCGAAGCATGGCAGCAACGTCCATTAGATAAACGCTATTCCGTGATTTATTTGGACGGCATCTATATCAAACTTAAGCGCAACACGGTGAGCAGTGAAGTCATCTATCTGGCGATGGGCATCAACGAAGATGGATATCGACAGATCCTCGGCTTCTACGTTGGCGGAAAAGAAAGCGCCAATGGCTGGAGGGATGTGCTCAAGGACCTGTATCGTCGCGGAGCGAAGGAGGTCTTGCTGGGGGTATTTGACGGGTTACCTGGCCTGGAAGAAGCGTTTCGAGAAACGTACCCAAGGGCAGACGTTCAACACTGCATCGTACACAAGGTGCGCAGTACGTTCCCGAAAATTCGAGTCAAGGACAAGGTTGAGTTTATCGGCGACCTCAAAACGATTTATACCGCATTGGATAGGGACTTAGCCTTGGCAGCGTTCGATACGGTCAAGAGCAAGTGGAGTAAAACCTATCCGAAAGAAATTCAATCGTGGGAAGACCAACTTTCAACGCTACTGACGTTTTACAAATTTCCAAAGCTGATTCGCGGGTCCATCTACACATCCAACGCAATCGAGCGGACGAACAAAGAGCTACGCAAGAGGTTTCGACCGATGAACAGCTTAACGAACATGGATGCAGCTGAGAAAATCATCTATCTTGAAGTCACGACTTATAACGAGAAATGGAGCACAAGAGTCATCCGTGGCTTCGGGGATGCGGAAACGAAGACAGAGCTGAAGCGAATGTATGAGGAACGCTACCCAAGCATGTCAGAAGTCTCTGCGCAGGAATAAATATCCAACAACTTGAACAATCACGTTTACAACAACGACGACAACTTGCTCTGAAAATTCAAACAAACAGGAAATAAAAGGGAAATTCCGGTGGGGGTACCCCCCACCAACCTTAAAACAAATCAATAATGATGTTATCCATCTCCGATGGATAACCCTACTTAAAGCGAATTACACAAACTTCTTGACACTACCATCGTTATCTTCGGAAACCCAAGATAGGAGTAAGCTTCATCGGTAATACGGCGATATTCCGTCCAATAAGACACGAGTCCCGTAAATCCTGATAGCCGATTTCGTTTGCCGTAGTTACACTCCGTGGCATTCGTGATAAACACTTGTTCCGTTTCATTTCCACGTCTTTGGATGATTTGTTTCAACGAAGACTCGATGTCGTTCTGATAGAAATACACAACCATTGGATTGCACAATTTCAACGTTGCTTCCACTGATTGGATGTATTCAAGAATTTATTTCCTGTCCGCTCCGTTTGGAAAGAGACTCCATGTGAGGTATCCGAATAAACAGCTGTCAATCACTGTAACGCGACCGGATCTTTGAACGTGCAGTGCAAACCTTTCCCAATAATCTAGAGCACCTTCAATCACCTCGTCAAACTGGCCCTCAGACAGACGGCGCACTAAAACGGACATTGATTCAAGACTATCGAAGGCATACACCGGGTGATTAGAGTTTTCCTCGTAAAACCACTCAGATGGAATACCGTTCTGTTCCAAACATCGTGAAATATACTGAGCCGTAGTCGATTTTCCCGATCCGGGTATCCCCTCTACTAAAATCAGCTTGAAATTGGACAGGTTATTGGCCTCCCTGAGTGTCGCATTAGGTCATGCACAATTCACTTTGTTTCTCGCTGAAGCCGCACGCGCACCAACAACGAGCCGCACGGGGATAAGGCACAATGGTCTTCGACCGTTCAACAATATGCACTACCATCCCTAGAAAGCCTAAATATAGTATATCTTCTTGAATCTTACTTGGGGGGGCTCTTGTCGCCGTCATGATGATAACAACATGGTATAGATGCGCAACGTGAGGAATGAAAACCGACAGTCAAGATATCCACTTGCCGGGACAAGATCTTCTTCACCTCATAACAAATGAAGAACTCTCCGCATGGTTATAAACGAAGAATTCCCCACTTGTCATCGAGTTTGAATATGTAATGTTCGCTCAACGGATTTTGGAAACGAAGGCGACCAAACGTCATGCAGCCTGCTCAGTGGCCACATCTGTCAGTTTCGCAGTGTGAAGATGAACTCCTCAATTTCCATGCCACGAGCATTTGCATACCCGCTGCCCTCATCCGTTATGACAAATCCACACTTTTCGAGAACCCTCCGCGATCCGATATTGTCTTTTGCCGCGCGACCGTAAAGCGGGCGTACTGTGACCACAGAAAGAAACTGCTTAAGTGCTTCTGTTGCAATGCCTTTGCTCCAGTGTGCACGGTCAATCCAATAACTTACTTCCCGTTCACCGAACATCTCGAAGCTCGAAATTTGACCCACAACGTGGTTCCCGAGCAAAATACACCGATTTACGTTGGCTTCGTCGGCTAGAATCCGAGACCAATGTTCTGAAAACAGATTCCAGTCTGTCGGGTCCTTAGACGTAAATGCCGCCATGTGATTAGCAATGCTATCCTTTTGGTGTTCAAAAAATATAGGTAAATCCCGTTCTTGGACCTCTCTAAGCGTCACCGTGGTCAACATAATACCCCCTCTATTGTTTACAGACACGTTACGTCAGAACTGAATATCACTCGCTGCCTTCACTGTTGCAAAGGAGCGGAAACTCGCATTGTACTCATCAATGATTTCCTGTGCCGTTACGTCTCCCTGGTTCCACGTACTATGAGTGTCGCCGGCAATGATTACGTCATATCCCAATTCAGAAGCACGACGACTGGTTGCATCCACACAAAAATCAGTCTGCATGCCGGCAAAAACGATTTTTCGCACGCCTTGCTTCGTCAGTTCATCGTGCAGTGGGGTTTCATGAAATGCGTCAGGAGTGAATTTCTGAATGATAACATCTTCTTTTAGAGGACTTATAGATGGATGGATGTACCAACCTGGCGTTCCTGTCTCAAGCGGTTCTCCAGTACCTTCGTTGTGCTGAACATACAGAACAGGGACCTTGGCAGACCGCGCTCTACTGATAAGATTTTGAAGCCGCTCCAGCAAGTCATCTCCTGCGTAAACTGGGTCCGCTTCCGCAAACATGCCAACTTGTACATCTATCACAATCAGAACAGTATCAACTTTCATCGTTCGTCACTCCCACGAAATGTTATATTGACACTGCCAAGAATATCGAACATATGTTCTCTAGTCAATACAAAATATACCAAGAGCGACGCCGGCGCCATTACGCAGATAAACCAGCCAATGGAACCGGCTGGTCAAAATAGGGGGGTGGTTTGTTAGAGGCGTCATGCGTTCGAACTTCCGAAAAAGCCTTTGTATTGGACGGACTTTAAGAATTTCGCAAAACCGTGTACAAGAAATTAAACCGCTGGGCATGTTCCATCTCGTCCGTCATGGTTTTGAACAGCACATCTCGAATTTTGGGGACACGGGTGTTCAAGTACATATCTCGGTATGTTTCTGCTGCTTCGAGTTCACTTCGAAACGCGATTTCAAGTCCCTCTTGGTAACTGGAGAACTGGGTGGCTTGTACCTGTACGGACGGATCATACCCGGTAAGCCTCCGATACAATTTGCTGAACAGTCTAACATGCACCATCTCATCATTTTTTGCATGCGTCACAAAATCACGGTACTGCTTGGGTGCCATCTCTTCTAGTACGTCGTAAAACTTTACAGCACTTGCTTGGTCATTGATTGCACGAGTTAGTTGGGACACAAACGTATCATAATCTTTAAAATCCTTGTTGTAGGGGTACCGCCGACATTTTAACGAAAATATACGCTAAGACATTTATTGGAACCACAATATCGGTTTTCTTTACTCTAAGGTGCTGGCGCTTGAACACGAAGCGGACGCAGTGAGTCCAGATCTCTTGGTTGACTTACGTTGAATGTGTATTCGCCTAAGAAATTAATGTGTTCCCAGCCTAGTGGGGAAATATGATGCAATAGTTCCTCCCGGAGACCACCTTGTGCCTTTTTGAATTCCATTGCTTTGGTCAAGTAAACCGTATTCCACACGCTGATCGCATTGATTAGAATATTGAGCGCACTAGCCCGTTGGAGTTGGTCTTGGAGTGCACGTTCGCGCAGTTCTCCACGCTTGCCAAAGAATATCGCTCTGGCTATAGCGTTCATCGCCTCGCCTTTATTCAATCCACGATTGATTTTCCTTCGTAGGGCTTCGCTCGAAATGTAGTCCAAAATGAAGATCGTCTTTTCTATCCGACCCATTTCCCGAAGCGCCGTGGCCAAGCGATTCTGCCGTGCGTAGGATCCGAGCTTCCCCATGATGAGCGAAGCAGAGACGGTGCCCTCCCGAATCGAATACGCTAATCTCAATACATCGTCGTAATTCTCCCGAATGACTTTTGTATTGATTTGACCACGCAGCAGCTTCTCAAGTTTGGGGAAATCAGCTGCTTTACCAAAGGAGAAGAGCTTGGAATCTGATAAATCACGTAAGCGAGGTGCAAAATGAAATCCAAGTAGGTGCGTCAAACCAAAAACCTGGTCCGTGTAACCGGCTGTATCCGTGTAGTGTTCTTCAATAGCCAAATCCGTTTCATGGTGTAACAGCCCATCAATGACATGCACCGCGTCCCTAGCGTTTGTGTTAATCACCTTAGTGTAAAAACTTGAAAACTGGTCGCTGACAAAGCGGTAAATGGTCGCTCCCTTACCATGGCCGTAATGAGGGTTGGCATCTGCGTGTAGTGCAGATACTCCTATCGGTACGCGCATGCCATCTGATGACGACGTGGTTCCATCGCCCCAATAGGACGGTAGGGCTAAGCGGTGATGAAAGTTCACCAGTACAGCTTGAGCTTTATTCATCGCATCCTCGTAGAGCCGCCATTGTGCTACATTTGCCATCTGCCGATACGAAATTCCTGGTGTAGATTCAGCCATCTTTGTGAGGCCTACGTTTGTTCCCATCGCCATAAGGGTGGCCATCACTACGGTGGTTTCCTCTTCGTTCGGCATACGGTTGGTGGAAGCATGAACAAACTGTTCGTGAAATCCAGTCCAACGGGCTACATCCATGAGGAGATCAGTAAGTTTAATGCGTGGAAGCAACTCGTACAACGATACACTAAAATCTCTGGCTTCTTCTGGAACGTCCTTCTCCAACCGGTCTACGTGCAGTGTTCCGTGCTCCAGGTCTACACCTTCCAGCCCCTCGATGTTAGACGATACCCATTCTAAGCGTTTTGACAATGATTCCATACGCTCTTCCAGATACTCATTGGCGGATATACTCACCGCAAATCGAGCCTGAGTTGGCTCAAGCCTTGCCCAATCTTCCGTAGAGACCAGATACTCATCGAAGTCCTTGTGTTGTCGACTCCCAACAATGGATACATCCCCGGAACGGACATAGTTTCGCAGTTCGGTAAGAACCGCCATCTCATAATAATGACGGTTAATGGTTCCATCATCGTCATAGACATGCTTTTGCCAGCGATTCGACACAAATTCAAGGGGTGCGTCTTCTGGTACTTTGCGTTTTCCGGATTCGTTCATGTCGCGGATGATGTCAACCGCTCTCATCAGGGATTCCGCAGACCTAGTTGAGCGGAATTCTAGGGACTTCAGCAACGTTGGAGTGTACTTCCGAAGTGAGTAGAACTTCTTCTCCAGCAAGTCTAAGTAATCGTAATCAACCGGTCGTGCAAGGCTTTTTGCCTCCTCCACGGAAGCAACCAGCTTGTCCCACGGCATAACGGCTTCTAGCGCGACAAACGGGTCCACTCCTTCGTTACGAGCCTTTATCAGTGCATCCCCTAAACTGGCAAAATGAACGACCTTTTCGTTGATGGACTTTCCGTTTTGTTTCTGAACTTCCTCCTGTGCCTTTCTTCCCTTTGATAACAGAGACATAATCTGCCTGTCGTGTATTTCGAATGCCTGATCGGTCAGGTCTTGAATCAAATCAAGTAGGTAAGCCGCGAGTATAGCGTATTTCTTGGGGTCATTGAATCGACGGAATGATCGCGGCTCGTACCGCGAGCCAATTTTAGATAATTGTCGTAGCCGGTTTAGATGAATCCCCTGGGTATCTACTTGGAGCTTCAGTGCTCGGACATACTCAAGTTTTTCGACAACCTTTAGAAACGTATCCGGAGAGGACTGGCCAGGGACCTCCTGTAACCAAGCCAAATACGTTTTATTGGTACTAGGCATCAGGGATAGTAAGCCATCCAAACTAAGCATTTGACTGTCTGTCAATGAAGCGCTGAGTACCTTGAAAATCCTATCCTCCGTTCGTTTCCGTGCTTCCCATACGGCCCTTTCGATGGTTGCCATCGCAGGCAAGATCACTTTGCGCCTACGCAGCTCATCTAAACCAATCTGAATGAGATGTAACGGGCTGCCGTTGACCATCGCATGTTCCGTCAACAGTTTCGAGAGCCAACGATATTCGCTGGGTGTGAAGGTGGAGAATCCATACTCCCGACGAATTTCTTCTAAATGTTCATATCTCGTTGCCTCTCTTTGAAAGTAAGTTTGGAATTCGGAGGCATTTACGCGAATCTGCTTGGCGACATAGCTGAGGGCTCGTTCAGGTATGTTCCGCACATCGGAAAGTGTCCAGCCCAGATACCGCAGTACACACAACTGTACGGCAAACCCGAGACGGTTGTAGTCTCTGCGGTGACGTTGAATCACTTCGATATCATGCGACGTAAATGTGAAGTGTGTCCCTAACGTCCATTCATCAATGCCGTTCGGAATCTCCATGTATTTCAATCGTTCTTCTGGGGTTAGCAGCTCTCTGACACGGGTATACATCTGGAACGCCCCTATGAAAATTGGTAAAAGTAATACCTGGTGGATCATACACAACGTAGTTTTGTATGATTCGAAGAAGTCGTGAAATCCCTTGCTACGACTGGGTTTATAACCGATTTTTGATGTCTCAATTTCTGTACCATCTACACCAATCAAACTTATCATATAATAGTATACAGTAAGTACTTTTCGATGGAGGGCCACTTTTGGAATTTGTTCAACCGATTCGCGAGAAAAAACAAATCGATTCTATAAAGAAAATTCTCAAGGCTACAAACTTGAGGGATTATTGCTTGTTCATATTAGGGATTAACTCTGGTCTTCGAATTAGCGACTTACTTAAACTGAACATTCGTGACGTGATGGACGAGCGAGGTCGAGTAAGAGACCGAATTTCTATTCGGGAAACTAAAACAGGTAAAACCAAAGACTTTCCGGTTGGAGATACAGCACGTAAAGCCATCGTCGAATATTTGGGTACTCGGGCTTATACTTTAGATGATCCCCTGTTTTTGTCCAGGAAAGACGGCCAAGCTCTAAAGAGGCAGCAAGCCTACAAGATCATTAACGATGCAGCTAGAGCAGTAGGCATTAAAGAAAACATTGGCACACATACGCTTCGGAAGACTTTTGGGTACCATGCGTATCAAGCAGGCGTCAGCTTAGCTGTGCTTCAGAAGCTATTCAATCATTCCGCTCCAAGTGTCACCCTGTCATACATCGGCATCACCCAGGATGAACTGGATGACGTGTACCTGAATCTGAATCTTTAGCCGTATATTTATGCGGCTTGCCCGCCGCTTTCCTTCTGGGACAAACGGGCAGCTATGGTCAAGAAGCCAGTGTGTTCGCCACAAATGAAACTAGCGGTGTAAATGATACGGTAAAGTCGTAACAACAACCTCCTTGTGACGCAACATCCAGGCACGGACAAGAAGCGAAGTCTGCGAATGTAATGCATAATGCCACCATCTTTTGGGGACAAACTGACCGATGAGCAACTGTACATGGTCGGGTTTCCCTCCCTCATAATTTTCCAACCGCCGAATAAACTTTGACAAAGGATAGAGCAGAGAGCGGTATTCACTTTTGACAGTGACAAGTCTGCAGGGTTCTCCCCATTCCTTCCATTTCTTCTCCATCTTTTCAATGGATTCATCATCAAACCCAATGTATAGCGCAATAACGTCTTGAGTTGTACTTTGAGCAAACGAAATGGTATCAACGACCACACGATGGACTCCTGAAACAAGAACAACTGACAGAACATGATGTTTTTGAGGATGAACCTGATTGAGATCGATTCGAAGTTCATTTGCAACTTCGTCGTAATGCCGTCGAATCTTGGACGCCAAAAATATCAAGACCGGTAGTACAACCAGCACAATCCAAGCCCCAGTCGTGAACTTGGTTACGGCAAAAATAATGGCGACCACAGTTGTGACCGCGGCGCCAAAGGCGTTAATGGTTGCTTTGATGTACCATAAATTTCCTTTCACACGAAGCCATCTGATGGTCAAGCCCGACTGAGCGACTGTAAACGCGACAAATACACCGATTGCATAAAGCGGGATCAGAGCATTCGTCTGCGCATGAAACAGCTCGATCAATAAGGCTGCTAGTGCTGCCAGGACAACCATACCGTTTGAGTATCCCAATTTATCGCCGCGGATGGTGAGTGATCGTGGCAAAAATCGATCCATCGCTACTAGAGCTGCAAGCTGTGGAAATCCTGTAAATGTCGAATTGGCGGCCAAAATAAGAACCACAAAAGTAAAGACAATGATGATTTGATAAATCAATCCATGCCCGAAGTACAACCCAGCTAACTGAGAGAGCATTGTATTGTTGGGGTTGACTGAAATCCCTTTTACGTACAATTGATAGGCAAATCCAAGTAACGTGAATGCTGTAACCAATCCGAGAACCACATAAGCTTTAATTGCTCCCGTTTTGCCCTCCCTGAAAACCGGAACTCCGTTCGATATTGTCTCAATACCAGTCAGTGCCGAACACGCAGAACTAAATGCTCGAAGCAAAAGCATCAGGCTAAGTCCGAGCGGAATCGTCCCGAAGGGTGGTGTAACAGGTTGGACAAATCCATGATGAGTTTCATCTACAAATCCAGCCCCAATTAGGAAGAGCATACATCCTGCGAAGATCATCGTCGGGTAAGCAAAAACCTTTGAGGACTCCGAGACCCCACGTAAGTTGACCAACAAGATGATGAACACACAAACCACCGACAACAGAGTTTCGTGCCCAGATAGGATTGGATACGAAGAAGCCATCGTCTGGATGCCGGATGACACCGAAACGGCGACGGTCAGTACATAGTCAACAAGCAATGCACTTGCCGCAATCAGGGATATCAAAGGTTTCTTAAAATTGTCCTTGCCTATGGCATAGGCACCACCACCATTTGGATAGGCAATGACACCCATTATGTACGATGTAATTAGAATTGCGAGCAGGATCACGGTTGATGCTGTGATCGGGATAATCATCCACTTTACATTTGGGCCCAATGGCTCCAATTCGGTGATGCCGGCCTCGGGTCCATACGCCACAGATGAGTATAAATCGGCAGCGAGAATTGGGAGTGCAATGAGCCAGTTCAGCTTGGTATGGGATTGATACAGTTCCCGTGTCCTCATCGGACGACCGACGAGTATGCGCTTTACGTTTCCAAAATTGAATAAGGCAAATGCCAGCGCAATAGTTGCAATTGAGATGACAACTGGATGAATCCAGAGAGCTTGCTTGTACATGATGAAAATGTCTCCCTCCATTTCCTTCTTGGGTATTATTGGTCTGTGGATGCATTTTAAACTGAAAACACAAAACGACCCCAGAGGGGTCAAAAAACCGCTCCTGCAACGCCGACGAAGTTAGCTGACGGGTTCGGGTGGCAAGAATCATCACCCGTCCAAATTGGATTCACCCCGATAAAATGGTTCCTCCGCTCCACACAGGATTAGGCGTGTATATAACATGTCATGGACACAATTTAAATCTCGCTAGACAAAACATCAATGACTACACGCGTTGGTAAATCCGCTTTCATGCATGGTTTTCTAAGGTTTTTAAAAACTATTCAATAAATCCCTTGCGGAATCTCTTTAAATCCCCCTGTTTAATGTAAATCGTCAACAATCACTGTTTGTTCACATGAGTTCAATGTAGTCCACTGTTGATGCATTAGGTCACCGTTCCATAAGATGTCATCGTGAGGTGATATGTGTGAAAGATCATAATGCTTGTGTGGAATTGGAGCTCCAAGTCAGGCGGGCACTCGGTTGGTACGGTCGATTCGGATTGGGTGGCATAGCAGATGCTGATTTTATTGAGAATGGTGGTACATATACAGCTGTAGTGGCAGCACTGGCACCGCATTATGTGCGTGCGACCATAGAAACACAGAAACGCATCAGTCAGTTCATTAAGGAATGTGCCCATTTGCAGCATAAGATTACCGACGACAATGTTGAGGTTATTCGCCAATGCCGACGGTTGCGGAAGGATTCAAAAATGAGGCATGCTCCCTTCTTGAGGGGGCGCATCTCGAAGAGAGACGTGCTACTGTATGGTTATACGCCGTTCGAAGCAAAGGGACTGTTGCAGAACTGGTTAGCGCCGCAAGGACTGCGTCTAATTAGCATCACAATGGTTAACCGCAACAGCATAGTTTGAAATCAGGAGATGACACAACGAAAGCCTGCAGGAATGGCAGCCTTTTTTGCGAATGGGCGGGATATCTGATCAATTAAACATTTCGATAAAGCCAAGTACAATTAACAAAACACCTGCAATTAATGGGGCATATTTACCGAAGAACCTTCCTAACACATTTTTACCAATGGAGTATCCGAGGATAATTGTCAATATACTTATGAGAAATGTAGAGATTACGGTGAGAAAAATATTGACTCCTGTGATACTTGCAGCGATTCCAGTCCCTAAATTGTTAAATGTTAATCCTAACGCCAACATAAACGCTTCTTTCGCATCAATATGACCCGATTTATCCGCATCTGAACGTTCTGCATACTCAACCATATGAGAAAGATCTTTTAATGCCAGTTCTTTTGCATTGGTGTTACGTATTAGTTTTATAAGGCTCTGTATGACAAAATAGATACCCACAACCACAATAATTGCAGCACCTAAAACATTTGATACTGATGGTGGCATGAATTTGGCAATATACGCACCCAATGACATCGATAAAAATGTTCCTGTTGTTGTTACAACCGCAATGATAAAGTTTGCAATGATTCCTATCCTGATTTTCTTTATTCCATAAGCAGTACCGACAACTACATTGTCAAGATTGGAGGATATACTGAACAATAATGCTGACAAAAGAAGCATTAACATTAAATTGCCTCCTTGCATAATGGACGCACGACCACAATGATTCCCTTACATTTCAGCACTGTCATACTATGCGCAGCGAAGGAAATCGGTCCGAATTCTGATTCGGATTACGCGGGCGTAAGTCAGACGACCCCTCGATGCAAGTTATGCATACACATACAGGCGCTGAATTTCATCGGTTGTTGCTCTCGAGCAGACCAATAAGGGTTCCGTTTAGAAGTCCATATTGAACCGCCAAAATAGCATTTTTATGTTGATATCTCGACTGTACATGAGGTACAATGTGCCAGTAAAATCATCGACGGTACGTCAAGGACATTCAGGCGTTTGCCGAGAACAAGGGTATGCCAAAGTACATACCATGAACTGAATACAACCGGTCCTCGTTAGGCGAGGCGTCTATGTGAACATAAGCCGCTGCCCGGAAACGTCGAAAGACGCCAATGGGTCACCAGGTACTGCCGGATTAAGGCTTTACCTAATGTGGCTGAGTGAAAACTCTACGTTGCATAGTGCTAAAGCTCAACTAGGGGGATGTAGAGCATCTGCTTATTTTGCATGTGCAGATCCAATCCCCTGAGCAATTGCCAGGGGATTTTACATTTGCTCTTTGAAGGAGGTGGTAGGTGTGGATTCAGGTCCTAGTCATCAGCGACAATTCAATGTGTTTGCTTTGGTCATCAATTATAGGGGCTTCTGTCCCTCCTACCACACCCTCAAGGAGGTTAAAAACAATGCGCACAAATTTGGCAATTCAAGACACGGCTATACTGGACAGCCAGCATATTGGTGACATCAAAGGCGCACTTGGTACAGTGCGTGTTGACGATAATGTAACTCGTAAGAGCTGGCGGTCCCGTATACTGACCCTGCTCGCCATCATGGGTCCTGGACTCATCGTGATGGTTGGTGACAATGACGCAGGCGGCGTGGCGACCTACGCTCAAGCAGGGCAAAACTTTGGCACAAGCCTTCTCTGGGTGTTACTGCTTCTGGTACCGGTGCTGATTGTGAATCAAGAAATGGTGGTTCGTCTTGGTCTAGTAACTGGAGTTGGCCATGCCAGGTTGATTTTTGAGCGGTTCGGGAAGTTCTGGGGAGCCTTCTCAGTTGGTGACTTGTTCATCCTGAACGTCCTGACCATTGTTACAGAATTTATCGGTATCCGCATGGCGATGTCCCATTTCGGCGTTAAGCCTTGGGTTTCAGTTGCACTTGCATCCATTTTACTCATTGGCATGACGGCTACCGGTAGTTTTCGCCGCTGGGAGCGATTTATGTATGTGATGGTTATCGCTAATTTTCTGGTCATACCTCTTGTACTCATGACCCATCCAACTGCTCGCCCAGTAGTTACAGGTTTTTTGCTACCGGGAGTGCATGGTGGGTTCACCTCGGACGCACTGCTTCTCATCATTGGTATGGTGGGGACGACAGTGGCACCGTGGCAGTTGTTTTTTCAGCAATCAAACGTGATCGACAAGAGGCTGACACCCCGGTGGTTGTCTTATGAGCGGTTCGATACAGTAATTGGTTCTGTTGTTGTGGTGGTTGGAGCAACTGCACTCATCGTAACGACTGCATTTGCATTCCAGGGAACCACCCTGGCTGGACAATTTGTGAATGCCGGCACTGTGATTGCTGGATTGTCGCTGCATGTTGGAGCGGTGGCCGGTGATTTGTTTGCAATCATTTTGCTGAATGCATCCTTGATTGGCGCTGCGGCAGTTACCCTATCGACTTCGTATGCGTTTGGTGATGTGTTTGGTACAAAACATTCATTGCACCGGAACATCAAGGAAGGCTGGAGCTTTTACGTGGTGTACGGCATCATCATTTTGGTTTCCGCTGGCATCGTCGTCATCCCACATGCTCCGCTTGGGCTTATCACAACTGGAGTACAAGCTTTGGCAGGCATTCTGCTCCCAAGCGCGACCGTGTTTTTGTTACTTCTGTGCAATGACAAAGCTGTTTTAGGACCTTGGGTTAATCGTCCGTGGTTGAATATCATCGGTAGTGTAATTGTCGGTGTGTTGGTTGTACTTTCGTTGATTTTAGCCATTGCAACGTTCTTTCCGAGTGTCAACGTCCAGGTATTAAGCCTTGTTTCAGCTGGCGTACTATTCGTTGGGCTTGTGGCAGCTGGCCTAGTATGGTATCGGAGGCGTTCACCAGTCAAACCGATGTACGGAGAAGAAGACCGGCACACTTGGCGAATGCCTCCGCTTGGCAAACTGCCGAAGGTAATATGGTCTCCGACACAAAAGCTCGCCATGGCGACCCTTCGTGGTTATCTGGTGATAGCAGTCATTATGCTTGTCGTAAAGATTGTTCAACTATCCATTGGAGGTTAACCAGTGCGTGAGCGGCACAACCGAATGCAATATACGATGTGGGCTCACACCTGGTCCTTGCTGGGTGTGAGCCCGTTGGTAATGTTATGAGGCGCAAGGGTTTGCGTATCGTCAACTTACCTTTTTCGGTTTCCGAACATCACTACCAGCATAAAAATGGTGGATAAAACAGCGACCCCAGCGGAAGCGCCAAGCAGGATGTCAAAAGTACGTTCTGAGATTTTTCCCCTAAGGTCAATCGCAGTTATCCAAAGGGTTATCCATCCGAAATGTACACCAAGAAAAATCAAGCGTTGTGTCCGAGTCATCCATGAACACCCACTTGTCTGACGAACTCATAATGACGCCTCTCATTGTGAATCATCATGGTCTCCATTACTATCCGTATTATTCTCATTTTCGTCACCCCAGAATCTCTACTCCCATGCGGAACATTTCCATTTTGTATACACCGTACCGACATACTTATAGTGCAAACCACGAACCCTAGTATCGTGAACACAACGAATATCCCCATGAAGATGCCGCACGGAATGGCATAGCCGCAATTCGTTTTAACAACGTCCTTATACCAAGAACACTAAGCCTGTCAGTATCAACACAATTCCTACGAAGTGATCTTGTTGATGATAGACCAAAGGGCGTCATTGACGCCCTTCACTTGCCGAGAGTTCAATAACCACACCCACGGTCGCAGACATCCTCATTTCCGCGTGCCTCTTGAACGGCTTCCCAGCCTTCTTTAACCACGTAGTAAACAAGTCCAAGTGCAGCGATGGCGTCAATCCACCACCAACCGAGAAGTGCAGTCAGAATTACACCAGCTAGAACTATCCACGCCATGTACGCACAAACGATACTGCACGATCCGTCTGAGCGCAGTGCCTTACTACCGATTTCGGAGCCGATTCGTTTCTTGGCTCTCGATAGGTACGGCATGATTATTCCTGAAGCTGTCGCCAATCCTATTCCCCAAAAACTCGTTTCCGCTCCTTGGTGGGTGATAAGTTTAACAATGGAAGCCGCGACGACGTACACAGCAAGCGCAAGCAATGCAATCCCTACTACCCAGGACGATGATTTCTCCGCCCTCTGCACGTGAGCAAGGCCCGCTCCCTGTGCTTCTATCATTAATCTCCAAAGTAAGACCGCACCCGCAACAAGCTCGATAATGCTGTCTGCACCAAACGCTGTCAATGATAATGAGTGAGCACTAGTACCTGCTCCGATTGCAACTGCCGCTTCAATCACCATCCAGATGATTGAGACAATTTCAATGTGGATACCTTTCTTTACCGATATCGCATGCGTCGACATGGCGTAACCCCCTCGTCTCAGTGACGATGGCCGGCGATCCCACCGTCCTGGCAAAGAATGGATTCATCATGTAGATGTGTAGGGTCTTCTGTCTGAATGGTCACATGCCCAAGTCCGAGATGAACCAGTTTGTGTACCGCTTCACGAAGTAAATTTTGCGTATTTTCAACGGTTAACTTTCCATCTACGACTACATGGCACGATAACGCATTTCTTCCACTGGTGATGGTCCAAACATGCAAGTCGTGTACGTGCTGGATACCTGGTACCGATGTGATCGCTTCTACAACGTTGATGATCTCCACATCAGCAGGTGTTCCTTCCATCAAAACACCGATTGTCTGCTTGATAATTCTCCAGGCACCGAACGCAATGAGGAGGGCGATGAGTACGCTGAGGATAGGGTCAATAGCGTACCAATGTGTAAACAAGATGATGATGCCACCGATGATAACTCCAGCGGAAGCGGCGGCATCTCCAAGCATATGAAGCACGGCACTCTTTACGTTGACGTTTTCTTCACGTCTCATGCCAAGGCCAAGATACAAGTTCATCGCAAGCCCTACACTCGCACTGGCAAACATCCAAGTAGGCATCACATGTTCTGGATGCTGAAAGCGGCCATACGCCTCCCACAAAATCCAGATGGTGATGAGTATAAGTGTGACACCGTTGATGAAGGCAGCCAAAATACCCGCTCGATAATATCCAAATGTCATGCCTTCGTTCGGGGGCTTCTCAGATTGCTTCACGGCATACCAGGATAAACCGATAGCAGCAATATCCGTGAGGACGTGTCCTGCATCCGACAATAATGCCAAACTGTGTGATTGCCACCCTCCAAGTACTTCCACAACGAGAATGATTAGCGTTAAGAAAAACGCCAGTTTCATTTTCCTGGCTGGAGCATGGGAATGAAGTACATCTCCATGGTCGTGATCATGATGGTGTTCATTCATTCGTTTTCTCCCTTTTCATGGCTTATATGAGACGAGTGGTCAATTGCCATTTGTAACAATCCCATCGTATGAGCGTCATCATGTCGATAGTAGATGGTGTTTCCATCGCGGCGATTCTTGACCAGCCGTAACGCCTTCAGATATCGTAATTGATGTGATACTGCGGATTGGGTCATACCCAGTACTTCTGCAAGGTCACAAACACATAATTCCCGTTTCGATAAGTTGTATAGAATACGAATTCGCGTCGGATCAGCGAGTGCTTTGAAGGTCTCAGACAAACTATCGACGACTGCGTCATTCAGTTGAACCGTACATTCGTTTACCGCATCTCCATGAACTACGTCACAACAAGTTTCTCGGTCTATGTCGAGCATAGTGATTCCTCCTATTTGAACAATTACTCATGTAGTCATTATACACGCAAGAAGAGAAAATGTGCTTCGTTGTAATACCTTCAACGCATCGAATTTCCTCAGTGAGAGCTGTAGGGAAGAACGGTCTTGGCGGCTCTGTTTTGCGTGCTTTCCTTGATGTTTGACACGGAGTCTCTAATCACAGTGTAGTCGTAATTAGTTACCCCCCTCCCCAGGGGGGTAGGGGGGTGAATGATGTGAGTTCCTATAAAATACCAGATGTCATTAGTCGGTTATCGAGCATTGAGGGTCACATTCGTGGAATCAAAAAGATGGCAGAGGAAGGTCGTAGTTTGAAAGAACTGCTACTTCAAGTGAGTGCTGTGAAATCTGCGATCAATGCAGTCGGTCGCGTCATTCTTGAGGATTATCTTGAAGACTGCGTTGTGGATGGCATTCGCCAACCAAGTGACTCCGAAGTTTTGGACCGTATGAAGAAAGCATTGGAGAAATTTATTTAGGGATGTGTCTTGATTGACCACTTGGAACTTGTCAGGATGTCGGCACCACGTACTCATATGTAACGGCGACATTTGCGTGGAACATGGTGGTCTTGACGTCGCCAAAACGATTCGTATGGAAATTGCAAGCAATAACGCCGACCCACAAATCCACACGAGTCTGACGCGCTGTAATGGAAGATGCGATGATGCTTGCACCGTCATCGTGTACCCCGAAGGCACCTGGTATCGCAAGGTCACGCCGAGACTGGGGCGGAGAATTGTCACAGAGCATTTACTTAAAGGGAACATGGACCCTGAAAATGTGAGTATTCGCTATTCTGAGGAAACTGGATTCGCGCTTACGCATGGCACCTCAGTGGGGAGACCCAAACCGGACCGGAAAAAGTGATTCAAGATTTCATAATGGAATCGCGCAGGGGGATGCTTTGATGCATACGACGTCAGTGTATTTACTTTTGCTAGCGGCTGCGGGAGTGGCTATCCTGCACTCAATTTTGCCTGATCACTGGGTACCGCTCGCGGTTGTGGCCGGAACGAACCGTTGGGGTATGTCGCGGGTCGCAAAAATCCCCTTTTTGGCGTCGATTGGACATGTAGTTGGTTCACTTGTACTTCACCGTCATGGTCAGAGTCACGACCATGAACAGCCCTTTGAATGGGGAGGCATATATCAGTTATCAACAGGGGAGTATCAATTTGTCCTACATCAGGGGCCAGACCCAGCCATGAAAGTTGCTCTGTTCCCAGTTGAAGATAAATCGGCTGACTCATTCAAGTGCGCGTCAACTGAGGCAACTGACATATTTAACGGTGCGGCCAAGATTTGCTCAGGAGGGGAGACGCTCGTCCCTGGTAATACTACTTTTGTTCTGCAGCTGACCGGGGTAGATCACTACACGTTGCAAGTATCCGCATCCGGATTTTTTGCGTTGTTTACGGAGCACCATCCGGACGAATTTTCCGCAACGATAGAGCGGCAAGGCGTCAGTGTCGGTTCAATTGTTCACGAAGAATATGGTTCAGAACACGACCATGCCCAAGATGAACCGAAAACATTGCTAAAACGTATTGCAGCAATTGCCATCCCGTTTGGTGTGGCAGCGTCTCCTGACTTAACCATCCTCCCTGTTGCACTTGCCGCAAGTGCAGTAAGTGTAATGGCGGTTGTGGGTGTATTACTTGTGTTCGCAATTTTCACGATTGCAACGTTCGTGATTTTGACGCTCATAGCGACTAAGGTGGGCTATCAGCTCAAAGGAGAATGGCTTGAGAAAAACGCCATTGCCATTAATGCAGCAATGCTGATTGCAATCGGGGTCGTCGCATACGTTTGTTTCTGAGCACGTCGAATACGCCAAACCGGTTTTGACCGTGCAAAACCCAATGCAAGGTTCAAGTAGAACGTGGAGAGTGACACGGATATGCTGTTGAGAGCGATTGGTCTGTTTTTCTTGGCGGGTCTGGCCGAGATTGGCGGAGGTTATCTCATCTGGCAGTGGCTTAGAAATGGGAAGCCCCTCTGGGTCGGAGTCATTGGCGCTCTTACCATGATTTTGTATGGTATCTTGGCTACTCGCCAAGAATTTTCATTTGGAAAGACGTACGCCGCTTATGGCGGGATATTTATAGCAATGGCTGTGTTTTGGGGATGGTTTGTTGACAAACGCACGCCTGATCACTGAATGGATTGGTGCTGTAGTGTGCTTGGCAGGTGTATTGGTTATGCTCGTCAAGAGATGACTGTGTTGATACATGGAAAGGAAGATGGAATTGAGTGTTGTCACGACAATTCCGCGACAAGCCCAGCGGGTGTTCCAAATCGCACTGCCTGCTATTGGTGAATCGTATCTGCAGAATTTACTAGGGGTAGTCGATACGTTCTTCATTGCCAAATTAGGACTAATTTCCATTGACGCCGTTGGCGTGACCAACGTCTACAGTGCCACGTACATCGGAGTATTTACGGCCGTCTCGGCAGCACTTTCCGTGTACCTATCGCGCGCCGTTGGTGCGAAGAATCTTGAACGTGGTCGTTCGGTGATATGGCACGGATTTGTTATCGCGTTAATCATCGGACTCATTGTATCCGTGATTTCGTTTTTGTTCGCGATACCACTCTTACATATCATGGGTACGCGAGGGACGTTGCAAGCGACGGCGCTACCATATTTCATGATTGTTCTCGGGATCTCACCCTTAATTGCATTTTTTACTGCTCAATCTGCTGCGTTTCGGGCTATTGGTCTAACGAAAGTTCCACTTCGTGTGGGACTGGAGATGAACGTCTTGCACGTCATCCTCGATTACGTGTTGATTTTCGGAGTCGGATCCTTCCATGGTTTGGGACTTGAGGGAGCAGCCATCGCGATGGTGATTGCTCGCTTGTATGCACTGATTCGCCTATGGGTTAAGTCGCGGCGCGTGGAAGCACTCACATTGCATGGGTCCGACTTGACGCTCTCGGGATCATTGAGTTGGAGCATGATCAAGTTCGCCGTGCCCGCCGCATTAGAACGTCTATCCATGCGTCTTGGTCAAGTTGTTTATTTCGGTCTCATCGTGCGCATGGGTGTTGACGTCTATGCAACACATAACATCGCTGGCACGCTCACCACATTTGGTTTCACTATCGGAAATGGATTCGCGGTAGCGGCAACCGCTACGATTGGGCAAGCGATCGGAGGCGGCAATGAATCGGATGTCAGGATATATCGCCGTTGGAGCTATATCGAATCAGCAGTTTCCATGACGGCAGTGGCGATCTTGTTATGTCTATTCAGCCCGTGGATTGGACTGCTGTTTACTCATAAACAACACGTCATTCATCTGTTGTTTATCATCCTGGCAATCGATATCTTCTCCCAGCCATTCCTGGCTGCTGTTTTGGTCGACACTTCTGCAATTCAAGCTGGCGGAAACAGTAGGTTCCCGATGATAACCACAATGATAGGTATTTGGGTGATTCGAACACTCGGGGTTTACGTTTTCGCCTGGCGTTTAGGATTTGGCTTACCCGCTGTGTGGGTAAGCATCGCATGCGACAATGCACTCCGTGCAGGATTGTTCTTGTGGTATCGCAGAACTCGGAACTGGGTGCAGAAATTAGCATGATACCGAGACGCCAGTTCAGCACCCTACTGTTGTTAGCTTAAAATTCATTAGAAAATTTATTGCGCATAAGGGGGCAATAGCGCAAGATCGGCCGTCACACAAATACGAATGAATATGCGGAACGCGGTGTATATATACCGTGTTTCTTCATGTTTCAGGGAACTCTTAGAGTAGGAAAAGCTTGCATTCACGTTCCAATAAATGTCTTAGCGTATATTTTCGTTAAAATGTCGGCGGTACCCCTTGTAGGATTGGGATGAGACTGTGGCATACCACGAGTCCATGATTCTCCCTCCCGTTTTTATCACCATATGCAAACACCCATACAGAGGGTTCCGCGACCGTTGTGGGACGATGAGTGCATCGATGCGTATGAGTGTATGAGTTTCAGGGAGTTCGATTTGAAAGCTGGCAGGCATACACAATCATCTGGTTACTCCATACGGGGGCTATATTATACCTCCAACGATTCGTAAAGGCCTTCGCATACTGTCTTCTCACGCCCATCGTACGTAATCGTACACTCGACAAGTGATAGTTCATTCCAGCCAGAGAGAAGTCCGCGACAATCCTCCAATGAAAAATAATGACGTTCTATCGTCTGTGGCTGCTTAGCCCTGGAATCGTTTTTCGAATTCATCCGAAACAGAAACAGTCCACCCCGTACCAATAGGCTAGAGATGTTGGCAACAATACGAGACAGCGTGTTGTCATCAAAGTAGTGCAGGGACAAACTCGCGACAATCAAGTCGAACTCACGTTCCTGAAAGGGCAACGGATGTCGAGTATCCCAAACAACCAGCCTTGCCCCTGGAACCGTATTCTGTGCAATTTTTATGGCACTGCTGGCGAAGTCAGTGCCTGTTACGGAATAACCTGCATCAGACAGAACCTGAAGCAACTCCCCGCTACCACATCCAATTTCCAGCACGTGTCTGACATGCTTTAATTCAAAAATGTGAAAGTATGGAGTCACCCATCGAGGACTTGTCAACGGAATCTCCGGTTGCATCCGCTGGTAGCGATTTTCCCACACCTGTTTCGGAGGCTTCGTGTCCTTCATGACGAACCTCCACCTGTGGTCACCGTATCTCCTTGTTGTCGCTCAACCTGCCCTGAATATCTTCAAGCATTTCAACCACTCTGCCTAATTGTTGCTTGTTTTCTTCTACTGTCTTTCGCATCTGAATGAACGCAACTATGAATGAACCGATGATTAAGATGCCTATCAGCCAAAGCACGGGGTTTTGAGCCGTCCACATTATCTCTGCCTCCCAGCATTAGACTTGCATTGTCCCAAGTGTTCAAGAACGCTCTGCCCACTCTTCACGTAAAATGCCCATGCGAACACATACGAAACATTGTCCATTCGTTATTCCTTAGCGGACATTCCATCGGTAACATATATCAGGCGAGTGCTCCTCGTTATCCTGTCCATCAGTCCGTTCAACTTCGATGAAACCGTGACGCTCGTAGAATCTTCTGGCACCAACGTTCGACTCAAACGTCCAAAGTTGAAGCCCATTTGGGTATCTCTCTTTTGCCAACTGAATCATAGCTGATCCGATCCCTTGCCCGTTCCACACTGGATCGACGTACAATTGATCGATCCATCCATTATCTAGAGACATCATGGCTACAATTTCACGCTCTTCAGTTTCCGCCACCCACGTGTCCTGCACCGGAATGACTAGAGAAGTAATCCACTCTCGAACCTCATCATCTGTGTGGACGTGTGCCGGAATCGATGGAACTGCTGCTCGGCGCGCCCGTATGTAGACCTCAGCAACCTTCTGTGCATCGTTTGCCAAGGCTTTCCTCAATGTAGGAATCAGCACTATTTCATTCCCCATTCTCTAATCGATTACCTAATTTAACGCCGCCCAACAGATACTCCGAAGTATGTTGATGCGTCTACTGTTGTACAAGGCTTGAAGTCTAACTGCTCTAGTGGAATGCCATGGTGTAGCCCGTATTGGATGCTGTCATTCCATGTTAACCTATCGATGGTCATTCGAAAGGTACAGTCCTGATACACGATGATAAGTTCGTCGTCTCTGAAAAAATGGGCGTACCAACAGTCATTGCTGATGTCCACCATATGGGATTGAAGCCTGGCGATTTGTACTGGTGCCGCGTCGGCTGGCACTGAAGTCAGAAGCATTCCCCATCCACCCACTTGTCGCTTTGCTACAACATTAAGATGGTCAATGTAGCCTTGGTCTTTCAGTGATTGCTCGATCACAACACCCCAATAGTTTTGCATCCCATTAACACCCCTTGTACCATCCATAACGTTTGTTCCAAACATGTCTCCACCCGCTATACTAATCTAGACCTGTTATGTGCAGGACGCAGATTCATCCGTTGACGAACTTATGTCCTTCACGGTTCAGCACCGCGATTGCATCGGCTAACTGCTCGTCCTTTACAAGGATGTAGTCGGTATCGTACGTAGATATGGCAAATATACTTATTCGATGATCAGCCAATGGTTCCGAAATACCCGCCAAAATCCCAGTTAGTGAGAAGTCCAATGGACCCACGACCTTGATAATGCGCCAATTTGATTCCACTACATGATTTGGTGGAACGGACTCCATCTTACATACAACTGAGAGTTCATCATCCGTTTTGGTAATGGACAGGAAACTGCCACCATATGCCCAGTTGGGAACTTCCGCCTCGCTCGATAACCTAACCACCGCGTATTTCCCGTCGAGGACGGCAAGATGTAGTCTACTCATTTCTCTTTCTCCCCTTCTCTCGTTTCATGGTAATCATGAAGTTATCCTCGGTGTTAATGGTCACACCCGCAGGCGTCTTCCTTGCCGCGCGCTTCCTGAACCGCTTCCCAGCCTTCTTTGACCACGAAATAGACCAGTGCTAGGGCCGCGACAGAATCAATCCACCACCAGCCAAGCAGAGCGGTGAATGTAACCCCCACGAGAACTGTCCATGCCATGTACGCACACACGATGCTGCATGAGCCGTCCGCGCTTAGTGCTTTACTGCCAATCTCCCGTCCGATGCGTTTCTTCGCACGTGACAGGTAGGGCATAATCGTTCCAGACACAATGGCCAAACCAATGCCCACATAACTCGACTCAGCCCCTTGATGGGTAACGAGCTTGTCAATAGAAGCAACTACGATATAGACAGCAAGTAGGAGGAGTGCAATCCCGACGACCCACGACGACGTTGTTTCTGCGTTTTTCACACGATGAAGGGTTGCCCCCCGTATCTCCAGCGTCAATCGCCAAAGTAATACACCGCCCGCGACGAGCTCGATAATGCTATCTGCACCAAACGCGACCAAGGACAAGGAATGAGCTATAATACCTGCACAGAGGGCAACTGTTGCTTCAATCACCATCCAAACGATGGATGCAATTTCAATGTTGATACCTCGTTTCACGGACATTCGCGAGGACTCCTAGATGAACATGTACTCATATAGTTATTCTATGCCAACTGGGGAACATGCGTACGTTGCATGGCGTTTGCCTTTCCCCCTCCGAAGGATATCTTTCCATCCCTATCCGAGACGTGAACCCGATGCATTCATCACCTGATGTCTGCGTGACATTCGTTGATTCAAAGAGTTTCGGTATAGAATGAATAGAGGCCCCATGAGAGCCATCACGACATGAAGGAAGAGTGATTTCATTTGGGTCAACCTTTAAGTTCAGACCTTAACAACAGCCGGAAGCAACTTCATGCCGACTGTGAGCACTGTTTTGCCTTGTGCTGCGTTGCCTTGGCTTTCTCAGCGTCACCTGATTTCGCATTTGATAAAGACAAGGGCACTCCGTGTCGCAACCTGCTGCCTGATTTTCGTTGTCAAATCCATCACCGTCTAAGACAGAATGAAATGCGTGGATGTACGGTTTACGAATGCTTCGGAGCCGGGCAAAAGGTGTCTCAGGTCACCTTTGAAGGCAAGGATTGGCGCAGTGACAGAGATACGGCAGACAAAATGTTTAAGGTCTTCCCCATCATGCAGCAACTCCATGAGATACTGTGGTATCTTACAGAAGCCCTATCGTACAAAGCGGCCTTACCTATCCAAGATGAACTCCGCGGGGCCCTCGAAAAGACGGAGCAGTTTACCCTTCTGGATGCAGACTCTATCATGAATCTAGACATTCCCGCACACCGGACCGAAATCAGCAGCCTGCTCATGCGTACAAGTGAACTGGTGCGTGCTGAAGCTGATTCAAGAAGCGAACATCCGAAGCAATCAAAAAGATCGCTTGAGTCAAGTAGAGACCTAATCGGTGCCAAGTTGCGAAAAGCAGACCTGCGCGGAGCAAGCTTAAAAGGCGCCTATCTGATTGCTGCGGACCTGAGAGAAGCGGACATGAGATACTCGGATTGCATTGGTGCCGATTTTCGAGACGCAGATCTTCGTGGAGCAGACCTGACAGGTTGTATCTTCCTTACACAAGACCAAATCAATTCGGCCAAGGGAAACTACCGCACCAAGTTGCCCCCATCGCTTGCACATCCACCCCATTGGTCTGCCTATTGACTCGAATGACCTCCCATCATCACATGGGTCCATCCCTTTGTGACGATGGGATGTTGGCTGGTTGCCTTATCTGCGACAATCGTAACAACGATAAATTTCCATGGAGGTGATGAGATGAATGACGTTGCCAACAACCTAGTTGCTATCTCCGGAAGTCTGAGGGACAAATCATCAAATTCTGCCTTATTACGCGCCATTGCGGCGATGGTTCCGTCTCACATAGCCGTTACCTTTTACAACGATATGGGACAACTCCCACACTTCAATCCAGACGTAGACACAGATGATCCGCCCATGCAGGTCATCCGGTGGCGCAACTGTCTAGCTGAAGCGAGTGGCGTTCTCATCTGCACACCCGAGTACGCCAAAGGAGTGCCGGGATCTCTGAAAAACGCACTCGATTGGATTGTGTCATCCGGAGAACTTGTCAACAAACCTGTGGCCGTGGTGAGTGCTTCACCGCATCCTTCAGGAGGTGAGACAGCACTCAATTCATTGCTCGGCACTCTCGAAATGATGAACGCGGCTGTCGTCAAAGGTGGGACTCTAAAAGTACCATTTATTTCACTGAAGCTTGGAAGCGACGGGGAAATCGTCGATGAAGAGACGAAGAACCAGTCGAAGGACCTCGTGGATGCGCTGATTCAAGCAATGCCCACAGCGAAATTGCCGGAGTCTAAATCATAGCCTCTCAAAGGTTATCAAATTTCAAAACCTCAGGTGGCAAGATATAGTGGTCCCAGGAATCAAGACAGCAGAGAAGGGACCGGTTAAGCTACAATATGGCTATGAGAAAACATTATCCCGCATCATTCAAAGCTGAAGTCGTCCTGGAGCTTCTCAAAGAAGAGAAGACCATCGCCCAGATTTCGTCAGAGCACGGCGTACACGTCACGATGCTTCATAGGTGGAAGAATACTGCCTTAGAGAATATGTCTAGCCTCTTCGAAGACGAAGAGAAGAAAAACGCTGCTGCGCTAAAGAAAGAACATGAAAAGGAAACGTCCGAGCTGTATGCGAAAATTGGTCGCTTAACCACTGAGGTTGAGTGGCTTAAAAAAAATCTGGCATCAAACCGCACTAGAACCGATAGAGTTGCGATGGTTGAGCACGACAGTGATGAGCTCTCCATTTCCAGACAGGCAGAGTTGCTCAGCCTGAATCGGACGAGCCTCTACTACACTCCTGTTGCCGTCTCAGACGAAGAAATCCGTCTCCGTCGTCGCATCGACGAGATATACACGGACCGCCCGGCTTCAGGTAGCCGTTACATTACAGCAATTCTACGGCGTGAAGGCTGGCCTATCAACCGCAAGCGTGTAGTGCGCTGTATGAGGGCCATGGGGATTGCTGGTGTCAGTCCTGGTCCAAACCTGAGCAAACGCAACTTAGCTCACAAAATTTACCCTTATCTGTTGGGCGAGGTAAAGGCGAGCCATCCGAACCATGTCTGGTCTGTGGATATCACCTATATTCGTCTCAAACAGGGATGGATGTACTTGGTAGCTGTGATTGACTGGTATTCTCGTTACATTGTCAGTTGGGAGATAGATCAGACGCTGGAGATCGACTTTGTACTGAAAGCAACGCAAAGGGCCTTGAGCCAGGCGAAACCAGAAATCTGGAACAGTGACCAAGGCAGCCACTTTACAAGCCCACAGTACACGGAAATTCTCAAGGAGGCCGGGGTCAAAATCAGTATGGATGGAAAGAACCGAGCTGTGGATAACATCTACATCGAGCGGTTCTGGAGAACACTCAAGTACCAAGAGGTGTACACAAAAGAGTACGCCACACCAAGGGAGGCGAGGCTAGAAATCGGAAAATTCATACACAAGTATAACCATGAACGACCACACCAAGCGCTTCGGGATCACATACCCGCTGAGATCTATTTGATGGGAATGAAACCCAGTGATCCAATCCCTACCTCTTCTCGCACGAATACATATACAGGTAGAGAGATTGCTTAGCAATAGGGAGACGTCAGCAAGTAACACAGGGGAAGCCGCTTCGCTCCCAATGCTGTCAACTTAGGGTGGTATGAATTGGTTATTCTCTGGCTACTAATCAGGGATTACAGAGTGAGGCAACAGTGCGGTGAGTTGTTCTCGCCAATCTCTAATTAAAGGGTACATCCAGAGGTTTTTCACCGATGTGCCATACTCGTGATGGGCGTCCTGACGCCCTCTTCCTGAGGTTTGGCCGACATGGACCCAATTTGCTGCTCGGTAGCATGTCCCTAAGTATTTCTGTTCAACGAAAGTTTCCAGGAGGACAGGTTCATAGCCGTAACGGGTCTGCCAGTCCGATCGAAGCCGTCGAGCTGCTAAGGCCAGGGCATGGCTTGCTAAGTGGGGCACGTGAACCTGAGGCAAAATGAGAAAGCGATTATTATTCACAATCCGCGTCCGATAGCGAGTTCGCTGCTCTGGGCTCCAACCAATCCAATGGTCTCGAATTCTTAGCGATTTGGCGGCCGCACCAAACAACAAACAGCCAACTACCACTCGTTCTTCTTGGATTTGAGCCCGAATCCAATATCGTTGATGGGCACCGATAGGGCGGCAATACCCTAGAGGATGGTACGCCTGCATGGTGACATTCCAGTCTCCCAATTCTGACGGAGATACCGGGTCGACACTGACTGGGGAGACTCCTCCAAGGGAAGCGGTTAGAATCGTTTCGGCTGGTGTTCCGGCCATTTCTTTCCCTCGATTCCCTTTCGCAGCGTTCCTGCGCACGGGGGTTGGAGAAAGCAGTCCAGTCCGTTCGAAATGTGCGAGTAACTTTAGACACGCATCGACCCTCAGTCGACCATTGGGCGCTTTCCAGGGGAGATTCTCGCATAGAGTCCACGCGAGTTCTTTCCGGCTTAACTGCCGAAACTGAGCGACAGTGGTTTGAATGAGCTCTATGTCGTCTTCGGAAAATTCACGGTCGCCAATCCAAAAAGGCACGTCGATAGAAGACATCTGATCACCTCACTTACAAGGGGCGGCGCTTGTTCTTCGCATACTTATTCGCGCCGGGTCGTGTTTTCCGCGGATAGGTTCGACCCTTGATCACAGGCACGATGTTACGCGTTAATTCGTGGATCAGTCGCCTGTACATAGCCGAGCGCTTCTTGTCGTCATCTTCAAGGACGATTTCGACCAGTTTGTTTTTCAACTTCCCGACGAGAATGTTGTGATTGATGTTATATACGTCATACTTACGACGTGACTTCTGGGCTTGTACTTCCTCAAGTGCGTCCTGCTCAATGACAGAGGCCATGTTACTGAGTAAGGCAGTTGCATAAAAGTCCTGTTCAATGGCGGTCAGGGTTTCCCCGGAGAAGTTTTCGATTTCAAACTGGTGCTTTAGCTCCTTGAAGTGAGTCTCAATTCCCCATCGTTTAAAGTAGAGGTCGCCCATTTCTGCGTAACCGACCCTGTCCTCGGAAAGATCCGTGATGAGTAGTTCCGTTTCCCCCGTAGATAAAGGGACTTTCACGACGCGGATGGGGAGAACCGTTCCCTCTGGGACGGGAGTTCCTTGCTTGCGTAGCTCCTTGGCTCGTTCTTTGGTGATCCGCAGTTGAACGATTTCATCCTTCGTCTGTGCCTGTATAATCTCCTTGCAAAACCACGAAGAAACACGCATGACGAAATGAACCCGTCGTTGCATGAGGTAGTGGATAAACTCTATGGATGGGTAGCCCCGGTCAAACAAAACCAAGGTCTCATACGGAGAGGTTTCCGGAATGAGGGTGAGCATCTTTTCGATGTTGGCCCTGGCCAGCACTCGTTCATTGGTGTCATAGCGGCCCATGGTTGTGGATACGGCGAGTCTGTTCTCTACATCGTACAAGTGAGAAGAGAGTGCTCTAGCCAACTTGAAGTTGCCCATCTTATTGGTGACATAGCCGTAATGACCTTGCGTTTGCGCGGTGTTTGGAATCTCCAGTACAGACCCGTCCATAGCAAATACACGAAACCCCTTGTGTGTTTTGTAGTCATGATCCGCATAGAATGTGCGAATATACACCTCATTGAGCGTGACAAAAGCCTCGGGTCGAATCTTCTGTCTTGCCTTGGAGAAGGATTGCTTCGTGTACGTGGTTGCTTGGGCGGATTCCGGCATGAAGTGTTCGCGAAACTCGTCAATCTCCAACTGGGACGATTTGCGAACCATGTTGAAGATGAGGAGCACAAGCGCGACAAACCCGACCTTGCGTTCCCTAGTGAAGTCTTTCTCACTATTCCTTGCATTGTTCCTGAACCTGGTGCATTTCAAGGTAGTCTCCACACAGTCCGCGAGAAGATTAGTTTTTTTTCATTTTAACACTCTCCCAATGCACCATAACAAAAACAAGCGAAGTTGTCCAGCGGAGAATAAAAACAGGAAGACGGACAATACTACTCATCCGTCTTCCTGTTTGCTCCAAATTGAACTAGGATCGCTTAAGTTGACAGCATTGGCTTCGCTCCTCCCCTCTGGCCTACGGCCATTCACCCCTCCCGCTCCTTCTAAAAAGATGATATGGACAGGGAAAACTAGACTATAGCTTAGAGATTAAAAAAAACTGTCTTGACAAATGGGGCCACCATAAGACATCGAACAGCCCGCTCACAGAGTCACGCCCGTGGATTCGTTTGATAGCTTCTCCAAAAAGCGGCGCCGCTGAAATGATGCGGATTTTTGGAGAGGCGTTTGCCGCTTGGTTGGCTACGGAGTCGGTTGCGACGATATACTCAATTGGACTATCCTCGATCCGCTGCACGGCCTCAGCAGACAGTAACAAATGTGATAGGCTCGCAAAGATGGATAACGCTCCTTTTTCCTTCAGCAGATGCGCAAGCTGGATGAGCGTACCTCCGGACGTAGAAAAATCGTCAACTATAACAGCATTTTTGCCACTGACGTCGCCAATCAACTCCAGTGTCTCTGGGCTTTCATCGTGTCCAATTCTTCTCTTATCTCCAATCACCGTCGGCACGCCGAGGTAGGAAGAAAATTTGCGTGCTTGTTTCGCGAATCCAGCGTCTGGCGAGACAATCACAAAATTCTCTATCGCCTGGGACTTGATATACTCACAGAGAAGTGGCATCGCAATCAGATGGTCCACCGGCTTTTTGAAAAAACCTTGAATTTGTGGCGCGTGCAAGTCCATCATGATGATACGGTCTGCCCCCGCCGTTTCGATGGCATCGGCACAGACTCTTGCTCGAATCGACACCCTCGGTTCATCCTTCTTGTCGCCCTTCGCGTAGCCAAAATACGGAATAATTACTGTTACGGAATGGGCACTTGCTCGTTTGAAGGCATCAATCCAGAACAATATCTCGACGAACTCATCGTTCGGTAATAGCCCAATCGGCTGTACGAGATAGACGTCTGTACCCCGCACGTTCTCTTTGACCCTGACAAAGGTATTTCCATCGGAAAACTTTATGGCTTCTGAATCCCCAAGGCTCATTTGCAAGTAGCTGCAAATACGCTGTGCAAACAGTCCTCCGCTTGAGCCAGCGAATATTTTCATTTCGTGCCCAGAATACACTTTGTGGCCCCCTGTCATGATTTGTCACAGCCTTCGCGGCCAAACACTTGTCCTCCGCGAGCCTGACGAAGACTTCCGCACGATGTCGTGAACCGCACTGGCTACTATTGCGCGGTATTGTAGTAAATTATACCATTGTACAAATGGTACTCTCCGCGCCCTAAGCGATGCACTCAACTCGCTTACAACCAAGGGTCCGAAAGGAACCTGTCCCACAACCACCATTTAGTAGACGGGAGAGTCACAGGAGGATGAAGTGGAGGTGCTCTATCTGTAAACGGGTACGACATGCCGCTGTATAGCAAAGCGAGCCGACATGGTTTTAACGAGGGTTTTGAGGATAGTTTTGAGGAGGCAGCGCAATTGACACCAACAAGCATCCGTAAAGGTACGGGCTGTGACGGGCCGTGACTAGAACTGACGTGTCAGAGATTGCCTGGGCGGGCGCAACGGATAGTTGCATTGACCATCCGACGGTAAGATTTAATGGTTCGATGACTCTCGGTACATACGGTGGCAATTCCAGCGTTGGCGCCAATACGAATGAAGATGGTGCGCTGTTGTGGTCAAATGTTGATTCGGACTGGGAACTCGCCGTCATTTTGGACGGTCATAACAGCTCTGAGAGCGTGCAGCTTTTGTTGGATAATTTCACATACCGCAAGAGCGATATGATAGAAATTCTAAACTCCCCCACACCCCATGCTTTTACACGCATTCATGAGTACGTTGTACAGTTATTATCGGGCATAGACACCGCATCGGTTCACGGCGAGAGTTCCTGTCTCGTCTTTGTACGTAAGGAACGCTACCTGTGGTGGCTGAATATCGGCGACTGCGTCCTGTATTTACTGAATGAAGAATATGCCCGGCTAGGTCAGTACGCCGTCAACCAACGAAGTTTCTTCGAGTGGGTTGGAGAAGTAAACACGTTTCATCAGACCGTACCTTGTTACAGCACCGGCATTAAACCGCTTCGGGCAGGACGCAACGTCATACTTGCGGTTACCGATGGTGTATTGGAGTTTGAGAAGCGTCCGTTTGAATCCCCCCGGGTTCTGTATGATACGTTGTTTCGTTCGGTGAATATTCACCAACAAGTCAAAGAGGTACTGGAAGTCGTTCATTCGTCGCAAGGTGCTGACAGCGCAACTATCATCGCCTGGAATCTGATGTGCACCACTCCTGGACAATTTCCGTCGGATCTATAAACAGCAAGATTCGTATATCACGCGTTTCGCCGCGGACAAGCCGCCCACGCAAAATGCTTTCTGAGGAATCGCGATGATGCTAGCATGGTCTCGGTCCGTGCGATTTCCTCCACAAAGCCATCAAATTATCTCTTTACGGGAGTGATGGAAATGAAACCTCGCATTACGGTACTCACACTTGGTGTGGATGATTTGGAAAGGTCGTTGACGTTCTATCGCGATGGATTGGGTTTCCCGACAGAGGGCATTATTGGCGAAGAATTTGAACATGGTGCTGTCGCCTTTTTCAACCTGCAATCCGGCGTGCAGTTGGCAATTTTCAAGCGCAAAGATATTGCTCATGATGCCAAGATGCTTGCGACTGCGGCAAGTCCTACAGAGTTTACTATAGGTCACAATGTCCGTAGTAAAGAAGAAGTTGATGCCATCATGGAACAAGCCAAAAGAGCCGGTGCCACCATTACAGTTCCCGCGCATGATGCGTTTTGGGGTGGATACTCGGGCTACTTCCAGGACCCAGATGGACACTTGTGGGAAGTGGTGTGGAATCCGCAGTGGGAACTCGATGAGTAATTGAATGAATGACTCAAGGAGTGACTCAAGGAATAACCCTAGACAGTCGTGATGCCGAAATTAAACAACATTGTTCCCCTTCGTGTACAGTACCACCTCTCCAGACGTTTGGTGAGGCCCCCTCTTCGCCGTGGGGGCCTCACCCGAATACTGCCCCCTCCAATAATGAATCACTTCAATGAAGCAAATATATTGAACCGCCTAAACCAGTTGGACCAGTCAACCTTTTAAACCAGTCAGCCACTTGAACAGTTGCATCCGTTGAACACTGGTAGCTACTGAATCACACCTGCCCGCAATAAGCATTTGGCTCCATTGACATTTACGAAAGTTTCATTACAATGAAACTAATTTCAGTTTCATGATGGTGAAACTAAGATCAACTTCATGTTTGTGAAACCTAAATCAACTTCATGTTTGTGAAACTCAAATCAACTTCATGATAGCGAAACTCAAATCAGCTTCATGGTGGTGAAACTCACGGAGACATGGCCAAATGTTACAATTCGCGTGGAATTTGAGCCAGCTTACGAACTGGTCATCAGCCTAATGGGGTATGCCGACAAACAGTTTCACCGTACGCTCGATGTGGGTTCGGGCTGGATCAAGGATGTGAATCAATCCATCGGACCCAACCTTGCCAAACGTCTTCAATCACCGACCGCACGGCGTTTGATAAAGAACTTCCCTGGAATCACAGTCATCGACCGCCTTACAGGCGACAAGTCGGCTTCCAGGTTTGTCGAGTGGATGAGCGGGATGACGCGAGGCGAAATCTATGACTATTTGACCACGAAACACGTACTCAAGAATCACGATGACATTCCTCAGGTCATCGATGGTTGGCCCGTGCTGGCTGAATTGCTCGGTGAATGGAATCAGCGATACTTTCGAAATGTATCAAGCGATGTCCTACAAGCACTTGTTGATGACGCAGCACAGAAACGGTCGTTCGCCAAGGACATGCCTGTGGACGAATTCATTCAACTGGCGACAATCGGGGCTCGGTTAGAGCCAGACCCGAATCTGCGTCAGGTGGTATTGATTCCCCAGTACCATTTACGTCCTTGGAACGTAACTCATTGGACTGGAAATACCTGGTACAACCAATATCCTGTGGAATACGATGCGAGCGGGAATGACCCCGCCTGGACCCGTGTCTTACGGATGGCCCAGGCGCTTGCTGAAGAGAATCGTCTGCGGATATTACAAAAAATTGCAGAAGGCCCCATCCGGTTTACTGATTTGGTAAAGGCAAGTGATGTCACGAAATCGACTGTGCATCACCATTTAGTCTCTCTTCGCGCGGCACGCTTAGTGGTACTGCGCACCGATGTGAGTCAGCGACAGCAAACGTATGAGCTGAACCCGAATTTGATTGACGATGCCGCAGGGCTCCTTGAGCAGGTGCTGGGTTCACCGAGGAGGCATGACTCATGAAGACGAATCTCTGGCGAAACCGTGGTTTTCTCTGGCTGATTGGCGGTCAGACGCTGTCCGAATTCGGATCCGCTATCAGTGGCTTTACAATCCCGTGGTTACTGCTTGAACTGACGGGCTCTGCGTTACAAATGGGGCTGGCGTTCGCTGTTGGGTTTGTGCCGTACCTCATCTTGTCATTACCCGCCGGCGTGTGGGCAGACAGGCACAACCGCAAGCTGCTGATGATGCTTTCGGATACGGGCCGCATGATTCTGATGTTGAGTATCCCCGTGGCTCATTTATTTGGTTGGCTCACGGTGGCACAGTTGTACATCGTCCTCGCCCTCATGAGTGCCTTTAGTGCCGTGTTCGACGCCTCATACGTGTCCTGTCTACCGAACGTAGTGAACAGGGATGAGTTGCCGCAGGCCAATTCTGCTCTTCAGTCTGGAATGTCGGCGAGTCAGATTCTTGGGCCGGCAATAGCGGGGACGGCCATCGCGCTCATCGGTGCCGCCAACACGATTTTCGCCGATGCAGCGTCTTTTGCCATCTCTATCCTGTCTTTGTTCGCAATCCGTCAATCATTCTCGGCAGTTGCAGACGCGAGCATCGCCCGCAGTGGGATGGTAAAGCAGATTGGAGAGGGTCTGCAGTACGTCTGGGCCAACAAATTGATTCGCACCATCAGCATGTTTACGTTGGCTGGAAACCTCGGCGGTTCAGCCTCTGGTGCGATAATCCTCTATCGGCTTCATCACGACCTTCACGCGAACGCGTATTGGTCCGGAGTTGTTATGTCCGGCACCAGTGTGGGAGTTCTCCTCGGGTCTCTTCTATCGGGGGTTGTCGGACGGAGGCTCAAACCTGGAACGATAATGATGGTGTCTTTGCTGATGTTTGCAATCCCAGACTTTGTGACTGCCTTTACCCGACTCCCCTTGGTGATGTGTGCAGCAAATGTGCTTCTCGGACTATCCATGGTACTTTGGAACGTGCAATCCGTGTCGCTCCGCCAGTCGGTCATCCCCGACCACATCTTGGGACGCGCGAGCAGCAGCATCCGCATGATAGTTTGGGGCTCGATACCCCTTGGCAATGCTGCCGGCGGCGTATTCGCCCAGTGGTTCGGAGCACCCATGGTCTTCGTGACTGCAGGCTTAACGCACGCGGTCGTTTGGCTTACAGGGTTGCGCACTCCCCTATACAAGTGGGGTCAAGATAATGGGATAACGAGGTCGGCATCAGAGAACGTTTCCGGCTAAGGCAGTCTTTGAACGCGCTTTTTTACGACAGCAATCCAAGTTCTTTTGCTTTCAAAGCTGCCTGTGTCCGGTCGCGCACACCGAGCTTACCCAGGATGTTGCTCATGTGATTCTTGACGGTACCGCTCGCGATGTAAAGGGTCTCACTGATTTCACGATTGGAAGCGCCGCGCGCCAGCAAGGCGAGGATCTCCCGTTCTCTCTCGGTAAAGGCAGCCATCTCGTCCCCACCCGTAGAAACAGCGCTAACAGGTGTGCCAATTTCAGGAACGGTGAGCGTAGAAGAGAATGAAGCAAGGACCTTGCTGGCGACGTCGGGATGTAGAAGGACTTGGCCCTGTGCGACGACTCGAATGGCCGTGGCGAGTTGTTCCGCGGTAATATCTTTAAGCACATATCCGAGTGCACCCGCTTGCAGACCTGCATGAATGAGCTCGCGGTCGTCAAAGGTTGTCAGGATGATGATCTGAATCTCCGGCCAGCGCTCTCTGAAAGCACGCGTAGCGGCAATGCCGTCCATCCGCGGCATACGCACATCCATGAGTACAACTTCGGGGGGCGCTCCTTCGGTTTGGAGGCGTTCAACCGTGGCAAGTGCCTCTTCTCCGTTCCCCGCCATGCCGACCACTTTCAGGTTCGGTTCCAGTTCAATCAGCGTACGAAAGCCTTCGCGCAGCAGGCGCTGGTCATCGACAATGAATACGCGAATTCGCTCCTCCATGACTAAACCGCTCCTCTGAGTCTATCCCGGGTCATCTTAATTTAATGGTTTCCAATTACTCTTGAATTTTCTGCGGAAGCACCACTTCCACGCGCCACCCGGTCTCTGGTTCCGGGCCGGCCCGCAGTATTCCCTCCAAGAGGGCAACCCGTTCGGCCATACCGAGCAAACCGAAACCACTCGCCATTTGTTCCCGTGACGAGGTGGAGCCTTGGCCGTTGTCTAATGCCGTCAGTTCCACATTATTCTTGCGTGTCCCTGCCGTTGTAAGACGTAGCAACACCTTTGTTGCGTTCGCATGTTTACGGATATTGGTGAGTGCTTCTTGCGCACAGCGGTAGAGCGCCAAACCCACCTCTGGATGCAGGGGGCAGGTCTCCTCATCGAGATCGAGCGTGATGCTTGTCTGAGGACAGGTGACTTCGAATTCCATTGCAAGATGACGAATTTGCTCGTGTAATGAGCGCGTATAGGTTTCGTCGAGTCGAAGTGCCTCGACGGAATGGCGGACTTCGGTCAGGCAAGCCTTCGAGACCCGTCTCGCGGCCTGCAATTCGTCGTACAGACGGGAATCGCCGCGGACTGCAAGCTGCGTTGCCGTTTCCAGTTGAACCGCCAACAGGGTGAGCGAGTGGCCAAGCGTATCGTGGATATCCCTGGCAATACGATTCCGCTCGCGCATCACGGAGAGTTCCTCAATTTGAGCGCTATACTCCTGAAGTTGTGCATGAGCCGCTGCAAGCTTGTTGATGGTCACTGTCATTCCCCAGAAAGAGACAAAGGAGACAAGGATAATTATCTGACTCCCCAACTCCCATCGGCCAGTGACCAGACCAAACGCGATGCTTGTACTTAGCAACAGCGTGCCTGCTGTAATGAGGTTCAGGTAACGTCGTTTAACGGTGGTCGTGACGCAAGCGGTCATTGTCGGCAGGATTGGTAACCAATAGGCGTTACTACTCTGCGTGGGGATAAATAGAGCTGCGAAAGCGAGACATGACAAGGCCAATATCCATAGGGCCTGGGAACGTTTTTTTCCGAAATGGTAGATTAACAGCCACGCACCATAGATTCCAGTGAGGAGTAGAAAATTGACCAGTGTATGCCCCTCGAGGAAAAGTCCGAAGAAATATCCGACACCGCCGACCCAATAGGGCGACCCACGGAGCAACCAATCTAATGAAAGTGGTCGCGTGTTCGGCTTCTGTTTTGACGTTCCTGTCATGCTGATACCACCGACTTTTAGAGAAACGTTTTGTTAAAGAGGCATTTTATTTCAGAAGTATATCCCAGTTGTCCTCTCTCTTTCCAGTGCCTGTGGTCACGAGTGTGTTCGACGGGCCCATGACTCCAGTCATAGGAGATGTGAGCGGAAATAGGCCCTTGACTTGTGCCGTGTGGCACAAGTCTCCGTCACATGGTGTCGGCTATACTCAGCACGAACCAAGACTCCCGCGTCGCGATATGGATTGGCGATGTGATCGAGTTATGGAGTGGCAATACAGAAAGGAAACAACAGGAAAAAAGAAAAGAAAACGACAGGAAGGATGGATATTATGTCTCATCAAATCATGCCGGAAGAACAACTGAACAACCCGCATACTGAGAGGTTGATACGGAGAGTCAAGGTGCTTGCTCTGTCGTATTTCGGCATTAGCATCTTAACTCTCGTGGCTATTACTGTGTTCCGAAACAACCCTGTCATGGTCACTCCAGCCGTCTGGGTTCGTGGCTCAATTGTTGTTGCGAGCTCCGTGCTCATGACGAGCTTTGTCTTTCAGATGGCCCGTGGTCGTAGTCGCGCCTATCTCAGGTTGCGGCTGGTATCAGCCATCATGCTGGTGGCCGTCGTGATTATCATCGCGATACCCGGCGACTTCCCCTTGTGGATGAAACTTGAACAAGGTATTTGTGGAATACTCCTGCTCGGCATCTGTATCATCGTCAATGGTAAGCAGCTGCGACGCACATATCGCGCGAGGTAAATCGAACTAGGGTTGCGTTTTAGTACTGACTGTCGCCCATGCCAGAATATGTACCAGTCGCGGCGATATTTTGTGCGGCAGATTTCCCAGCTGCAGCCCACGAGAATCCGCGCTCCATCATTCGCTTGACCTGCGGGATTTCAATAATGTCCGCATGATGTCCGAGCGAGTTGTAGAACACCCGACCTGCGCCCCAACGTTTGGTCCAGACAACGGGCATTTCGACCGATCCGTTTGGCGAATGCGGCCCCGGCACCAGCGGAAAGCGAGTTGTCGCGAGGACCTCATTCGCCGGATCGACATGCAGGTAGTATTGCTCGGTCTTCACCGTGAAATCGTCGATGCCTTCGAGCAATCCACCGGAACTGTGTTTGATATGAATGGTATGCTCCACCCCATCATTGCCAGGATGCGCTACCCACTGACCGCCCGTCATGAACTGCCAATCGACGTTGCTCCGAAACGCGTCGCACATGCCGCCGTGACATCCGGCCAAACCGACACCGCTTTGAACGGCCAGGGAGACATTTTGGACCAGTTCACCGCGAATGTCACCCATCGTCCAAATGGGCACGATAAGATGCAGTGCATTGAGTTTCTCACGGTCAGCAAATGCTTCGAGCGTGTCTGAGACCTCGACCTCAAACCCATCCGCTTCTAACACGTCGTGGAAGATATTCGCTACCTGCTCCGGCTCGTGACCCAGCCAACCGCCCCAAACGATTAACGCTTGCTCTTTACCCATGACTGCACATCCCCTCTTTCATTTTGCTTATCGCCGTAAGAGTACGCGACATTCGCTTTCGAACAGAGTCGCCGAGTGTTCCTTGAAGAATTTCTTTGCACAACATGAAACATTTTTGGACCTTTATGCGTCATTATTATCAAAGCACAGTAGAACAGGTCACGCCAGGGTATATTTGGGTTTCGAGGTTGACGTGCTGAACTCACCATGAAGGGAGGAGATGCAAAGTGGGTATCGGATTTATTGTCACTATCATTTTGCTGGCGATATTGCTCGGAGTTTTTTCGCGTCAGGTTCTGACGTCAAGCGTAGACACATCCCAACCTGAGGATGGCAGCGACAGTGATGACCATCACGATGATCATCATAAGGACAAGCCTCATTTCCACGCCATGTAGCGCTCCCGCCAATCTGCCTGCTTTTTCACATCCCAGTTTGGCGGGAGTCTGTGCCGCATTCGTTCTCCAGCATACGCGTGTGTCTCTCGGTAAACCGCCTCTTCCTCACCTTGGAGAAGTACGGCCTCTAAGTTCTGATGTCTTCCGGCAGTCTCAGTCACAGGCTCTTCGTTTAAGATGACGCTACCCATGCGATGGACGTCATCAAGCAAATCATCGATGTTAAACCCCAGCACTCGGACGGCAAATAACGGCGTGTCTTCCATCTCATGAAGCAGCGCAAACAGGGCTGCAGCAGCATGATAACAGGGCATTTCTCTATCATCGCAGGTACAAGTGATACCGGAGACCCACTTGCTGGCGGTGGTCTCATCGGGATACCACTCGAGCCCCATGTCAGACAAGGCATCCCAGAATTCTCGATTCCACTCACCGCTATGGAGCGCAGCCAACCAATCTGGCCGCAGATACAACAGATGGGCGATATGTGACTGGTACTCTTCACTTGACTGGACGATAGGCATGGAGACGGTTGTGTCTTGGACTGCAAAGCGCATCTTGGGTCCCTGGACCTGGACGTAAATGGCACCGTGCTCGAACAACAGACCTGTCACAAGGCCCTGTTTCTCAATGGCTCGACCGCGTCTCTGCCGACTGATTTCGAACTCATCCAGAACAAATTTCCATTTTAACTCGACGAAACTGGCCGTTCGGGAGCCGGTCTTTTGCACACCTGACTTTGCTGACCTCACACGTCTTCCTCCTCGAGCGCAAATCCTGCATCCAACTCAAACAGGCTGCGAAGCGCATCATTGTCCATATCGGTTAACCAACCCTCGGATTCTCCGACAACGGCCTTGGAGAGTGAGCGTTTCGACTGAATCAAATCGTCGATGCGCTCTTCCAGCGTTCCCGTACAGACCAACTTGTGGACCTGCACATTCTTCGTCTGGCCGATACGAAAGGCGCGGTCCGTCGCCTGGTCTTCGACAGCTGGATTCCACCACCGGTCAAAATGAAACACATGGTTGGCTCGCGTGAGGTTGAGACCGACTCCGCCTGCTTTCAGAGACAAGACCAACACGCGTGATTCGTCGCGGCCGCTTTGAAACGCGTCGACAATGTCTCCTCTGACTGTGGGATTCAATCCACCGTGCAAAAACTGCGGCCGCCAGCCAAATTTATGTTCAATCGCCTCGCACAGAATCTCTCCCATGCCTCGAAACTGCGTAAACACAATGGCTGATTCGCCGTCTGCCACGGCATCATCGAGCAAGTCGAGCAAGAGTTTGAGCTTTCCTGAACGATTGACCGACGAACTCCCACCAACGGTCAGGCAAGGATGGTCACACACCTGCTTAAGCCGCACCAGCGCAGTCAAAATCTGCCCTCTGCGCGACATCCCTGTCGGAGTTCCATCGATATTTAAAAACAGGCGATTCACCACTGACTGGTAGAGTGCCCCCTGCTCCGAAGTCAGCCCTGCGTACTCAAGAACTTCCCACTTTTCGGGCAACTGAAGTTGAATTGTGGGGTCCGCCTTGCTTCTTCGAAGCAACACAGGCTGCAACAACTGATGCAGCTGCTGTGAGGTTCGTCCTTGCTCCTGGCCGGAAATCGGATCGATAAACTGTCTACGGAACCATGCGAGACTGCCAAGGTAGCCTGGAATGGCAAAGCGGAATATCGACCATAATTCCTCAAGCCGATTCTCAATCGGCGTACCTGTCAGTGCAATGCGATGCTGTCCATTTAAGCGGCAGATGACCCTTGCCTGCTTCGTTTCCGGGTTCTTGACGTTTTGCGCCTCATCGACAATCAGCGAGTCCCATGTAATGCCGTTAAGGAGTTCCTCATCCCGGACAGCCGTCGCATAGGTTGTCATCACCACATCGTAGTCGGCAACGACAGCTGCAAATGATGTCTCATTCGATTCCCGTTCGGCACCGTGGTGCACATAAACGGACAGGGTCGGCGCAAACCGGCCGATTTCTGCGCGCCAGTTCTGCAGCAAAGACGTGGGACAAATCAGCAGATGCGCACCGGTTTTGCTCCCGTGCTCTTTTAAATAACACCAGTAGGCCAGCACCTGAATGGTCTTACCAAGTCCCATATCATCGGCAAGCACCGCGCCACAGCCGATTCCCCGCAGGTGCAGCAGCCACTCGTACCCCATTTTCTGATAATCACGCAGTTTCCCGGTAAACAACTCGGGTATCGCCACACCCTGGGGTCGACGGGCTTGTAAGAGGGCGTAAACGAGATCGCGAATGTCACGGACATCATCAGCAAAATCAACATCAACCGCGATGTCCTCTGTCAGTTCCGATTCACGGAGCAGCATCATGCGCGTGACATCAATGAAGCTCCCCCCTGCAGCCTGCTCGGCACTTTTCCGCAGCGACTCTACCTGCCGAATGATGGTATCGAGTGGCAACAACCGCCATGTTCCGCCGAGCTGAATCAGGGGTGAACGCTGCTCTACGAGTTCTTCAAATGCCTGCTGAGACAACTCTGAGCCGCCGAGCGCGACCTTCCAGTCAAACTCCACCAACTGTCTGGCATCGAACCAACTGGCCCCCCGCACGTGGCTGACTGCGGGTGTCGCTTTGTGCATTTTTCGCTTCACTTGCACCCGGATGCGAATGTCGCCAGCAGTCATCTCCTCGATGGCAGGATAGCGAATGTTGCACCCCAGTTCCTCGAGCTCTTTGGCATCTTTCGTTAAAAAGGAAAATACGGCTTCCGGACTAATCACAGCCTGACTTGGGGTTGGTTCCTGCAAGGAATCTGCAATCACCGAACTCACTCTTCCCGCCTCAAGCAGTCGCGGCAAAATCCACTCATCTAAACGTTCAAGACGTTCCCTGCCGATGACAAAATCGCGGCTTTCCTGCTGCCACCATTCTCGTAAGGAACGCCGCTTGTTCCAGTGGTTATGGGCTACAAAGTACTGCAAATGCCAGAGCAGAGAAGTGTCTTCAAACGGCGGCACGAGTTCAAATTCAAGATGATAATTGAATTTCCCACTCCTGTCGTACAGCCAATCACCTCTCCACCCGGTCTGTTGAAAGGACTGCTTCATGGTCCGCCAGACCAACCAACCGTCAGCCTGGAACTCTGAATTTTCGCGCACGAGAGCATATTCCCAAGCTGACAGCACCTCGGCTTCACCGCGGTACATGATGCGGTAGGAAGGTGTTGTATGCGCACGCGGCTCTGGTTCGACCTTGGCCGGCTCCGTCACACTCAATCGGACAAATTTATCAATACACAGGAATAAGAACGCATCAACCCAGTGGTGGCGCTGACTGCTCCAAGAGCCATTTGAGCCATTTGCGTCAGTTGAGCCATTTGCGTCAGTTGAGCCCCTTAAGCCCTTTGAGCCCGCTGAATCAGTCGAGTCAATCGTGTCAGTTGTGTCAGTTGCTTTGAGAGTGGCTTCGCTCAGATAGAGCGCCCGTAGTGCACGGTGCGCTGGTATGCTCCATCCCGGCAGCCATGCAGCGGCAAATGTCCCCATCGACGTCCAACGCCCCATGCCTTCTTCTTCCTGACGGGCAAACTCGGTACAGGCGATCAGTATTTCGTCGAGCTTGATATCCCGCGGAGCTGCAAACGCCACCACGTCTTCGGCGGCCACAACATCTGCAGCAAGGCGCAAGAGTCTCATCATGAGCTCGACTTCGCGGGAGAAAACCACCCCGCCTAAATCTCGCAGCATGACCAGGGCTTCGATAAATACGCGGCCGTCACAACGCATGTGAGTCCGGTATTGTGTCTCTTCCTGGTCCAAACGCTCCACCTGACGCGGGGCCCCGGCGTGACCCTCCACAGGGTCCAGGCCCGCGGCGACAGTCAACGCCACCGCTCCGGCACCAAACTCGGTGGCAAGTCGATTTGCGAGCTGGCGAAGTAAAACCGCATTCTCACGGTCCGCGCTCCAAAGTTCACCTCGACCCGCATGGTTCCACGTCGCACCTGGCGTGTATCTTCCTTGAAGCGCCTCATTTGAATTCATGAACGTCCATTTCTCATCTGTCTTTGGCATCACGAACTGCGACTCACATCCACTTCCATGCTAAATGACCATTCTGTTATTATACCGTTTCTTTGCACCGCCTGCATGGACCCTGTTTCAAAACCAGCATAAGCCGGTCAAAACCATGGGTGAAAATCGGCAGACACCTTGAATGGGAATCGGCAGACACGATGGATGGAAACTGGCCCACACTCGCCTGAGGTCCTGCATAAACTCAACACCAGTCAGCATAATTCGGAGACTTGTCCCGTATGTTGGAGTAGATAAAGGAGGTGCGGATTATGACTTCTTCCATTAGCTTCGCAGCGAATCTGCTCATCGACTTTTTTGTGTCCATGGGCATGGTCCTTGGTGGCTCGCTCTTGGGGGGTCTCGGCGCACTGGTCTTTCACACTCCGCCGCTCTCCGTCATGATGCGGCTTTCGGAGGATTTGAAAATTTGGGCGATGGTGGCTACGCTTGGCGGCACAATGGATACCATCAAGGTGTTGGAATCTGGTTTCTTGAACCGGGAGTTGATGCCTGTTGGCAAACAAATCACGTACCTCGCCGTCGCGTTTCTCGGCTGTCAACTCGGGGCCCTGCTCATTCGCTGGTTGGCAGCGGATAGTGGCATCTCATGACCATGAGCAAGTCCATCGTAGCAGCCGTTCTGGTTGGCGCCCTATTTGGCGCCAGTTGCACACTCGCCTACCAGGGCAAAGCGTACGACGAACTCTACATCACATTACAGAAGGTCTCGAACGAAAAGGCCGATCTCGTTCAACAAGTCGAACAACTCAACAAACGCCTGAGCAGCCCGATGCACATCCCGGTGGTAGAGAGCATCCGCGTCAACGCTGATGCACCGGATGGACTCTCTGAAATTGAAGTCATTCAGTTCATCAAACATGAACTTGCCTTTCTCGTTGGGGAACCGCTTGATACGCTGCAACGTCGCCCTGACTTGATATCGCGTTTGATTGACGGCAGGACCTTAACGGTTGACCAACAGCAACTGACCATTCACGTCCAAACGGTCGTCGTTGTCAGCCAATTGTATATTTCTGTCGTGGCGACGGCGGGAAAATCAGGCTGAAATATGGCACAATGGAGACTGCAGTCGCGAATACGTAAGCGGCCGCGGCTTCACTTGAGCAACTTGAGCAACTTGAGCAACTTGAGCAACTTGAGCAACTTGAGCAACTTGAGCAACTTGAGCAACCTTACTTGCAGCAAAAGGGGACAACAACATGGCGCTCTACAGCACGATGAGCAAAGAGGAATTGCAAGCGGAGATGGACAGCCTACAAAATCAGGGACAATCCGCGTACGATGCAGAAAACTGGAGTGAATACGAGGTTCTGATGAAGAAATGGTACCTTGCCAAGTCCTATCTGATTCGCGACACCATCAGCATTGATATCGGCAAGACATATCACTTGACCGAAGAAGACGGGTCCATCACCGTGACGAAACTCGAAGGTGTGATGGCATGGGGCCATCGCGATGGAAGCAGCATTGAATCCGCGGTTCCAATTGCCATGCTCAGAGGGTAAGCAACCCGCCAGCCGCAGGCCGCCTGTAAGGCCTGAAACGTGCAGGGTTGCTTAACTCTGCGGCTACTTTTCCGAGGCCGCATAAATGTCAGATTAGACGCGCACAACCACATCTTCCAGGCGCTTTGGGGCTTGGTTGAGGGGCCTTGCACCGTCCTCCTCAATGACAATCAAGTCTTCGATGCGAACACCAAATTTACCCGGTAAATAAATCCCCGGTTCGATACTCATGACCATGCCAATTTCAAGCTTTTGCTGGTTACCGGCAACCACAAATGGCGCTTCGTGAATGCTAAGGCCAACCCCGTGCCCCGTTCGATGCGTGAAATACTCGCTGTAGCCAGCTGATTCAATCACATCCCGCGTCGCCTTGTCCACGTCAGACAGCGTTACGCCCGGCTTTGCTGCCGCAATGCCTGCGAGATTGGCAGCCAGCACCAATTCATACACCTGCTTTATTTCTTCAGTCGGTTCCCCGACAACGAACGTCCGCGTGATATCGCTCACGTAGCGCTCATAAAAACCACCCGTGTCCACGACGACGGTTGTGGCACCGTCTGCGCCCCACACTTTCGTATCGTCCGGCTCGTGATGCGGTGCGGCTCCATTTTTACCGACGGCAACAATCGGTGAGAACGACATCCCTTCCGAATGGCTCTCCTCCCACAACACACTCAACTGCCTTGCCAACTGCAACTCAGTGGCATCCGCCGTAATTTGCGCTTTCAGCTTGGCCACGACTCCATCCGCCCGAAGCGAGGCTTGCTGCAGCTTCGCAAGTTCATCAGCATCTTTTCGTGCCCTGAGCTGACTGATAATGTCGTCCGCTGTGACAGCGACACACGATGGTGCCACGGCTCGCATGGTCTCCTGTAAAGCCAGGACATGCCTTGCTTCCCAATCGCCATCAATCGCAAATCGACTCGCCTGACCGATGGCTTTTGTAATCTGACCAAATGGACGTTCACCATCCCGCCAGAAGACCGTCTCGAGTTCAACCCCTGAGACTTCTTCCCGAAACATGGCGTGCACAATCCACAATGGGGCCGCTGCCTGACGAATGACGAGCGCTGTCGCACGCTCACCGACCTCGAGCCAAACTCCGGAAAAATAGTAGAGGTTGGCGGGTGCCGTTACGACCACTGCATCTAACCCTTGTTTCGAAAGCTCATTTTGCATCGCTTCTATCCGCCTGTTGAACACATTCAGTTCAGCCAGTTTTATCGCCCCTTTTGCATAATGCTTTCATCATCAATATTATACCAGCCTATCTGCCGCCAGCGGCTGCCACAAGAGCCGACGCGTGCCCGCGCGTGCTGAGCTGTTCACGTATTCGAGGCACATATGCCTCGGCCGTCCGTGCGTGCCCGGATGTCTACATGTGCTGGGACGTTCGTGGGTGCCCGCTGTTCACGCGTGCTGAGGTGTTCACACATGCTGAGCTTCACAGCCCGTTCAAGTGCCAGGCCGGTTCAGGTGTCCATACTTGTGTAGGAGGTGGAACACACGCCATGTCATTCTCGTCCTAGGGAGAATAGCCTGTACAGAGACGACGGTGAAATGGGGGAACACAATGTCCACAATCGCACCTACGAAGAGGAAATCTAAACTTCGAAAACCCGCCCCCACTCCCACTCGGCGATCCGTTCATAGGCCCCGCCGAAGTCGCCCTGTTGTAAGTGTCGTCATCCCTGTCTATGGCAAGGGCAGGCTCATCGAACGCATGACTCGGAGGTTGCTTGCTTGGCACGCTGTGAAGGAAGTGATTGTGGTTGCCAACAAGTGCCGGGAAGATACCGTGAAATCAGTTGAATCCGCCGGCGCACGCGTCATTGTCTTTGATGAAGCTCTTGGCCATGACACCGGGCGCGCAATTGGAGCACTCTACGCGACAGGTACGTACGTGCTATTTCTCGATGCCGACATCAACTGGACGATTGAGGAACTCAGACCCTTTGTCAGGCGACTAGCCACAGGAGCGGACGTTGCGCTCAACCGCTACCCGCTTCCCCAGAACCCGCGCTATCACCATCCAACGGCAGTGGCGAAACGGGCCCTAAATCTTGCACTTGACAGACCCGACCTCAAAGCGGCCTCAATGACAACAGTACCTCATGCCATCCGCCGCCGCGTCATCGAACAGATTGGTGCAGAACATCTGGCTGTACCGCCTGTGTTCTTTACGCTGGCTGCGCTGCGCGGATATCGCATTGTCACAGCTGCCCACTCTGCGGTTGGCCAGCGCAATCCGCAGCCGAAGCGGCGTCCACTTGATTACAGTGTTCAGGACCTGATTCTTGGCGATCACGCCGAGGCCCTTCACCACCTCATCACCCACATCGGCGCACGCGGATTCTTTCCAGACTTCATCCGCGACCGCCGGGCGTTACCGACTGCCTTTGCCTGTGAAGACCGGAATCGGTTCCAAAGACCTGAGACCGCGGCGGCCATCGTTCCTGCGAGTAACGAGGCGCGTACGATTGGAAGGGTGGTCCGGCAGCTGACGGCTGCTGGTGTGTGCGAGGTGCATGTTGTCGACAACGGATCGAAAGACGGGACAAAACAGTGCGCAGAAAGAGCGGGTGCGGTTGTGCACGACTATAAGCACGCCCTTGGGCACGACGTGCCGCGAGCCATCGGGGCGGCCAAGACCGTTTCACGTACGCTGACGCGCACGATTCCTGCGACGTTGTTTCTCGATGCGGATTTTGCCCTACCGCCTCGTCATATTCGCCCGTTTATCGATGCCGTGACGCGACAGAACGTCGATGTCGCACTCAACCATTTGACGCTCGGTCTCAGGCGAGGCGCACAGCGGGACCCGGTCAGTACCATCAAGCGGTTTCTGAACTTGATGGTTGGCAGACCGGATCTGCAAGCAAACTCGCCAACAGCCGTGCCGCATGCTCTGAGTCAACGGGCGCTGGAATCCTTAACCCCGCTCGATTTGGCTGTCCCTCCACGCATCACGGTGCAATCGGTGCTGAAGGGGCTTCAGGTGAAACCGGTCCATTACGTCGACGTTGTCAAACCAAACCGGATTCGAAGAATCAACCGACCGAGCAGCGCACGCAATCTATCCGCTCCGGTGACTCGACTGATTATCGGAGACCACCTTGAGGCTCTCGACCTGTGGCTGAAGGCGAAAGGGCCACGCGGTGGATTCCGGCAGCCCCGGCGCCTCGACATACTCGCGCAGGCGATAAAGCAGGTCAGCGCACAGCAGGGCAATGCACAGCAGGTCAACGCTCAGCAGGCCAATGCAGAGCAGAGCGGCCCACAGCAGGTCAGTGCTCAGCAGGTCAGTGCTCAGCAGGTCAGTGCACAGCCAGTCAATGCACAGCCAGTCAATGCACAGCCAGTCAATGCACAGCCAGTCAATGCACAGCCAGTCAATGCACGGCAGGCCAATGCAGAGCAGAGCGGCCCACAGCAGGTCAGCGCACAGCAGGGCAATGCACAGCCAGTCAATGCACGGCAGGCCAATGCACAGCAGAGCGTGCTGACCAATGTGGCGCAAACGAACCCGAAGGAGATTGCTGCAGCACAAGTCCGCGAATTGGTGGCTGACGGAGTCGGCAAACCTGCAACGGCCTGAAATTTGGCAGAAGAACCGGCTACCGTCGCCGCGACTCCGGCATATGATTTTCTAGCAGTTTGCACGGTTTCAGACCACGTATGGAGTGTGGAGTGCGAAGTTCAGGTCCGTATGTGGGGCCAGCCTGTGTGAGGAAAATGAGGTGGCACGGTGCACATTCTTATTGTAGCTCCCGAGGGACTCCCGATTCCTCCTGCCAAGGGCGGATCGGTACAAATCTACGTCCATAACCTCATTCGCGCCTTAGTCGGCCGGGACAACCTCAAGGTTACGCTTCTTAGTCCAGGCAGTCAGGGCACCCGGTTGCACGAGTCTGGTCTAACGCATGAGGTTTATCGAGGGCGCGCCATTACAAACGTTCCGTATGAGCAGTGGATACTGCAACAGATTTTGAGGCACAAACCTGACGTTGTCCAGGTAGAGAATCGTCCGAAACTCGCACATCAAATCCTCCGCCTGCGGAGTCGGACGGCTGTCTTACGGACCACGAAGGTTGTTTTAAACCTGCACTCGACAACATTTCTCGGACCCATGCACGGTGCACAGAAGCTCATTGGTCAAACGCTTCGCGACATTGACGCTGTTGTCACCAACAGCCACTACTTGAAACGCGTCACGATGCGACGATTCGGCATCCCAGAACATTCCTTCCCTGCGACGGTCATTTACCCGGGTGTAGATCTAAACAGGTTTGCAACGCCCATAACGCAGGAAACGAACGGGGACGAGAGTCGTCTCGGGCAAGGTGGCAACGTGGGTGGCGGTATCAATGGCAGCGCGAGTGGGAGCACGGGTGGCAGCCGGAATAGTCAAAGCGGCCCAGGTACAGACGGCGGTGGCAGGTCACAGGCATGGTCGTTGCGCCAGCCCTTACGCCTCATCTTTGTCGGTCGTGTGATTCAGTTGAAAGGGGTCGCGGTCCTCATCGAAGCGGTGAGGCAGCTCACGCGCAGAGGACTCCCTGTGAAACTCACGATTGTCGGCAAGACTCCGCCTTGGGAGCGGAATTACGGCTTGCGCGCACATAAGGCCAGCCGCGGACTGCCGATTCAGTGGCAAGGGTTTGTGTCCCCAGCGCGACTCCCAAAACTGCTCGCCAGCCATCACCTGCTTATACTGCCCTCCCAGCGGCGGGAGGCGTTCGGATTGGTCAACCTCGAGGCTATGGCCGCTGGACTGCCTGTGATTGGCAGCCGCGTTGGCGGCATACCGGAAGTCGTAACCAAAGACACGGGTGTGCTCGTCGAGGACTACAGCTCGCCGAAGGCATTTGCAGACGCCATTGCAAGACTTCTCGATGACCCGCAGACATATGGACAGCTTCGGACAGGCGCAATCAAGCGTTCGAAGGAGTTTACTTGGCAAAACACGGCCACTCACTTCGAACGCCTGTATCGGCAACTTGTACCCTGAACCTGGGCGTGAGCCTACCTTCTTGTCAGCTTCGGTCTGTCAATGTCGCGCGCTGAAATGCAAACCTATCTGTCGTTCGAGCGTACACATCCCCCGCCATCCTGCCAACTGCCTGTAATTTGGCGGGATCTATCTTCCCATCCGCGTACACCGACTCGGCAATGTGCATCTTCACAACCCGTCCGAGCACCAAACTTCCCGATCCGGTTTCCTCCCCAAGATGCACCACTTGCACGAGCTGACATTCCATCTGAATGGGACTTTCCAGCACCCGGGGCGGCTTCACCAGATGGCTTGCAACGGGCGTGAGTCCTGATATCTCAAACTCATCCACGTCAGGCGGAAACTCCGGGTTGGTCTGGCTCATCGGTGAAACAAGCGGTTCGTTGACCACGTTTACGACAAATTCGTGTGTCTCTTCGATGTTGCGCAAGGTATCCTTTTTGCTGCCATCGGATCCGCGGCGCATTGGAGCAAAAGAAATGATAAAAGGTTTTGGACAAACCCCATTGAAGAAACTAAACGCAGCCAAGTTGTTGACGCCGCTTTTGTCGACGGTGGAGACAAAAGCAATTGGCCGCGGCACGATGGCGCCAATCAGCAGTTTATAGCTGTCGCGCCAGGGCAGCTCATCTGGCGTCACATCCACAAAGGAACTCCCGCCGTCCATTGATTTCATGTCGACACTCCTTAACATAGCGACCTTTCTCGACGATTGGTCTCATCACCACGTTTTGCGACGCTTAATCGTCCAGCCACGAGAACATGTAATTCGTATCTTCCACAGCGGTAGCCGGTTGTAGTACCTTGAGCGGCCTAAAGGTGTCCATCATGACTGCGAGTTCCTCTGTCCCCGGTTTCCCGATGCTGGCTTCGGCTGTGCCAGGATGAGGACCGTGAGGAATTCCGCTCGGATGCAGCGTGACGGACCCAACCTCAATGCCCTTGCGACTCATGAAGTTCCCGCGAACATAATAGAGCACTTCGTCACTGTCGATGTTGCTGTGGTTGTACGGAGCCGGTATGGCTTCCGGATGGTAATCAAACAGCCGTGGCACAAACGAACAGATGACAAAGCCTTCTCCGGCGAAAGTTTGATGGACCGGAGGTGGCTGATGAATTCGCCCAGTGATGGGTTCGAAGTCCTCGATGTTCAGCGCGTACGGATAGACGTAACCATCCCAGCCAACGACGTCAAACGGGTGATGTGCCAGAGTGAGTTCCGTGAAACCACTCCTCGCCTTAATGAGGAGTGGGAAGTCGCCCGTTTCGGAAACGGGATCGGTATAATCAGGGACGCGGATATCACGCTCACAAAATGGTGCGTGCTCGAGCATTTGGCCGTACTCGTTGCGATAACGCCTAGGAATGTCGATGGGACTTGGTGACTCAATCAGCAGGTAGCGGGTTGTCTGCGTGACCTCGAGCTGATAAATGGTCCCCGCGGGAATCACCACATAATCCCCTTCGTGAAAAGGGAGATTGCCGAACACAGAATGCAAGGTTCCTTCGCCTTCATGGATGAACAACAGCTCATCGGCGTCGGCGTTTTTGTAGGCATATTCCATCGATGACGCCGCCACACACACACCCATCTTCACATCATCATTGCCAAGCAGGTATTGGCGGGCCTCAATCGGATGGCCGGAGGCTGCCGCCAACTCGCGGGTCCGGAAATGGCGATGGCGAAGTGGACCCTCTGCCTCCGGTTGCAGTGGGGCTGCGCGAAAGTCGCCCACACCGCGAACCGCTGTCGGCGCATGCACATGGTAGAGAATTGATTCTACGCCAGAGAAACCTTTGGTTCCAAAAACTTCTTCCTTATACAGTTCCCCGTCTGACCGACGGAATTGCGTGTGACGCTTGTGCGGAACTTCACCGCGACGGACGTAAAACGGCATGATGCGCCCCCCTTACAGGTTGCGTTGCTATGGTAGAGCCCCCTGGCCTGCTTGTTACAGGTTGCCTCGTTGTATGGCACGATCTGCTTTTACACATTGCCACACTGTGCCGCAGGGCCTGCTTCTTACAGGTTGCCTCGCAGGGCCTGTTCTTTCTCAATGGCTTCAAATAATGCTTTGAAGTTGCCGTTCCCAAAACCGCGACTTCCCTTGCGTTGGATGATTTCAATAAACACCGTCGGTCTGTCCATCAGTGGTCTGGTGAAGATCTGGAGGAGGTAACCTTCTTCATCTCGGTCAACAAGGATATTCAGTTCCTGCAGCCGCTTGGTGTCCTCATCAATCTGCCCAATCCTATCCCAGAGTTCATCATAGTAAGCATCCGGTGCATTCAGGAATTCGACACCTGCTTCCTTCAGTTCCGACACGGTGCGAATGATGTTGTTTGTCTTCAGGGCGATATGCTGAACGCCAGGACCTCCGTAGAAGTCGAGGTATTCCTGGATCTGTGACTTTTTCTTTCCGACAGCAGGTTCATTGATGGGGAACTTAATCTTCCCGCCGCCATTTTCCATCACTTTTGACATCAGGGCCGAGTACTCTGTGCTGATGTCGTCATCCGAGAAATGAATAAACTGCTCAAAGCCGAGTGCTTTTTCGTAGTAATTCACCCAGTATTCCATCTTGCCGAGTTCTACGTTGCCAACGGTATGATCGACAGCGAGGAGACCCTTCGGCTGGCCCCCAAACATGTTATCCGCCTTCCTGTACCCTGGCCAGAAACTTCCTTGATAATTTCCCCGTTCGACAAATGCATGGACGGTGTCTCCATACGTTCCAACAACGGACTTGCGGACGAATCCGTCCGCGTCTTCGAAGACTTCCACATCACTCACCGCAATGGCCCCGTGTTCAACAGCCGCTTGGTATGAAGTTGCAGCGTCATCAACCAAGAAAGCGATTTCTTTGACGCCATCACCATGATACTTGACGAATTCTGCAACTGGATGATTGGCGGACAATGCCCCAGTGACAACGAGACGAATGTCTCCCTGTTCGAGTACGTAGGACACCCTATCCCGCACGCCTGTTTCCATTCCTGCGTAAGCCTTAACCTGAAATCCGTAGCCTTTTGACAGGTAATACGCAAATAACTTTGCATTCCCCACGTAAAGTTCAATGTAATCAATGCCTAAGAGCGGCAAATGATCCGCCATTCGTAACTCCCCCTATGATTTTGACTCGATTGTGTGACGTGACCGACCGGCGACTGGCGGCACGAGTAAGTGCGCAATCTGGCACATCTACCCTGCTTCCTGGACATGGTTCAGCTTGGCATGGCCCTGCTTGATATCACACTGCTTGATGTCACATTGCCTGATATCACACTGCTTGATGTCACACTGCTCGATGTCACACTGCTCGATGTCACACCGCTTGACAAGGCACGGTCTGGGTACGCAAAACTGGTACAATTTCATATTACTGAATCCGCAAAACAGCCCGCAAGAATACGGTGTACTGCGTTGCAGTGCTAAAGCGCGGGATAATACGAGAATCGTCGCTGTCGGCTGGGGGTATCGGCCTTGTCGGAGGATACAAAAATATCGTTAGTCGGCAATATGGCGAGGTATCCACTCGATGCTAAGGCGCAAAAGTATCCCTAGAGGCCGAACGCAGGGGGTATCTGCTCAGGTGTAGCGTACAACATGATACTTACGATACCCCCTACCGTTGACCAATAAGGATACTGAAGGTAGCGCTATTTCAAACACATACCCCTGGGGGTTCCGGCTTAGAGAACAAATTGATATCTGCGCCAGCAGATATACCCTATGGGGTTTAGGGCATTTCCTTCCCCAGCCTTCCCCAGCCTTCCCCAGCCTTCCCCAGCCTTCATCCAGCCTTCATCCAGCCTTCATCCAGCCTTCATCCAGCCTTCATCCAGCCTTCTGCAGCCTTCTGCAGCCTTCCGCTGCCGCACCTGCCAGCCAGCAGTTAGCCTGCCGACCCGACCTCGTCCCCGGCAGCAACAATCGATTCGGACGCAGTTCCCGGTAGCGGAAAGAGTTCGCTCAGGCGGACTGTCCGACCATGTTCATTCTGGAACACGATGTGCTCTCTTTGGAACTGCCGTGGACTCTCAAGACCGCAAGCCGCCGCAAGGGCGAACAGACCCTGGCGAAGATTGACGATGTAGTTCATCACGCGCCACTGCTTTTCCTCAACGACCAGCGCCTGCTGATATTTTGGAGATGTGGTTGTGACACCGGTTGGGCACTTCCCTGTATGACACTGCATCGCCATGATGCACCCGTTAGCCATCATGAAACCGCGGGCGGAGTTGATGCAATCCGCACCAACTGCGAGCGCGATGGCGACCTTATCAGCCGTAATCAGCTTGCCGGAGGCGAAGACCTTGAAACGGTCGCGCACACCGTACCGATATGCCGCATCGACAAACGTTATGAGCGCGGGTATCAGCGGCAGACCCATGGTGTCAGCCATTGATTTGAATGTTGCGCCCGATCCGCCCTCGCCCCCGTCGACCGTGATGAAATCCGGGAAGATGTTCAGCCGGCACATGGTCTCAAACAGATGGTCAAGGCGAGCCGAATCTCCGACAACAATCTTGAAACCTACCGGCTTGCCGCCCTCTTCTTGCAGCTTTCGGACAAAGCGAAGCGCATCCTCAGAAGACTTTAGGAAAGGGAAGCGGTTTGGTGAATTGACCGTGACACCAATTGGGACTTTTCGAATGGCCGCCACCTTTGCGTTCACCTTCGCGCCTTCAAGATGGCCCCCGCGAATCTTCGCACCTTGCGCAAACTTCAGCTCAAAGGCCCGGATGTTCGGTTCGGCTGCCTTTTTCTTGAATTCCTCTATCGAAAAGTTGCCGCTGTCATCGCGATATCCAAACAGTCCTGGACCAATCTGGGCAACTACATCTGCGCCAGTTGCAAGGTGTTCGGGGGCGACGCCGCCTTCACCGGTATTAATCCATGATCCGCCAGCCCTCGCCACACCCTGACCAGTGGACAGAATGTAATGTTCTCCGACTGCCCCGTAAGAAGTTGCAGACGCACCGAACATACCCTGCAGTTTCCAGGGGTGCTTGCGCTCCGGCCCAACAACAATCGCATCGTCCTTCTCATATAGCCACCGTGACACTTTCACATCTGCCATGTGCTCCTGCCGGGTGAACAGTCCTTCACGGTGAATCTCATATTTCTTTGCGGCAACTTTCTCCGCGTTATCCACTCTTAATTCTTCCACCAAAAGTGGGAAGAGGTCATTGGAGATATAGTAACCCGGTTTCTCAAAGTCCCGTTTTGAGCCGAAACTTACGAGATCCGTTTGATACTTGGAAGAGAACACGATACCGAGAAACTCATTACGCGAAAATGGCTTACCTCCCGTATCGGCGTCAAACCAATATTGGCGGAATTCTGGTCCCATCTTCTCCAACAAGTAGCGGAGCCATCCCAGATACGGATGTGCCCTGATGACGGAGTGCTGCGGCTTTTTGGACAGGATGTAAAGGTACAAAAGTCCAAACACCGGTGCCAAAATGACGATAAGCAACAGGATTAACAGTACGACTTCCACTCTATTGCAACCCCTTTCGCCTCTCCCACCTGTATCCATACTAACACGAAGCGCATAGGCTGAACATTCGCACCGGCCTCATGGCACCTCTGGCACCTCTGGCATCCCCGCGTGCCGTACATCTCTGGCATGCTGGACGCCATCGGTGATGGTTTCATGGCATCCCCAGTGCGTGGCGCCCGGCACCCATGCCAGCCCACCTCGCGACGATAAAAAAGGCCGTTGCGACATCGCAACGGCCTCCGAAATCATGGAATCATAAAATGCAAAATATGATACCTGGGACAGGACACGACAACATGCGGACACAGCTTAGTGCAGCACGCCGCGCAACACAAAACCGACATTCGCCGGGCGCTCAGCGAGACGCCTCATGAAATAACCATACCAGTCTGTGCCATACGGAACATAGACGCGAACTTGATAGCCTTCTTTCACCAACTGTTCCTGAAGATTGGTGCGAATACCATAAAGCATCTGGAACTCAAACTTATCCATCGGGATATTGTGGGCGGCGACGAACGTCTTCGCGTGATCGATAATCTTCTCGTCATGCGTGGCAATCATCGTGTAGCCGTTGCTCAGCAACTGTGCTTCCATCAGCTTCACGTAGTTTGCATCTACGTCCTGTTTCTCTGGATATGCTACTTCGGCAGGTTCTTTATATGCCCCTTTGACGATCCTTAAGGGTGCTCCCTGCTGTCCGAGTCGAAGGACATCCTCCAAGCTGCGGTACAAATAGGCTTGGATGACGGTCGAAACGTTGCTGTACTCCTGTCGCAGGGTAGCGAAGATTTCCAAGGTCTGTTGGCAACGAGGGAAATCTTCCATGTCGATATTGACAGAAATACCATACTGCTGTGCTTCGTCCAGAATCCTCCGCATGTTAGCCATACATACATCCAGCCCGATGTCCATGCCTAGCTGGGTCATCTTCACTGACAACGTTGCATCCGCGTTTGCGGCATGAATCGCCCGTACCGTGTCGATGCAATCGTCGGCCAACTTGTTCGCCTCGCTGGCGTCGGAGACAAACTCACCCAAGTGGTCCAGGGTCACTTTCAGACCTTGGCGATTCAGGTTCTTTACTGCATCAACTGCACTTTCCAGTGTTTCTCCCGCGACGAACCGATTTGCTCCAAACCGAAGCCCATACCGCTGTGCCATGCGGTTCGCTGTGCGGTTTTTCGCCATGGACAAAAGCACGGAACGCATCAACTGTTCCATAAAAATCCTCCCAGAAATCCTTCCAGAATCGCAACGGCCTGACTCATCCGCCACATCACGCTACAGCGGGTAACGCGTCGGGATGCCCGCCCGAGTTTGCCACAGTGGGTTTACCCTGTAGGCCTACCCTTGCCGGCTTGCCCTTGCTGGCCCGCCCTTGCCCGGTCGCCCACGTCGGCCGGCTTGCCCTTGCTGGCCCACCCTTGCCCGGTCGCCCACGTCGGCCGGCTTGCCCTCGTGCGTTTGCCCTCAGCCCTGCCTGCTGATTTTCGCCATTCATTATACACGCATTTCCGCCGCGCACCCACTATCTGTAAATTTAGAAGATAAGGTGTAATACGTGTACTCCGTGCGTCCCGGCTTGATACCCAATTACAAATCCAAGTAGCCCGAGGAAGGCAATCCAGAACACGACAGCCAAAATGGTAAACAGCCAGCGCACAGCCTTTGTGCGCAGCCAAGTACAAGCGATTGCGATAATGAGGATAATGACCAATAGCAGAACCAACAACGAATTCCTCTCCTCCAACCCTACTTGTCGCGGTTTGTCGGCAGCAGCCTATCCGTCGCCACCCTTGCTTCGCGAACCCACGTTGAGGGGTTGTTTTCATCGTATTGCTCGAGAAACGAAATGACCTCTTTGGTGATAGCTGTCGGCGTTGAGGCCCCCGCAGTGACGGCCACCGTGCCTACACCTTGTAACCAATCGAGGTTGATTTCACTCACATCGGCGATCCGATGCGCAGGCGTCTTTGCCACCTCAATCGAGACCTGGGCCAGTCGATTTGAGTTGTTGCTGCGCGGATCTCCAACAACAAGGCAAAGGTCGGCATCTTTCGCTTGCTCTGCGACAGCCTGCTGGCGGGTCTGCGTGGCCATGCAAATCTCGTTATAGACCAACGCCTGTGGGTATCTTTGTTTCACTTTTTCCATTAACTCTCTCGTATCCCACTGACTCATGGTGGTTTGATTGGTCACCGCAATTTTAGGATTCGTGAGTTGGAGCGCGTCCACATCTTCCTCGTTCTCGACCAAAAAGACGTGATTTGGTGCCACTCCCACGGCCCCCTCCGGCTCCGGATGGCCCTTACGGCCGATGTAGACAATGTCATAACCTTCAGCAACGTGATCGCGGATGAGGTCATGCGTCTTCGTCACATCCGGGCAGGTTGCGTCGATGACATGCAGCCCTCGTTCCAGGGCACGGCGCTTCACCACTGGCGACACTCCGTGTGCAGTGAATATGACAGTGCCTGTGTCCACCTGCTCGAGCAGGGAAAGTCTATCTGCCCCATCGAGCGTAACGATGCCTGCGTCTTTAAAGGCATCGACGACATGCCGGTTGTGTACAATCATGCCAAGGATATAAATGGGTCTCGGCAAGTCCGGATTATCAGCGGCCTGCTTTGCAACAACCATCGCATCGACAACGCCATAGCAGTATCCTCTTGGTGAAATCCGAATGACTTTCACAATCATCACTCCCAACAAACTAAACACAGCATCCAAACTCGCCGAAGCGGGACTCCTTGCGAACTCGATATGAACTCCTTATGAACTCGTTATGAACTCGTTACGAACTCCTTACGAACCCTCTTATTCGGGCCGAAACTCGTGGAGCAGGCGATGTTTCAATTCCCACAGTTGTTTCGACAGGTCGACATGATAAATATGCGGCTTGACAGGTCGCAGAATTTCCGACGAGAAATGACTGAGCCCACTTACGACACGTTCTCTTATCTGCTTCAGGGTCGGCAACTCGTAAACGAGTTCACCCTTTAGAAAAACGGGTACCAGCAGGTTCTCAACCTCATAATCGCGGATCATCTTGCGTTTATAGGTGTGGACCGGATCGAACAGTTCAAGCGGCTTTGTTGTATCAAATGTCTCCTCGTCGAGCGCGATTAAGTCCGCTGAAGCGTGGCCGTCCACGTAAAATCGTAGCACTTTTTTCTTGCCAGGGTTTGTGACCTTCTCCGCATTCTCGGAGATTTTGATGCTTGGTTGCATGACACCGTCCCGCTCGTGCGCCACTAGCTTATAGACCCCACCCAAAGACGGCGTGTCATAACTGGTGATAAGTTTCGTCCCCACACCCCAGGATGTGAACGCGGCACCTTGCATGATTAAATCGCGAATGATCCACTCATCAAGATCGGACGAGGCCGTAATCCCGACGTATTCGAGGCCTGCTGCATCGAGTATGCGGCGGACACGCTTCGAGAGGTACGCTAAATCCCCACTGTCAATGCGCACGCCTGTCAGCTTCTTGCCCTTTTCTTCGAGTTCCCGCGCTACAATAATGGCATTTTGGATGCCGCTCTTAAGCACATCGTAAGTATCAATTAAGAGCACGGCATTATCTGGAAAGGTATCTGCGTATGCACGAAACGCATCCAGTTCCGACGGAAAACTTTGAATCCAGCTGTGCCCCATCGTTCCCATCACGGGAATGTCAAAACATTGACCTGCGAGCACATTGCTCGTCCCCTGGCAGCCCCCGATAAATGCGGCGCGAGCACCGAACACGGATGCATCGATGTTCTGTGCCCGGCGCAGTCCCATTTCGATGACGGGCCCTGCAGGGCCCGAAGATGTGGCTGCGGCATCGACGATCCGCTGCGTCTTCGTCGCAATCAAACTCTGGTGGTTGACGAACGCCAGCAGCGCCGATTCAATCAACTGAACCTCGAAAATCGGTCCTTCCACCCGAATGAGGGGTTCATTCGGAAAAACAATGGTTCCTTCTTCGACCGCATAGACATCGCCAGTGAACTGAAAGTCCCGCAGTTTTTCTAGAAAGGCTTCGGAGAACATATTCAGGCTGCGCAGATAATCAAGTTCTTCTGTACGGAAGTGTAACTGGCTTAAGTACCAGACGACCTGCTCCAAGCCCGCCGCAATGACATACCCGTTTTCAGATGGATTGGTTCGATAGAACAAGTCGAAAACGACGATTTGCTGATGTCGGTTGGCGCGAAAATACCCATACATCATCGTCAGTTGGTAGAGGTCTGTCACGAGCGCTACGGGTCGGTTCCGATAGACTGGCAGATGGGCAATTTCACCCACTCGGTAGCGCGCCCGCTCCCGCACCTGTGCGTCAACCTGGTCCTGCTGCTCTACATTTATCATCCTCTTCATTCGCTTTCATTTGTGGTCTTTGGTCGGGTTCCTTCTTCGAGGAACTGCCCGATGTCGTTCGCAAGGTCAGGTTGGCCGCAGGCAACAACGTTCCGTACAGCGAGATCATACGGACTACCATCGATGTCCGACACAACCCCTCCGGCCTCCGACACCAGGAGCGAACCTGCGGCAATGTCCCAGGCGTTGAGATCGTACTCCCAGAACCCTTCCAGGCGTCCTGCAGCGACATAGGCGAGATGCAGTGCAGCCGCTCCAAATCCACGCAGACTTTTCGCCTTCCGCACAATCTTCATGCCGTTTTGCATGGCCGCTTCCCTGTCGTCTGCCCGAGTGGGAAAACCGCTGGCCACAACCGATAAGCGTAAATCGCCAATGTCAGACACCTGCAACCTTTTGCCTGGCAATTCATCCCCAGATGGCGACAGGGCCACTTGGCTGCTTGACAACCATGCACCCTGGCCGCGCACCGCATAGAACAGTTCGTCGCGGTACGGATCATAAACAGCGCCGAGCATCACCTGGCCACGACTGGCGTAAGCAAGTGAGACGACGGACAACGGTATTTTGGAGACGAAGTTGGTGGTTCCATCGAGCGGATCGATAATCCAAAGATGAGGTGCACCCCCGACTGCCGCTACCGCAGTTTTCGCGGCGTCGGAGCCAGGGTCTGTGCCTTCTTCGCCAAGCATTTCATCATCTGGCCAAGTGCTCTGAATCAGGTCACGGATGACTTTTTCGGACGCCTTGTCTACTTGTGTGACGACGTCTGCGGCGGACGTTTTCTCGGTCACGACTTTGTCGCCGTCAACTTGAGCAGCAAAGTACCGTCCAGCCGCAACAGAGGCCTGGATTAAAACCAACAGTCGACGCCGAAGCACAGCTTTGTCCTGCACAGCCTTGTCCTGCACACCTTTGTCCTGCACAGCTTTGTCCTGCACACCTTTATCCTGCACTGCTCGCTTTCATCTCCTTGGGCAAACATCCGTTCGGCGATGCCATCACAACAAGTCACGCCGCCTTAGCCTTCCACTACCAGCGAGAGTCCATTACGAAAGTCTAGGGAAGCACATTCCCGAGCCATACGCCGAGTAATATCAGGACAAGAACAGCCACATAGCCTGTCAACTGCTGTGCCTTGCTCCTGGTATCTTTCGTGAACACATGGGCAACCGCAACGGCTGCAATCATCAAAATTGGATGTAGCAGCCAGATACCGCCTTTGGGATGTATGACAAACGTGATGATTCCGAGCAACAGTTGAAGGTCCAACAGTCCTACCAAGATACGGTAGAAGCTCTTCCTCGTCGTCGATCCGCTGGACAGTCGTATGGCGTTCCAAATCAACAGTAACGCTGCTACGACCAGCGTCAATAGGCCAACAATCGCATGAACCGTAACCAAATCTCACGCCTCCTCGGCTGAATCACTCTTCTATCAAAGATACCACACCATCTTACCGGAACAATCAATAGAATGCCACGACGGTCGGGATGCGCGACCATCTGCAGGCCGCATCGACCGGAGAATGACAACCTGCGGTAGGATGCACAGTCGCAGAGCTACCCCGGCCGCCGCAAGCGGGGAAACTCCCGAGGGGCACCACCGCCGCGAGTAAGGTAGACGCGTTCCCAGACACGAAGGATCCGGGACATGAGGGCTGCGAGAATTTGGCATACTTTATTCCGAAAGGATGACGATACGGAGGGTTGGGCGAAGCAGCGGATGGACGACTAGAATAAGATTATGACCGCACACCTTCTGGAACATGGACACCGGCCACCCACACCGCAAGGCACAAAGGAGTGTTCGTTATGGCAGACACACGAACTGTACGAGACTCGCTTGGCGAGTTGTCAATTCCATCCGATGCTTATTACGGTGCGCAAACCGCTCGTGCCATCGACAACTTCCCCATCAGCGGCCTAACGTTGCCAAAGTCGTTCGTGAGGGCGCAGAGTATCATTAAATGGGCAGCAGCAAAGGCCCACGAACAGCTCGGGGTGCTCGACAGCGTGAAGGCAAAAGCGATTTGTTCAGCTGCCGAGGAAGTCATCGCGGGCCAACTCGACGCCTGGTTTCAGGTGGATGTTTATCAAGCGGGTGCTGGTACCTCCCAGAACATGAACGTCAACGAAGTCATTGCTTCACGAGCTGCAGAGTTACTCGGACGTGACCGGGGTGATTATACGGCCGTCCATCCAAATGATGATGTGAACATGTCCCAATCCACAAATGATACGATTCATGTCGCCATGCAGATTGCCGGTGCGGAACTGCTCGAACATGAGCTATATCCGGCTTTAAATCAACTCATCGCCGATCTCGATGCCAAATCCACGGAATTCTCCAGCATCGTGAAGTCTGGCAGAACGCACCTCCAGGATGCGGTTCCGCTGCGCCTGGGCGACGAACTCGGTGCCTATCGAGACAACCTGCGGCGGCATCAACGATGGCTCAGGGAATCGGCCAAGTCATTGCTCGAGATTGGCCTTGGCGGCAATGCAGTGGGCACTGGCATCAACACACCTGTCGGATTCTCTGAGGTGGCAGTTGGATATGTAGCCAGCTACACAGGCCTCACATTTTCGATGGCGGAAAATCCGTTTACATTCAATCAAAATCCTGATGAAGTCGTGTACGTCAGCGGCGTGATACGGAGCCTGGCTCTGGCGCTGCAACGCCTTGCAAACGACCTCCGCCTGCTTTCTTCAGGGCCGCGCACAGGGCTTGCGGAAATCCAGCTGCCTGCTGTTCAGCCTGGGTCCTCCATCATGCCCGGAAAAATCAATCCTGTCATGGCAGAGATGCTGAACATGGTCTCGTATCAAGTGCAGGGCTGCGACACAACCATCGCTCAGGCTGGCGGCGCTGGGCAGCTCGAGTTGAACGTGATGATGCCCGTCATGGCAGCCAATTTTCTTCATGAGATTCAAATTCTCGCAAACGCCATGCGAACGTTTTCCGTGCGGTGTGTTCAGGGGATTACAGCTGACGTCAATCGCTGCGAACGATATGCCGACTTGTCCTTGTCACTTGCGACGGCACTCAACACGGAAGTTGGATACGATACTGCCGCAAAGGTCGTCAAATATGCTCTCTCGCACGACACCACCTTGCGAGACGCCGGTGAAGCCGTTGGCGTAGATGCGGAGGCGCTCAAGAGGGCACTCGACACGCACTTGCTGTCCCAGGTTGTAGGGCGGACAACGCAGCGGGAATAAGCAGTGACTCGTGACTCTTCAGACGCGCGTCTGTAGGGTGGCATTCCTCTGGACGTTGCCTGGTTGACACCTGGTGGTCGCCTGGTTGACACCTGGACGTTGCCTGCTTGACACCTTAACGCTTCCAGAACGCGCTATTTCCTGCCGGGCGTCACCGCTGAAGTTGAAATAACGCGCTGGCAGCGCGTTATCCGCTCAAGAGATTCGGATAGCGCGTCTGTAGCGCGCTATTCCTCTGATTGTTGCCTGGTTGACACCTTAACGCTTCCACAACGCGCTATTTCCTGTCGGGCGGCGTCGCTGAAGTTGAAATAACGCGCTGGCAGCGCGTTATCCGCTCAAGAGATTCGGATAGCGCGTCCCCGACGCGCTATTCCTCTGGATGTTGCCTGGTTGACACCTTAACGCTTCCACAACGCGCTATTTCCTGCCGGGCGGCGTCGCTGAAGTTGAAATAACGCGCTGGCAGCGCGTTATCCATTCAAGAGATTCGGATAGCGCGTCTGTAGCGCGCTATTCCTCTGGATGTTGCCTGGTGATTGCCTGGATGTTGCCTGGATGTTGCCTGGTTGTCGCCAGGTGGTTGCCTGGTTGTCCCTGCTTCACACCTAAGGCTTCCAGAACGCGCTCTTTGTTAGCGGTCTTCCACGGCACACAAGGCCTGATTCAGGTCCTCCCAGATGTCGTCCACGTCTTCGAGCCCGGTAGACAACCGAATGAGGCCGTCGTCGATGCCCATTTGCTGCCGAATCTCTGGGGGGATGACCGTGTGGGTCATGCTGGCGGGATGCTCAATCAAAGTATGCGTCTCTCCAAGAGAGACGGCTCGCTCACACAGTTCCAGCCGATTCATCATCCCCATACCAGCAGACATGCCGCCTTTAACAATGAAGCCAATAACACCGCCGCCACCGCTCATCTGCCGTAGATAGAGGTCCCTTTGCTCGTAGTCCTCAAGTCCTGGGTAGTACACTTGCTGTACTGCCGGATGATGACTGAGTCTCGAGGCTATCTCAATGGCTGTTTCCACATGGCGATCCATTCTCAGCGCCAATGTCTTCATCCCACGCAAGACCAACCATGCGTCAAACGGAGCAGCGATACCACCAATATCCTTGCGAGTGTGACTCCGAATCTCCGCCATGAGTTCCTCGGTCCCGACGGCAAGCCCGAGAATCACGTCGCCATGACCGCCGAGGTACTTTGTTGCGCTGTGCACCACCACGTCAGCTCCGAATTCGATGGGGCGCTGAAGAACCGGTGTGGCAAACGTGTTGTCAACCACCACTGTGGCACCGGATTTGTGGGCGATGTGGGCGCAGGCAGCGAGATCGACAAGCTCCATCGTTGGGTTGACAGGCGTCTCGACATAGATAACCTTCGTGTTCGGTTGCATCGCTGCCTCGACGGATACTTCGTCGCTAAGGTCTGCGAGCGTAAACGTCACCGCAAATTTGTCTCGCAGCATTTCCAGGAGCCCAAACGTGCAGCCGTACACGCCACGGGATACCAAGATATGATCTCCCGACTTCACCAGCGCAATCAGCACTGCTGAGATGGCCGCCATGCCACTGCCGAACGAGAGACCGTCCTCTGCACCCTCCAAATCAGCGATGGCAAGTTCGAGCAGACGTGTTGTTGGATTGCCTAGCCGCGAATAGATGTAACCGCTTTCCTCCCCTGCGAATCGTGCTCTTCCCTGTTCAGCGCTGTCAAAGGTAAACGTGGAAGTCTGAAAGATTGGGGGAGTTACACTACCAAAAGGTCTCTCTCCTGCGGCTGTTTTCGGTTGATGAATAACACGTGTATCGAATGACCGTGCCATCGTATAGCGCCTCCCTAGTCTCGATGTATCCCTGACATGGTATGCATGCAGCAATGCGGGGAGTACTCACTCCCCGCACCATTCCCTGGCTGGCGAGAACTCTTTGTCAGAAAGCACTTAGTCTTTCAAAGAACTCGTCCTTTTGAGCCCTCAGTCCTTGAAGGATCGCCAGTCTAATTTTGATTTGCCAAGCATGTCTTCAAAAGAGTCATCGTCTGCTGGAGCCGGGTCAAACAGCTCTGCAAACGACGCATCCTCACGGATGTCTCTTTGTGTCTCGTCCCCGTCGTGCCGTCTTGTGGCAGAACCCCTGCCACCAGAATTCCTGTCGGCAAATCCGTTCCCGCTCGGGCCCTTATGTGTTGCCGATCTCGATGACGACTTTTCGCCCCCGGCCGATTTCTGCGCTTCTCGGGACGCCTCTTCTTCAAGCGCAGCTTTCATCTGCCGCAATCGAGCCGTCATGTCGTTGCCAAGGAACTGTTCTACAGTGGGTTGAGCATCATCGGCATTTTTCTTTGTATCCTGTTTGCCTGATGGAGTTTTCCCAGCAACCTTCTGCCCCTGTTTTCCAAACCAATCTGCTGCAAAGTCTGGCTTGTCACGGCCATCCTCTACGTGAGCGGTCCGCTTCTTTTGTTTTGCCATTGCAATTGTCCCCTCCGGGGTTACTCCTGTTTCGGAAGGCGGTCATTGATGTAACCAAAGATGGCCTGTAAGCGATCCTGTCGGAGCTTAGGCTTGCCGTTTCGCGACAGCCCGTGGCTGGCATTCGGAACGCGGAACAATTCCACTTCGCCGCCGCGGCGTTTGATTGCCGTATAAAACTGCTCAGCTTGCTCCATCGGGCAACGCAGGTCATTCTCCGAATGCAGGAGCAAAAGTGGTGTTTTGACCTCATTTGCGTATGCAAGTGGTGACATCCGCCAGAGCTTCTCACGCTCTGTGAAGATGTCTCCGCCAAGCTGGGACTCGACAAACAGCGGTCCAATGTCGCTGACGCCGTAAAACGAGATCCAGTTGGAAATTGAACGCTGTGAAACTGCAGCGAAGAACCGGTCGGTATGTCCCACCAGCCAGTTTGTCATAAATCCGCCATAGCTGCCACCTGTCACAGCCACGCGCGAGCCATCGAGAAAATCGAACTGTTCAATCGCTGCCTCAACGCTGTTTTGAACGTCCGCAGCATCCCCTTCGCCGTAGTGATGGCGAACGGCGTTGACAAATTCCTGACCGTAGCCCATGCTTCCGCGTGGATTCATAAAGATGACGGCGTATCCTTGGCTGGCAAACCACTGCATCTCATGGAAGAAACCGTAACCGTACTGTAGTTGCGGCCCGCCGTGAACATCGAGAATGACAGGATACTTTTTGCCAGCTTCGTATTCGTAAGGCTTCATCACCCAGCCTTCGACAACCCAGTCATCCTGTGACCGAAACTCGAATCGCTCTGGCATCACGGGCTCGACTTCGTCGAAGATGACGTCGCAGGCGTTGTCTAGACGAGTCTCAATTGCCGGGAAAAACGCGACTGGTTTTTGCCCCATTGACTCCTTGACACTGCGGAATTTGCGCGGCTGTGTGTCACCGTCGGACAGTTTGACCACTGCAAGTTTGCCAGGATGGACTTGCGTTGCATAGGTAATCACGGCAGTCGTCGGATTTGCAAAATCAAATCCATACACTTGTCTATCGCCGCCAATGACAACCTGTGCTTCACCAGCACCGACAGTACTGCTGAAGCGAACAACTTCTGTCCTTCCGTCACGGGAGGAGAGTGCATAGACGAACTTCCCATCCGGACTCCACTGCGGCCCCATTCCACGCACGTCCGGATGAGTGTCACTTAAAACTGCATCCATGATGGTGTCTGGGAACTCGGCGGTCAGGTTCACGCCTGCTCCGCCAGTTGCGGGAATGGCGTAAATATCGATGTGTGTTGCCGATTCAAACTCATTCTTATTGCCAAAGAAAGTGATGGTCGAACCATCTGGCGAATAAGACGGGTTATACCCAACAACATCGGAGCAGAGCAGTTCAAAATCGCCGCCCTCGAGTGGTACACGGTAGACATCAGAGTGGCGTTCTGGGTCGGTATCCTTATCCTCTCTGCGGTTCGAGACGAAGGCCACGTACTTGCCATCCGGGGAAACTGCGGGCCCGCTGACGCTGTGAGGGCCGTCCGTCAACTGCTTGAAGTCCCCCGTCTCCACATCAATGACGACCAGTTGACTCTCGCGATGCTTTGACAGTCCCATTCCGTCCATCTTGTAATACAAACGATGATATCGTTTTGGACTTTCTGCCCACTCTTTCTGAGCTTTCTGCGTGCTTTCCTCACAATCCTTCGCGCTCGCATCGGCCTCAAAGGTCTCGATGGAACCTGACAGCTCAACAGACGTCAGACCAACGATTTTTCTGCCATCCGGCGTCCATACGAGTGAACTGATGCCGTTTTTAAAGCGGGTGAGTTGACGCGCTTCACCACCTGCAAGCGGCAGCAGCCAGGCCTGCGAAACACCACCAGCACGGTTAGATACGAAGGCCAACTGCTGTCCGTCTGGGGACCACACAGCACCTGTGTTCTTTGTACCTGCGGAGGTCAGTGTGTAACGCTCTCCGCCTTCTATTGCAGAAATGAGCAATTGTGTCTCATACTCATCTGTCTTTTGGGTGATGGTTGTTTGCTCGTAAACAACCCTGTCTCCCTGGGGAGAAATTATTGGATTCGCTACCATTTCAAATCGGTACAAGTCGTCAATCGATACACCGCGTTTTGCCAATGCTCAAGCCTCCAGTCTTCTCTCTGCCTCTACTCGATGTGATTACCAGGTCTCGCGTGCGTGTTCTAAACCGAACTTGATGCTAGCCATGTTACAAACAAAAACAATAGATTCCGGAGAATATTGCGTGAAATAAGCCGGCCCTGATGCACGCTTGGCCCACTCCGAACCCAGCCTTAGTTACGCGCCTAGCCCTGCTAAAAACCTAGCCCTCGGCAGCCCTCGGCCATGCGCGCTGCTCCGAACCTTGCCCGCGCCGTGGGCATGAAAGCCCTATCAAGGCGCGTCTGAGCTAACTTCACCGGCCAAGAATTGATGGAGATACGCCTTTTCGTCAGGAACGAGGTCCGGGTGCTGGTTCAAATGGTGGCGTAGCACCTGCTCCTGCCACGCATCAGTACCTGGTGTCTCTGTGGCGGCATCACCGAGATCGGCGATTTTCCGATCATAAATGATTTCCCATTCTTCGGCCCCTTGGCGCATGGTACGGCGAGACACCTGCATGAAGATCCCTGGTGTCCCTTCATGCAGCGCATACATCATCATTTCAAAGTCGTCCCATTGGTGGAGCCAGTCGAGCGGATCGTATTGATTCATAGACACCCTCACTTCACAACGCCAAAATCCGGACCGGACCGACTGTGCCTGCCGGGTAATACCAGTGTACAAGTCCCTCGTAAGCGTTTCAAGTCGCCTGCATTTACCACCTTCTGAGAATCCTCACTCCGTGGTTCGGCGTGCAGGTTGGAAATCTGTTTGTTACAATGGTAGTCGGTTCGTACGATAGACAGGAATGATTTACTTTTTATGGCTAGGGGGCACGCGTGTGAAGAAACTAATGTGGTTTATTATGGTCGTTGCTCTGGTCGTCGTGGCCATCGAGACGTTCCGGCGATCGCCGGTATTTCCAGTTTCCAATAGTGCATATCTGACCGGAGCGCTGCAGATGTTGTTTCCCGTTCACTGATGCACTGGTTTGACCGTCACGGAGGCACTCGCTCACCGTCACGGAGGCACTAGTTCGCCGTCACGAAGGCACTAGTTCGCCGTCACGGAGGCACTAGTTCGCCGTCACGAAGGCACTGGTTTGACCCGTGACAAATTTCATGCCGCACATTGCATGTATCAGAACCGCAACAGGGGCTGTATGGGGTAGTGACTCCCCAGACAGCCCCTGTTTAATCTCTCCAACCGGAAAGTTCCACGTTATCAGCGGTCAGCCAGCGCCTTCCTAAATTCTTCGGTGAGCATCGGGACCACTTCAAACAAGTCTCCGACAATCCCGTAATCAGCAACCTGGAAAATGGGAGCTTCGGGGTCTTTGTTGACCGCAACAATGACCTTGGAATTGGACATGCCGGCCAGGTGCTGAATGGCACCAGAAATACCACAGGCGATGTACAGATCCGGTGTGACAACCTTACCAGTCTGGCCAATCTGCAGCGAGTAATCGCAGTATCCAGCGTCGCAGGCACCGCGTGAGGCGCCAACGGCAGCTCCGAGGACGTCTGCGAGTGCCTTCAGCGGATCGAACCCGGAAGCATCTTTCACACCACGCCCACCGGAGACAATCACTTTTGCTTCTGTCAAATCGACACCCGTGCTTGCCTTCGCCACAATTTCCTTGACCATGGTTGCCAAATCAGGCTGCTCGAACGAAACCGTGAGTTCCTTCACCGATCCCGCTTTACCCGCCCCTGCTTCCGCCGGCGCCAAGTTATTCGGACGAACGGTCACAATCGTCGTGCCTTGCTTGACGCGTACCTTGGTGTAAGCTTTTCCAGCGTAAATTGGGCGTACAAAACGCGGGTCTTCTCCGTCTCCCTCGATGGCCACAATGTCAGAAACCTGACCTGCACCGAGGCGTGCAGCCATGACGGGCGCGAAATCCTTGCCGATGGCGGAATGAGCCATCAAGATTGCAGAGGCATCAAAGTCACGCACGATTTCCATGAACGCCTTTCGATACGCCGATGGGCTGTAATGTTCGAGTTCAGGGCTGTCGACCACGTAGGTCACATCCACACCGAAATCGCCAAGGCCGTCGGCCAAGCCTTTTACATCCTTGCCAAGTATCGCAACGCCAACCTCACCGCCCGCAGCGATGACAGTTGCGGCTCCAACCATCTCCAAAGTTACATTACGCAGTTTTTGCCGACGTACATCGGCAAGTACAAGCACCTTTTTTGACATTACGATTCCCTCCTATCAACTCGCACTTCACCGCAAAGTCCAGCGAATCAGCCAATCACCTTGTCTACGGAGGTGAGTGAGTGAACCAGTTCCTTCACCTGATTTGTAAGGTCTCCTTGAAGGATACGTCCGGCCTCTTTTGGCTTCGGCAGGAATGTCTCAACTACCTCGGTGCGTGCAGCGAGTTGGTCCGATGAAAGTCCCAAATCTGCTGCAGTCACATGCGTAAGCGGCTTTTTGCCTGCTTTCCGGATGCCAATCAAGGACGGGTAACGCGGCTCATTCAGACCTTGCTGCGCAGTAACGAGCACGGGCAAAGATGCGGTGACCACTTCGACATCGCCTTCTGCATCTCTGTGTCCGACGACTTCAGACCCACTCACTTCAAGTTTCGTCAGCGTTGAGATGTGGGGAATTCCAAGCTCTTCTGCCAAACGGACAGCTACCTGTCCAGAACCATCATCAACCGCCTGATTGCCGCCGATAATCAGGTCGTAAGTTCTTGCTTTCACCATCGCCGCCAAAACTTTGGCAGCTGTGTATTCATCGCCAAACAAAGCTTCATCATCCGCTAAAACCGCCTCATCGGCACCCATTGCCAGCGCCGTGCGGATGGCTTCTTCGGTTCTTGACGGTCCAATCGACAGAATGGTCACCGTACCACCTTGCTCGTCCCGCAGTCGAATGGCTTCTTCCACTGCGTATTCGTCGTACGGATTAATGACAAAGCGAACCCCGTCTTCTTTTACCTTGCCGTTTTCTACCGTGATGCGTTCCTCAGTATCAAACGTCTGCTTCAACAGTACAAGGATGTCCACGAACCAACACTCCTCTCAGAACATCAGCCTTTTTGCTCTGTATTGTTTTCAGGGCGGCCGGTCAAGCCATAGAGTAAAGCATCGACCACATCGTTCGACAACGAAGCCAAGTCGTACTTCGCTCCCGATAGAACCCACGCAGTAACGGTCTCATCCATCGTTCCAAAAATCAGTCGCCTTGTAATTCTCCGATTCAGACTCGGCGCAAAAATCCCTTCCTTTACACCCCGCTCAAACATGTCGTCGAGCAGGTTGTAAAAAGGCTTCATGATGTCGCCAATCTCCCGTCGGATGTTTGTGTCGACTTGCCGCAGATGAACTTGAGTAACCATCGCCAAATCACGACGTACGCCAAGTTCGCCAAAGTACAGGCGGACTAGAGAACGCAACTGGTCTTCCGCAGACACAGCTTTCGCGCTTGTTTCTGTCGCCTTGTCGACAATTTCGCCGATGGTGTGCCGCAAGACAGAGATGAGTATATCCTCTTTATTTTTGAAGTAGAGATACACGGTTCCGTCGGCGACGCCAGCAGCCTTGGCGATGCGGGCAATTTGTGCGTGGTGATACCCAAACTCCGCCATCACCAACACAGCGGCATCCAGGATGGCGTTGTATTTCGACTCGTCCCGTCGGGTTCCGATGCCCCTCCCCTCCCCACTGAATGAATAGCCATTCATTTTCGATTCCCATTGTAAACGCTGTCAGGTGATAGTGTCAATAGTGAAAAGGCGGTTATCCGTGCAACGAACCGTCTGCCGCTCAACTGGCGATGGCCAAGGGCTGCGCCGCTCGCGATAGTCCGCACAGTGGCAGGCACAGTTCATACTCCCTTACCCACTGTGTCTCGCTTCACCATTCGACTTCCAAGTTCCATCGTGCCCTCAAGCTTGGCTACGGTAGGAGTTGGGCCGCCGATAGCGAGCCGGGAACGCGTTATTCACCCTGCCCGAAACACCTTCAAGTGGAAATAACGCGCTCGTAGCGCGTTATTCACTGAATCTCATTAAAATAACGCGTTCACACGTCGTTATTGACTCCGGGTACGAACATAGCGCGGTAGTGTCAAGAAGTTTGTGTAATTCGCTTTAAGTAGGGTTATCCATCGGAGATGGATAACATCATTATTGATTTGTTTTAAGGTTGGTGGGGGGTACCCCCCACCGGAATTTCCCTTTTATTTCCTGTTTGTTTGAATTTTCAGAGCAAGTTGTCGTCGTTGTTGTAAACGTGATTGTTCAAGTTGTTGGATATTTATTCCTGCGCAGAGACTTCTGACATGCTTGGGTAGCGTTCCTCATACATTCGCTTCAGCTCTGTCTTCGTTTCCGCATCCCCGAAGCCACGGATGACTCTTGTGCTCCATTTCTCGTTATAAGTCGTGACTTCAAGATAGATGATTTTCTCAGCTGCATCCATGTTCGTTAAGCTGTTCATCGGTCGAAACCTCTTGCGTAGCTCTTTGTTCGTCCGCTCGATTGCGTTGGATGTGTAGATGGACCCGCGAATCAGCTTTGGAAATTTGTAAAACGTCAGTAGCGTTGAAAGTTGGTCTTCCCACGATTGAATTTCTTTCGGATAGGTTTTACTCCACTTGCTCTTGACCGTATCGAACGCTGCCAAGGCTAAGTCCCTATCCAATGCGGTATAAATCGTTTTGAGGTCGCCGATAAACTCAACCTTGTCCTTGACTCGAATTTTCGGGAACGTACTGCGCACCTTGTGTACGATGCAGTGTTGAACGTCTGCCCTTGGGTACGTTTCTCGAAACGCTTCTTCCAGGCCAGGTAACCCGTCAAATACCCCCAGCAAGACCTCCTTCGCTCCGCGACGATACAGGTCCTTGAGCACATCCCTCCAGCCATTGGCGCTTTCTTTTCCGCCAACGTAGAAGCCGAGGATCTGTCGATATCCATCTTCGTTGATGCCCATCGCCAGATAGATGACTTCACTGCTCACCGTGTTGCGCTTAAGTTTGATATAGATGCCGTCCAAATAAATCACGGAATAGCGTTTATCTAATGGACGTTGCTGCCATGCTTCGATATCTTCCAAGACGGTACTCGTGATGTTACTGATGGTCGTTGGGGAGTACTGCGTGCCAAACATGCCTTCGATGAATTTTGCGATGTCGCGGGTACTCATCCCACCCTTATACATGTGAATGACAGCCTCTTCTAACCAGCCCTCTCGACGCTGGTATGGCGCAAACACTCGAGTTTGAAAGGCGTCCTTACGGTCTCGGGGAACCCGCAAATTCTCTATTTTTCCAAACCGTGTTTCTAGGGAGCGACCATAGGTTCCGTTTCGGCTGGGACGCTTGCCCTCATATTCAACCTTTAGAAAATTGTCGATCTCCTCACGCATGATCAACTCAAGTTTTTCCTTGACGAAGTCCTTCACGAGAATTTCCATTAGATCCGACGTGCCAAGTTCGTGTACACTAGTCATTGGTAGGGCTCCTTTTTTGGTGATGTCGCAATCCCAAGGATACCCTACTTTTTTACTATCCGCGAATATCCAAATCCTGCTACACAAACTACTTTACTTCATCCATAGCGCTTCTACAGCGCGCTATTTCTTGCCAGCACTAGAGATTCTATCGGAGATAACGCGCTCAGGGCGCGTTATTACAACTTACTGAGCAAAACCAAGGCCAGGGCCAGGGCCATGTCCACGTACGCTTACGCCTCCACTCTATGCGCAAGCTCCAGATCGGTTGGCTGAGCCCCGCTTACGCACCGTGGGTGCGTAGGGGGTCGTCGGAGTGGCCGGCTGCGCGCCGCTTACGCACCGTGGCTGCGTCTAACCCTCCAGGCCCAGGGCTTCGCGAACCTTTGGCTCCACCTTGAGAAAACCTTTGTCCCCGGCGGCGCGGAATTTCAAGGTGCCATCCTTGCCAAAGACGAAGAAGGCAGGCACGTACTCATTCTCGAAACGATTGGTCACCTGATGCTGATGATCCAGTCCGATGGGCTGCGTCATGTGATATTCCTGCATGTCCACCTTAACTTTATCTACGTCGACATCTTCTTCATAACGCGGCATGTGGAGAGCGACGGCCTGCAATCCTTCAGATTGGTATTTGTTGATGATATTCATCACGTCATTCATCGTTTCATGGCAGATGTGGCAAGACACTGCCCAGAAGTGAATTAGCGTAACTTTATCTTTTTCGAGTGTTGGTGCACCTTCCGAATTGAACCACTCAGTGACACCTTCGAGACTCGGCATTTCCGTACCTAAGCGCATTGGCATGTGTGGTACACCTCCGTAATATTCCGTAATATTGCAGACATGACTGGTGAAAACCATGAATAAGGATATTGACAACCTGGATATTGCTATTGATAACCTGGCTATTGCTATTGAAGACGTGGATTGACCCGGAATATTGACAACCTATTGTTATTGACAACCCGAATATTGAAAACCCGCTTGTGAGTTTCCACAAGCGGGCGATTCGCTGATAGAGCCATCAGACTTGGAGCAGTTTGTCGCCTGGTTTCCAGTTCGCCGGGCACAATCCGCCAGCCTGCAGTGCCTCGAGAACGCGAAGGGTTTCGTCAACGCTGCGTCCGATGTTCATATCGTGAACAACTTGGTAGCGCAGCACGCCTTCAGGGTCCACAATGAACAGGCCGCGAAGTGCCTGGCCTTCACTCTCGACAAGCACGTCGTACTTGCGAGCAACTTCCTTTGTAAAATCGGCACCGAGTGGATAATCCAATCCACCGAGCCCATTTTCCGACTTCGGCGTGTTGATCCATGCCTTGTGACTATGTACCGAGTCACAGCTTACGCCGAGAACCTCAGCATCGAGATCGTGAAACTCAGTCAAGCGGTCGTTCATGGCAATGATTTCAGTCGGGCAGACGAATGTAAAGTCCGCAGGATAGAAGAACATCACTAACCACTTTCCGCTGTAATCGGAGAGCTTGACGTGCTGGTCAAGCGTCTTCATGTCCTTGGTTGAAAGCATGTCAAAGTCTGGAGCTGGTTGTCCCACTAATGGCATCTTTACCCCTCCTTAGTCCAGGATGCGCCTCTAACTTGGCGACTACATCCAACATGCATTATACTAGAGGTTGTCAGGCGTTTCAAATATGCCCACACTAACTCCGTATCACCTTGGTTGCCGACTCTCAACCATCCGGGTAGCCGTATTTTACCAACAAAGGGCTGCCGCCAGTGCAACTCTGAGCTCTCAGCCACTGTTTTGATACCGAGAAAGGACGGACATCTCATGGACCTATCACAGTCTTCGGAGCAATGGAGCAAGGCCCACCTTGCAGTGAACGACCTTCTGAACCAGTTGCTGAACCAATTGCGTGACCTTGGTTACAACCCGAGTTACCACATATCGTACGATCGCAAAGAGCAGCACCTCATCATCGACTCGGTGCTGCTTGAAAAACACGGTGCTCTAAAGCAGTTATTTGACGAGTATGTGCAAGCTTGCATCGTCAGAGACACGGCTGTGGAAAAAATCCAAGAAGCGCCAAAGGTAGATTTAGGGTTTTGAAAACTCATAAGGCTCTCTCACAGCGGCAGTCACAACGACAGCACGCTTGTGGGGGAGCCTTTAATATCCTTGCATACGAGGGAGCGCTTGTCGATTGCCTCGCCTAGAAAGGTGAACTGAAACTCGACCCCCGTAAAAAGTTAACGGGAATCCATCCCGAGCACCTCGTGAACCGGGACATCGTCGTGCATGACCTCTGCGAGCGTTAAACTGTCCAGAGCGTGGGTAATCGCGTTCATCACGCGGAGCCAAACGTTCCGAGTGTGACAGGCTGAAAACCGACCGCAAAAATCACCGGGATCGGAATTTTCCTCCGTCACACACCCGATGGGCGACAAAGACCCCTCGAGAACCCGAACCAACTCCCCAATAGATATTTTCTCTGGAGGCCGGCTCAGCAGGTATCCACCGTTTACCCCGCGTTGGCTCTTGATAAACCCAGCACGTCTCAGTTTTGCAAATATCTGGTCCAAAAACTGTTCCGGTATTTGTTCCGACTGCGCAATCGCGGGTAAAGCCACGGCCTGTTTCTGGCCTCCCATTAATGCCAGGCATACCATCGCACGAAGCCCGTACTCCGTCTTTTTGGCGACCTTCACACGCAACCCCCCTTTCAAGAGGCACTGTCCATTCCCTTGTCATCCAGACCGATAACCGGTCACTCGAATGCCAGCCCATCCGGCCCACTCTCTGGTCGGAACCGTCACATCCAAGCCATCAAACCCGCAGGCCAGCAGCCGTCACGTCTGGCCTCAAGCCGTCAAGCCATCACGTCAAACCCGCAGCCATCAGGCCATCACGTCTAGCCTCGAACCATCAAGCCTCGAGCCAAATCTCCTCGCCGCGCACCTCAACGGCGAATGTTTCAACCGGGATGACACATGGGAAGGCCTTCGGTTGACCACTCTTCACATCAAATTTGCCGCCGTGTTTCGGACACTCGACCACACAACCAACCAGTTTTCCATCGGTCAGGAACGCGCTTGCGTGCGTACAGACGTCGGACGTCGCGAACAGGCCGTCTTCCGTGTGGTACAGTGCAATATCGAGATCCTCAACCGTGACCTGCTTCATCGTGCCCTGCGGGATTTCCGCGAGGCTAAGAACCTTCGTCCAAGACATCGTAAACCCCCTGCTGTCGATAAACCGAAAGGCCAGCTTACTGCTAGACCTACCACGCTGATAGACCGAAAGGCCACCACGCGGATGACCTTCCCAGCCAATTCAACTGTGCGGTATTATCCGACCGAGCCTTCCATTTCGAACTTAATCAAGCGGTTCATTTCCACAGCATACTCCATCGGCAGTTCTCTGGTGAACGGCTCAATGAAGCCCATGACAATCATCCGCGTTGCGTCTTCCTCAGACAACCCACGGCTCATGAGGTAGAACAGCTGCTCCTCAGAGACCTTGGAAACACTCGCTTCGTGTTCGAGCGTAACATTGTCGTTCATGATCTCGTTGACCGGAATCGTATCCGACGTCGAGTCCTCGTCGATGATGAGCGTGTCACACTTCACGTTTGACTTTGCGCCGTATGCATTCGGGGCGAAACTGGTGAGGCCTCGGTACGTCGTTTTCCCCGTCTGCTTACTGATGGACTTCGACACAATCGTTGAAGTCGTGTTTGGCGCATTGTGGACCATCTTTGCCCCAGTATCCTGATGCTGGCCGCGGCCACCGACGGCAATGGATAATACCATACCCTTGGCGCCTTCGCCCATGAGGTAAACGCTTGGGTACTTCATCGTCAGTTTCGATCCGATGTTGCCGTCGACCCACTCCATCGTCGCATCCTTGTGCGCCACAGCACGCTTCGTAACAAGGTTGTAGATGTTCGGCGCCCAGTTTTGAATCGTTGAATAACGGCAACGGGCGCGGTCCTTAACAATGATTTCAACAACTGCGCTATGCAGTGAGTTGGTGCTGTAAATAGGAGCCGTGCAACCCTCGACGTAATGCACAAAGCTGTCGTCGTCCGCGATGATGAGCGTGCGTTCGAATTGGCCCATGTTCTCCGAATTGATTCGGAAGTAAGCCTGCAGCGGCACGTCGCTCTTCACGCCTTTTGGTACGTAGATAAAGCTGCCACCGCTCCACACTGCACTGTTCAGTGCCGCGAACTTATTGTCTTCGGGCGGGATGATGGTCCCAAAGTACTCCTTGAAAAGCTCCGGGTATTCACGCAGCGCCGTGTCCGTATCGGTAAACAGGATGCCGAGTTTCTGAAGGTCTTCGCGCATCGAGTGGTACACGACCTCGGATTCGTACTGCGCGGACACGCCCGCGAGGAACTTTTGTTCCGCTTCAGGAATCCCCAGACGGTCAAATGTGTTCTTAATCTCTTCCGGCACCTCATCCCATGTTTTACCCTGCTTCTCAGCTGGCTTCACATAGTAGGTGATGTCGTCAAAGTTCAGATCAGATAAGTTGCCGCCCCAGCCCGGCATTGGCTTTTGGTAGAAGAGTTCCAGTGAACGCAGGCGAAAGTCGGTCATCCAACCTGGCTCATTCTTCATCATCGAAATCTGCTCGACGACCTTGCGGGACAGCCCTTTTTCCAGCTTGACGACAGAAACGTCCTTGTCTCTAAACCCGTATTGATACTCTTCCAGTTCTGGCAGAGACTTCGCCATGCCTAATCCCTCCTTAATCCTCAAAACACGTATCCTCAAAACACGTCAGTCTGTATGTCTCTCATCACGGCGCATTCGTCCCACCAACACACGGAGTCGTGCACGCGTCCAAAAACACGTCAGTCTGTATGTGGACCATCGTGGCTGTGTGCTGCTCTATCGAGCGCCTGCCACGCCAGTGTTGCACACTTTACCCGGGCAGGAAATTGGGATACCCCTTGGAGTGCCTCGAGGTCACCAAGTTCGTCGCCGGTCACTTCCTGGCCGCGAATCATCAGCCGAAACTGCTCACCCAATTTCAGGGCTTCGTCCACAGTCAACCCTTTGACGGCTTCCGTCATCATCGACGCAGACGCCATGGAAATGGAACAGCCGCTGCCCTTAAACCGAACATCTTCGACGACGCCGTCCTTGATGAGCATTTGTAAGGTAATTTCGTCGCCACAGCTCGGGTTGCGCAGGTCCACTGAAACTGCATCTTCGAGTTGACCCTGATTACGCGGGTTTTGATAGTGATCCATAATGACCTGTCGATATAGCTCAGACAATTGCATGTTGGAAAAACTCCTTCGCAGACGCCAGGGCGTTCACCAAAGCGTCAACGTCTGATTTCGTGTTATAGAAGTAGAAGCTCGCCCTGGCAGTTGCCGGTACATTCAGGATGCGCATGAGCGGCTGTGCGCAGTGATGTCCTGCACGAATCGCCACACCCTCGGCATCGAGCACGGTTGAGACATCGTGCGGATGAATCTTGCCAAGATTGAACGTCACGAGTCCACCGCGTTCTGCTCCGTCTGCAGGTCCGTAAATGTCCAGTTCAGGAATCTCGCGCAAACGGGTGAGCGCGTAGCTGGTGATCTCCCTATCATGCTGGCGGATGTTCTCCATGCCAATTTTCTGCAGGTAATCCACCGCTGCCCCCATACCAATGGCACCAGCAATGATAGGCGTACCGCCCTCAAACTTCCAAGGTGTTTCCTTCCACGTTGCTTCGTACAGTTCTACGACGTCAATCATTTCGCCACCGAAATACGTCGGCTCCATTTCATCCAACCAGCGTCGTTTGCCATATAGCGCACCGATGCCGGTTGGACCACACATCTTGTGCCCCGAAAAGGCCAGGAAGTCACAGTCAAGTTCTTGCACGTCCACAGGCATGTGCGGGACACTTTGCGCACCGTCCACGACAATGACTGCGCCGACAGCGTGAGCGAGATCGGCAAGTTCACGAATCGGGTGAATCGTTCCCAGTACATTCGAGACGTGAGCGATGGCCACAATCTTCGTTCTTGGACCAATTAAGCTGCGCGCGTCGTCGAGAGAAATCGTGCCATCGCCCTGAAGCGGAATGTATTTGAGTTTTGCACCCGTTACGCGGGCCACTTGCTGCCAGGGGATGAGGTTACTGTGATGCTCTGCAGGAGTCAACACAATCTCATCGTCCGCTGTCAAGCGCTGCCTCGCGAAGCCGTATGCCACCATATTAATGGACTCTGTCGTTCCGCGTGTAAATACGAGTTGGGCTGCGTCCTTTGCACCGATAAACCGCGCCACTTTCTCGCGGGCAAGTTCATAGGCTTCCGTTGCCCGTGAGCCAAGTGTGTGAACGCCGCGATGAACGTTGGCGTTGTCGGTTTCGTAATAGCGCTTCAGAACCTCGATAACAGACTCGGGCTTTTGCGACGTCGCCGCACTGTCCAGATACACCAAGGGATGTCCGTTGATTTGCTGATTCAAAATCGGAAAATCGGCCTTGATTGTAGAAATGTCCATTACACGAGCTCCTTGTCAATCTGCTCACGCAGAAAGTCACGCACGGCCTCGTTCGGATATGCCCCAAGCGTAGGCTCGAGATAGCCCCAAATTATCATCCGCCGTGCCTGTTTCTCAGGAATGCCTCGAGACTGCAGGTAGTATAACTGCCACGCATCCATCTGCCCGACACTGGCAGCGTGACCGCAACGCTGGACGTCATTTTCATCAATCAGCAGCATCGGAATCGCGTCTGCTCTCGCTGTTCCGTCGAGCATCAGCATTCGGTCATTCTGCTCACTGCCAGCGCCAACCGCCTTTCGGAAGATATGGGTTGACGTCCGGTAGATGGAATTTGCGCGTTCACGTAGTGCTCCGTGCATCACAATGTTGCTTTCTGTGTGGCGGCCGCGATGCAACATGCTCACCGTCATGTCCATATGTTGACGGCCGTAGCCGAGTCCTATCCCTGATGCTGTTGAGACCGATCCGTTGCCGACCAAATCGCTCTCCAACACACCGACCGTGAACCCGTCACCGACATCCCCGTACAACCAATCCACTTTCGAATCGGAAGACAGTTTCGCGCGGCGTACAGTGAAATTCGTTGGGCCTTTTTTGTACTCGGCCGCAACCGCCACCGTGACACGGGCCGCAGACCCTGCGACAACTTCCAAAACATCGCTGTGCACTTTGCCACTCTCGAGTTCACCATCTACCAGAAACACTTCCGTGTACGCAAGCTCTGAGCCTTCCTCGGCGACGACCAAGGAATGAACAGCCGTACCGTGGCCCTGAGCTGATGACTCATAGACAAATGTGACTGTCCCATCAAGGGCTGTGTTTCGCGGTACATATACGAACGCACCGTCTGTCCAAGCGGCTGTATTGAGAGCCGCCCACTTGCTTTCGTCGGCTGTCACGACGGATGAAAGGTGCTTGCGAACAATGGCTTCATGCGAACCGACCGCTTGGTGGAGACTTGAGAAAACGATCCCCTTTGAGGCGAGCTCCGCAGGCACGTTTGTTTGCACCACAACGCCGTCGCGAATAAACACAAACGGACTGTTTTGCAAGCTGTCCAAAAGGCGCCTCGCCCTTGCCGATGGACCCGCTGTCAAATTCGAAAATGGCCCGATATCAAACGTCCGGCGACGCAAGTCCGTCTTTTCCAACCTTGGGGCTGGTGTCTCCCCGTACTTGGCAAACGCCTGTTCCCGAGCCTCCTTTAGCCAGGCTGGTTCGGAAAACCGAGCAACGACATCGGCTACCAAGGAGGAAGCAGGAGATAAAGCTGTCTCATTCGTCGTCATGCTTACGTCCCCCTTACGCTTCTACGCCAACGGTCTCGTCCTCGATGCCGAGTTCCTGTTTCAGCCAGTCGTATCCATTCTGCTCGAGTTTCTCTGCGAGCTCACGTCCACCGGAGCGAACAATCCGACCTTGCATCATGACGTGCACATAATCAGGAACGATGTGCTGCAACAACCGCTGGTAGTGTGTGATGATTAAGAAGCCAAGGTCTGGAGAACGCAATATATTGACGGCATCGGCGACAATGCGCAGTGCATCAATATCGAGACCGGAGTCAATCTCGTCCAAGATGGCAATCCGGGGATTCAACATGGCCATTTGCAAAATTTCGTTGCGCTTCTTCTCCCCGCCGGAGAAGCCTTCATTCAAATAACGTTCTGCAAACGCAGGATCGATATTGAGGTCCTTCATTTTTTGCTGCAGTTGACGGTGGAACTTGAGGACCGGAACTTCGTTGCCTTCACCAAGCCGTGAATTGAGCGCCGTCCGAAGGAAGTTGGCGTTTGAAACACCAGGAACTTCGGCAGGGTATTGCATCGCCAGAAACATGCCTGCCCGCGCCCGTTCATCCACGGACATGTCAAGCACATCCTGACCGTCCAAGGTCACTCGTCCGCCAGTCACTTCATACGCAGGATGCCCCATTAACGCGGAAGCCAATGTACTTTTGCCCGTACCATTGGGTCCCATGATGGCGTGAATCTCGCCACCCTTAATCTCTAAACTGAGGCCCCGGACAATTTCCTTGTCCTCGACCTTTACATGTAAGTCATTGATCTGGAACACGGGAGATGCCATTTCTGTGACCAACCTTTCATGTCCAAATGTAAAGTTGACTTTGTAAGTCATGTTTTCAACTTCAGATTAACATATCGTCGTAAAATTGCAACCGATGCGCATGGGTTTGCCATGTTGTCAAAGATTTGTCACGTTTGCGCGCCGTGGCGATCTGCAACCAATGCCCATGCAGCAACGGTCATTCAGCCAGTCCGGTGCCCCCTTACGCACCTACGGTGCGTAAGCAACACTCATTCAGCCCAATTCTGCGCCTCCTTACGCACCCACGGTGCGTAAGCAACGCCCATTCAGCCAATTCAGCGCTTCCTTACGCACCCACGGTGCGTAAGCAACGCCCATTCAACCTATTTCGACGCTCCTTGCGCACCTACGGTGCGTAAGCAACACTCATTCAGCCAATTCAGCGCTTCCTTACGCACCCACGGTGCGTAAGCAACACTCATTCAGCCAATTCAGCGCTTCCTTACGCACCCACGGTGCGTAAGCAACGCCCATTCAGCCTATCCGACGCCCCCTTACGCACCCACGGTGCGTAAGCACGCAAAAACCCAGAGCACTAATCTGCGCTCTGGGTCGATTGCGGTTTAATGGAGCGAGATGGTAACAGGTCAGTTTAGAACAGGTACTTAAAGACTAGTTTCGCCTCTTCTGACATCATGTCCTTGTCCCATGGCGGGTCGAAGGTAAGTTCTACTTCACAGTCCTCCACGCCAGGAAACGCCTTTACCCGTTCAATAATCTGGTCCTTGATATCATCATACAAAGGACATCCCATGGTCGTCAGGGTTACGGTCACCTTGACCTTCTTGCCTTCGTCAAGTACATCGACTCCGTAGACCATGCCGAGATTGACGATGTCAATTTGAATCTCGGGATCAAGTACCTCTGTCAGTGTTTCACGGATTTGTTCCTCAGTGACCAAGTGTTTCACCCCCAGAGCAAAAAATCTTCGTTATCTAGGGTACCTCACCTTGCAAGTCCGTGTCCACCGATTGAGCGCATGATGACGCTACCGATTCGCACACTTAGGAAACTACGCCTTTCAGATGACGTCCGAAAGCGGTGTGTAACTGAGCGAAAGGGCATTCGCAACAGCCTCATACGTCAGTTTGCCATGAATGACATTGACGCCTTTCGCGAGTGCCGCGTTTGCCTGAACCGCAGCTTCTGTGCCTTGGTTCGCCAACTGCAGAGCATACGGTACGGTCACGTTTGTCAGAGCCAACGTTGATGTCCTTGGGACAGCCCCTGGCATATTCGCCACGGAGTAATGAATCACGCCGTACTTTTCATAGGTCGGATTACTGTGCGTGGTGATCCGGTCAATCGTCTCAATTGATCCACCCTGGTCAATCGCCACGTCCACAATCACGCCGCCCGTGTGCATCCGTTGCACCATCTCTGCCGTGACAATCTTCGGCGCCCGTGCACCAGGAATCAAGACTGAGCCCACCAACAAGTCGCAACCTTCAATGTGTTGCAGCAGGTTATAGGCGTTTGACATCACCGTGCGGAGACGACCGCCAAACACATCATCAAGGTAACGCAGACGGCTCGAATTCGAATCCAGAATGGTCACGTCGGCTCCCATGCCCATCGCCATCCGCGCTGCATTCGTTCCGACAATCCCGCCGCCAACGACGACGACGCGCGCAGGTGGAACACCCGGAACGCCGCCGAGCAACTCGCCACGGCCGCCATGGGCTTTTTCAAGGTAGTGCGCACCAATCTGAATTGACATTCGACCAGCGACTTCACTCATCGGTGTGAGCAAAGGCAGGCTTCTATCGGGCAGTTGAACGGTTTCATAGGCAATCGCCGTAATTCCACTGTCTAACAGCGCCTGTGTCAATTCAGGCTCAGGGGCTAAGTGAAGATATGTAAATAAAGTAAGATCAGACCGGAAATACCCGTATTCCGAGGGCAGCGGTTCCTTTACCTTGAGCACCAAATCTGCTGTTGCCCAAACATCCTCTGCAGACGATGAAATCTCAGCACCAAACTGCTGGTAACTTTCGTCGTCAAAACCACTCCCGACACCTGCCGATGTCTCGATAAAGACCTGGTGCCCCGCTTCGACCAGCGCGTGCACACCAGCCGGTGTAATTGCTACGCGATTCTCGTTGTCCTTGAGTTCCTTCGGAATACCCACCTTCACGGCGAGAAGACCTCCTTCACATCGCCCAGAGCTTGTCCGATACATGACGCTTCCGTCCGCGAACTGCTTGGTCAATGTACGATAAATTCGTCATCAGTTTAGCATATTCGACTATAAACGCAATTCACGCATCGCTGGCAAACAGCGGAAAGATGGCACACCTAGCGGTTGCCATTCTTATCCGTTGCCTTTCCCGTTGTTACCCGTCGCGTTCTCACTATAGCCCTGCCCATTCGCTGCGCTCGCATTCATCTATCCGCACCCAATGCGCTCATATTTGACCCGTTGGCATCCTGTGTGCGGGCTCACCTGTACGCACGAGTTGTCCACACCAGCTTGTCCACACCAGCTGTCCACATTCACCTGTGCGCACTCACCTGTCCGCATTCTGTCCTGGTGCATCAGAACGGTGTTCACCCAAGTCCTTCGCAGGCTGTTCTATGACTTTACGCTTAACGCGTCTGCGCTCTGAAGAGGCAAACAGCTCAGGGTTTTGAGCTTGTTTGTCCACAATCCATTGTTGGATACGTTTGGTGTCACTGGGGGCGACACGCCAGTTTCGTTCACCAAAAACAAACGATTCCGCGGTCAGCAAATCCTGCTGTGACAGTTCATCAACTGCCCTGCGCACTATGTCCACAGGGACATGAAACATTTCCGAGAGCTCGGCGAGGCTGAATCGTGTTGTCAATGCGTACCCTCCTGTATCACCAGTACGTGAGGTGTCTCAGATGTCAGATTCGGATCGACTGGGCCAACCAAGTGGAATGTCAGAGACACGCTGGCTCCCGGACTCAAAGTAGCCCCTTGTCCCGAAGTACTAGAAATCGTACTCAGATACCTCGAGACCCCAGGTGCTGTGAAGCCAAATGACGGCGACGGAGCAATGCTTCCAGCCACGCTGTTTGCCGTGGTCGCAGGCTGGCTGCTCGTGCCAAGCCCTGTAGCCGAGGAAGCACTGCCAGTAGACGTACTGGCAGCCGTTGGCGCGTTCGTCGGCGTGTTGTCAGTCAGCGCCGTACCGGAAAGCGACGCTCCGGACGGGTTATCAAACCAAATGATGGCGAGTACATGATTCCAATCCAATGGGGTCTTGGATGTGTTCTTAATCGCTGTTTGGACAGCAAATGCTTGCCCCGTCGCCCATGTGCTGCTGACAACAACGCCTTTGACGGCAACCTGTACTGGACTCATCTGCCATGTATCTGTGACCTCGTTGCCAGATGCAGTGCCAGCCCAGTAAAACTCGAGAGAAGGGGTGTCTGTGAGGTTGCCTTGGCCGTCGGTTGGCGCTGTCGTCGGTTGGAACGTCCAAACCACAGACTGTCCGGGCATGATGGTCTGGTTTGGGGCATCAACAAACGTAATCCAATCGACAGACTGGAGTACACTGTTGGTAGTCACCGAACTGTTGTGAAAAGAAAGCACGCCGAACACATCCAGCTTGCTGATGGGTGTCGTTCCTTTATTCACAAGTGTGGCAACCACTTCGTTGCGCGGTCCACCAGGGACACTACTCGCGAGGCCAAGCCCGCGAACTTGGATGGGAGCCGACCGCAAACCGATTGTGTTTGGCGCCATCACACTTTGCAACGTGTGTACGGGGCCCGCCGCCGGTGTCGTGCTATTGATGATTGGCCCGTTTGGCACAAGCTGTTGTCGCGCACCTGTGTTCCATACCGCGACCGCTAGAAGTATTGCGGCGGCTGCACCGCCAAGGACGGCCAACCAGCTTCGCAAGTCTCGACGGCGGACAGATGGGCGTCTTTTTGCACGGCCCGGCTTCATTGTTTCATCTGCGGTGCTATCCTGAACCATTGCCTCTGCCTGGTTCATAATCCGCGCTTCAAGGTCCTTGGACCACGGTACTTCGCTCGCACCTTTCAACCAGTGGTCTAAGTCATCACGGGAGGTTTTCACAGCTTTGCCTCCTCTAACATCTGTCTTAGGAGCGCTCTTCCCCGGTGCAGTCGTGTTCTCACGGCCTCATCCGATACGGAGAGTACTTCAGCAACTTCCTTCGTCGATAAGTCACGAAGGTAATATAGAACAACCACTTCGCGGTACTTCAGTGGCAGTTCATTCACGCGTTCCCACACTTCGTCTCTAGAAAGCTTTCCCAGAACAGTGGATTCCGTATCTGCGTCGGCGATGTCGTCAGCAGACCAGTCTTCCTTTTGCAACATTTCATGACGCGTATGCCAGGACCGCAAGTAGTCTTTGCAGCGGTTGGCGGTAATCGACAACAACCAGGTCTTGACGGCACTGTCCCCGCGAAATGTATGTGCGTTCTGGAATGCGCGTAAAAACACATCCTGCGCAATGTCTTGCGCTTGATGATAATTGCGAACATAGGAGTATGCGAAATTGATAACATCGGTTCCGTATTGTTCCATCCACCTGCGAAGTAAGTACACGGCGTCGGAACTGGTCTCGGACATATCACTCATCGTCCGCTGCCCCCCGACTGGCCCTTCGCACCTCCAACATCCATTGGACGATGCACGGCCCTGCAATGTGACACGTTTAAAATATAGCACTACAGACCTGCGACTTGCTAAGATTTGTGTGGTAAAGTGGCTAAGATGATTCGAAGGTGCTTCGGGAGGAAAGAGACATGTATAGGTGGATTCGTCCACTGTTATTTCAAATGAACCCTGAAACGGCGCACAAGTTGACGCTGACAACGCTTTCAAAAATGCCCTCTATCAGTCGGTGGGTCAGGCAGCCGATGTCAAGCACAAAACTGCTTTCACAGTCCATCTGGGGACTTACGTTTGCGCATCCAATAGGCCTTGCAGCTGGACTCGACAAAAATGGTGAAGCCGTGGATGCATTTCTTTCACTCGGTTTTTCATTTGTGGAAGTTGGCACAGTCACTCCGCTGCCCCAGCCTGGCAATCCCCGACCACGGCTGTTTCGACTCGTCGATGACGCAGCCCTGATTAACCGGATGGGGTTTAATAATGAAGGTGCCGTTCGGCTTCACGAGCGCCTCCGGCAGCGGCGTGCATCAGGAATTGTCGGCGTAAACCTCGGAAAGAACAAAGTGACCGACAATGATAGGGCAGTCGATGACTACATCAAACTCGTTAGAGAATTGTACGCGGTCGCCGATTTTTTCGTCATCAATGTCAGTTCTCCAAACACCCCGGGCTTACGAGACTTGCAGGCAGCAGATACCCTGGTACCGCTTGTTGATGCGGTGCTGAAAGAGCGTGCACGCCTGCATGCGCTCGCAAGAAGCCAGACTCAAACTGGTGAGCCAGAGCAAAAATCACACCTTGGCGGGCGGGCCAAAGACTCCCTTCCACCAGTGCTGGTGAAACTCGCTCCAGACTTAGACGACGATGCCATCGTTGAAATCGCGTGTCGTTTGGTTGAGATTGGCATCGATGGCTTGATTGCAACGAATACGACCATTACAAGGCCCGGCCTTGAAAGCCCGCACCAAGGGGAATCAGGCGGTCTTAGCGGTAAGCCCCTGTTACAGCGGTCAACGCATGTCGTGTCATTGGTTTACCAGGCTACCGGCGGTCGCATACCCATCATCGCGTCCGGCGGAGTTTTCACAGCTGAAGATGCGTTTGAGAAAATCACAGCTGGCGCTTCGCTTGTAGAACTCTATACCGCACTCATCTACGAAGGACCACAAGTCATTGGTGAAATCGTGAACGGCCTTCACTCACGATTGCAAGAGAGAGGCTTTGCGTCGATAACCGAAGCGATTGGGGCACAGCACCGCTCGTGAAATCGCACGAGGTAAGATTCAAGGTGTGCAGGCAGCGTTCGAACAAAGTGACTAAACTCACGTCAAATTGCGTGCCCGCTCCAGCCCTCAGTTCGTGAACAGCCTCCGACACAGAGAGTGCGTGCCTGTACGCCCGGTTCGACGTCATCGCATCAAACGCGTCTGCAATGCTGACAATGCGAACTGGGAAGTGAATTTCACTGGCACGGAGTCCCTCCGGGTAGCCACTCCCGTCCAACCGTTCGTGATGATGCAGGACAATGTCTGCATAGACGTTCTGCAACGGGTCCGAGGCAAGGAGGCGAGCTCCGATTCGAGGATGACGCTGAATCTCCGTATACTCACTCTGCGTGAGTCTCCCTGGTTTTTGCAGGACCTCGCCATTCATGGCAAGTTTTCCGACATCATGCACCATTGCCCCAAGGTAAACGCGGCGGACGTCCAATTTGGGTAAGCCTGCAGCAAACGCTAATTCGGCCGCCAAAGCAGCGACCCGGTTGGAGTGCAGCGCTAGAGTCGCATCTGTTTCTTCCATCGCACGCAGCAATGGGTATAATGCGAAAAGCCCTTGCTCCAACGACTCAATGTCCAGAGCATCAGCAGAAAGATTCCCATGCATCTTGTCGTCACCTCAAATTCACGACGTAAACGCGCCTGCGAAACGGAAACCACGAGACCGACCGGTTGGGGCCATCAAACCATCTGACTCAAACCATCTGCCCGAAAGCAATTGACTGAAACCATCTGACGGACCTCATTCCAGATGAATTCGGTTTTCATCGCCGAACACCTGCCCAGTCTCTCTGATAGCTTTGGAGAAACAGATAGGCTTGTGAAGGACGCCAGAGGGATACCAGGGGGACGCCAAAGACACGCCAGAAGTTCCCAAGGAATGGCTTGCTTTGCTGGCAATCAGTTTTCGGATGCGGTAAGATAAATGTGCAAGACAAGGCTAGAATCTACGATTTAGGAGGGATTAGATTGGCACATGTACTACCGCCGCTTCCATACGCTGCAAACGCATTGGAACCACACATCGATGAAATGACCATGAACATTCACCATGACCGCCACCATGGGACCTACGTGAATAACTTGAACAATGCACTTCAAGGACATGCCGACCTAGAGAACAAGTCGATTGAGGATTTGCTCCGTTCCATCGACAGCGTACCTGAGTCAATTCGTACCGCTGTCCGTAACAATGGCGGCGGACATGCGAACCATAGCCTCTTCTGGGAACTCCTTAGCCCGAATGGCGGCGGACAGCCGACCGGTGCTCTTGCAGACGCCATCAACAGCACTTTTGGCAGCTTCGAGAAATTCCAGGAAGAGTTCAACAAGGCCGCAACAACGCGCTTTGGCAGTGGCTGGGCATGGCTCGCACTGAACAACGGCAAGCTGGAAATCTTCAGCACAGCCAATCAGGACAGCCCATATATGGACGGTAAGACGCCGGTTCTTGGACTCGACGTTTGGGAACACGCTTACTACCTGAAGTACCAGAACAAGCGCCCTGATTACATCTCTGCCTTCTGGAACGTCGTCAACTGGGCAGAAGTCTCGAAGCGCTACGAAGCTGCAAAGTAAGGCCAATCATCATAAGCAAGCCCGCATTTCTGTACTTACAAAAAAAGAACGGACCTGTCGTCGGCAGGTCCGTTCTTTTTTGACTACTTCCAGATGACTGCAGCGCCTGCTTTCAAACGCCCATTCGTGCACGCACCAGCATAGCTCTCAAACAAGACCTCACCGACCTCCGGTAGTTTCCACGCTGTCGTCCCTGTGTTAAAGGCCGCGTGAATCACCTCTGCGCCTTCTGCCTCACGCACCACTTCAATGCGCTGTTTGTCTGTCCGCACCACGCGCAGACTGCCATCTGCGAGCGCAGGCTGGGTTCGTTTTAAGGATGCCAGGGCTTTCATCGCCTGTTGCAGCAAGGGATTTTGCCTGTCCGTGTCCCAAACCATGCCGCGGCGGCAATCAGGATCTGCCCCACCTTCCATCCCCACTTCATCTCCGTAATACACCATTGGAATTCCAGGATAAAGGAACTGGAATGTCATCGCTTGCAGCACCCGATTGACGTCGCCTCCCGCCAAGGTCAGCACGCGCTCAGTGTCATGGCTGCCAAGCAAATTAAACATGGCATTTGTCGCCTGAACAGGATACATGAACAAAAGCTCCATCATGTGCTCCGAGAACTCACGTCCGGAAATCTCCCGCCTGATGAAAAACGCATGTACGGCCTCACGAAAGACGTAGTTCATTACACTGTCGTATTCGTCGCCTCGGAGCCAAGGCAAACTGTTGTGCCAGACCTCGCCCACGATAAGTGCATCGGCCTTCACGGCTTTCACGGTGTTCCGGAACCGCTTCCAGAACATATGGTCGATCTCGTTGGCCACATCGAGGCGCCAGCCGTCAATATCGAATTCCTCAATCCAGTAGCGTGCAACCTTTAACAGATATGCCTCGACTTCGGGATTTGCGACGTTCAGTTTCGGCATATATCGGAGCCCTGTAGCAAAGGTCTCATAATTCACCTTTTCCGTATCAACCTTGTCCCCGTGGATGAAAAACCAGTTCCAGTAGGGCGATGCCTGGCCCTGTTTCACAGCATCCTGGAACGGCCCAAACTGAAACCCAGAATGGTTGAAGACGGCATCAAGTACAATTCGCATCCCGCGTTCATGCGCACCGGTCACCAATCTGCGCAGGTCGTCCTTGGAACCAAACTGAGGGTCAATCTCAAGGTAGTCTTCGGTGTCATACTTGTGATTCGAACCCGCTTTAAAAATCGGTGTTAGGTAAAGAAGTGTGACGCCTTGTTCAGACAGGTAGTCAAGGTGCTTTGTGATGCCTGGCAAATCCCCGCCAAACATCGCGAACGGGGTAGGTGCACTGTCCCAATCCGCACTGTCCTCTGGCGTTAATGACGGGTCACCATTTGCAAACCGCTCCGGGAAAATCTGATAACAGACGGCTTTATTTGCCCAGTCCGGTGTTTCAAAAATGTCACGCTGGGCCAAATACGCCAGTTGAAATATCCCTGCCATTTTCGGATTCGCAGATACGCCGTTTTCCCCGTACCAAGTTGACTCCTGACTCCCATCGCCTTGCTCGCGAATCACTTCAAAGGCGTATTTCAGTCGCTTTGTAGGGACCTCTACATCCACTGTAAAGTAGTCTAGTTTTTGAGCGCTGCCTCGCTTCTCCATGCCCACGGACGCTGGCAAACCGTCCACATATCTATCACCAAAATGTACATTGACTGCAGCGGCAGTACCGCGTTCCACAGCCACAACCAGTCTGGCGCGGGTGGCTGTCAGAGCATACGCGTACGGTTCGTAAGGCTGGTGAAACATCCAAACCGTCTTCATGAATTTCCCTCCCAGACGCAACAAGGTGCGGCTCTACCCCTCCGCACCCTGTCCGCTGTTGTCTACCTGGCAATATATCCAGGTCGCCTTGTGTTTCTCATTACTTCACGTGTCCGCACGGTCTGGCAGATTCAAACGGACACCATGTTTGTTGGGAACTTCCTTGCTCCACACGAGTTTCGAATCACCAGTTCTGTCGGTACAATACGCTCGCTTGGCGGTGCCATAGGACTTTTCACGCGTTCCACCAACAGGTCTGCTGCAGCGACACCAAGGTCGTGCATGTGCACGCGGACACTGGTTAACGCTGGATTCGCTAACTCCGCCAGTCGAATGTCGTTGAAACCGACAATCGCCATGTCGTCTGGCAAGCTGTAACCAAGTTCTCCAGCCGCTCTCATGGCACCAAAAGCCAGCACGTCGTCTGAAGCCAGGACAGCGGTTGGTCGCTCCGATGCAGCCAGTAACCGCATCATCCCGAGGTAGCCCCCGTGCTCAACGAGGTAACTGGAAACCTCCATTCGGTCATCCGGTTCGATGCCGTTATCAAGGAGTGCTTGCCGGTACCCACGCAGACGGTCATCTGTCACCACGTAACTGACATCGCCACCGAGAAAGCCAATCTTTCGATGGCCGAGTCGCACGAGATGCTTCGTAGCCTCATACGCTGCTTGCACGTTTTCGTTGTTCACAGACGAGATGGGCATGCCCTCAGGCGGTCTGCCAAGCAGCACCGCAGGGAACTGATACTCAAGGACGGCGCGAATCGCCGGGTCTTCCTTGCGGCTCCGAAGCAGCAGGATTCCGTCGACGCGGCGACCACGTATCATCCGTTCCAACACTTCGGTCTCATCGTTCACAGAGGTTGAAAGTACAATATCAAAACCTTGACTCCGCGCGACCTCTGTCACACCGCTCATCATCTCGCTGAAAAACGGGTTTTGAAAAAACTCCGTTCCCGGCGGAATGAGGATTCCCATCGCCCCGGCCACATTGGTCACCAGACTGCGGGCGAAGGCATTGGGATGGTAGTCCAGTTCGCGGAGCACGCGGCGCACCCGTTCCTTGGTCTCATCTGAGATTCTCGGTGAATCGGCCAAGACGCGGGATACGGTCGATGGTGACACACCAGCCTGAGCCGCTACATCCTTGATTGTCGTCATGTTCCTCCCCCTCCTTCGCAGTCGTCCCGAAACAGTCAGGGATTAACCCTTGACTGAACCGGCAACCAGACCAGAGGCAATGTATTTCTGCAATAATCCAAAGATAACGGCAAGTGGCACTGCAGACAACAGTGCCGCCGCAGCAAACTCGCCCCAACTCTTTGCGAACTGACCGCTAATCATTCCGTACATGCCAACGCCAAGGGTGTAATTTTGCGGCGATTGCAAGATAGTACCCGCCATAATGTACTCTCCGAACGTGCCCATCAGCGTAAACAGGAAGATGACGACGAGCATCGGTACAGCAAGCGGCAACAGAATACGAACGAAACGTTGCCATGAGTTGGCCCCGTCAATCAGCGCGGCTTCATCCAAATCTCTCGGGATGGAATCCAGGTAACCTTTGAGCAACCAGACGTTGTACGCACTGCCGCCAAGTAGAACGAGAACGTACGAGCCGAGATAGTCAATCAAGTTGAGTTGGGCCAAGGCACCGTAAATGGCCGCAATCGCTAGGAAGTTCGGGAACATCTGCAAGATAAGCAAGGTCATCAGCCCATACTTCCGCCCCCAGAACTTCATTCGCGAAAATGCATACGCGGAGGTAGCGGTGAGCAGGACTTGCCCAATCCCAACTGTCAAACCGACAATCAAGCTGTTCCTGACCCATACCAGAAAGCCGCTGTGTGTAAATAGCTCGACATAGTTCGCAAACGACGCATGAGCCGGGAAGAACGACACAGAGAAGTACGAGTTGGACGGATTGAAGGACGCTTCGACGACAAACCAGATGGGAATAATCATGAGCACAATCGCCACCCAAATGACCACGCGCGACACCCACAGCACTGTTCGTTCCCCAGGTGCCATGGTCGGTTTCGGTTGCAATGCCATCACCCGCGCAAGTCGCTCATTTTGGTTACCGACGTCTGTCATCTTAATCCACCTCCTCGAATGCCTTCGTGTATTTCATTTGCACGAAGCTAAGTACTGCGACAATCACAAACAGAACAATGGAGATGGTTGAGGCGAGGTCATAGCGGCCAAATTGCAAAGTCATTTTATAAGCCGCCGATGCCAGAATATCTGTATGACCGACAAACTGGTTGGTCGAGCGCGCGGGCCCGCCGCTTGTCAACAAATACACCGCGTTGAAGTTGTTGAAGTTAAATGCAAACGACGGGATGAGCAGCGGTAGTGTAATCTTCCAAATTGCAGGCACAGTGACGAAGCGAAACTGTTTCCACCACGTTGCCCCATCGATGGCACTGGCCTCGTACAGTTCGCCTGGAACCGCCTGCAGCGCGCCGAGTGAAACGGTCATCATATATGGGAACCCAGCCCACAGATTGACGACAAAAATGGCGATTTTCGCCCAGAACGGGCTGGTGAGCCAAGGTACAGTCGGCAGTCCTAAGGTGTGAAGGAGTGCGTTTATTTGACCGTAAGAGTCATTCAACAGTCCTTGCCACGCCAGCATTGTAATGAGTCCGGGAATGGCCCAAGGCACAATCAAGATGGACCGATAGACTGCGGCTTCCTTCATGTGCTTGTTGTTCAGCAGAATTGCTAAGAGCAGACCCACAAAGTAATTGAGCAGCGTCGTGATGATGGCAAACTCAAACGTCCAGAGAAGTGTCGGAAGAAACACTGTTGACATCGGATTTGAAGGATTGAACAGTTCTTTGAAGTTTTGCAACCCAACAAACTGATAGCTCTGGAAATGCATCTGGTTAAAGTTTGTGAAACCGATGTAGATGGTATAAAGAATTGGCAGAATGCTAAGAATCGCGATGGTAATGAGCGCAGGAGACAGATACCCGTACGCAATCCATTGGATTTTCGGCTTTTTATGCCGCGTTTCTGGCACTGATACGACGGTAGATGCCATAGCCGCTCACCTCCTATGCCTGCAAAAGACAGGGGCTGGCGCCAAGAGCATGCCCCAGCCCCTCAAACTCGAAATGCCTTGCGCTGCGCTGTTCGTGTAAAGATTATGAACCCTGAACTTGAATACCCTTCTTGATGTTCGCGACGAAGTCCTTGGCACCTTGTGCCGGCGTGGTTTTGCCGTTGATGATGTTTCCAATGACACTCATCGCGCTCCACACAGGCTGCATCTGCGGAATGTTCGGCATCGGAACGGCTACTTTCGACTGGTCTGCGAATGCCTTAAACAGCGGTGCATTCTGGATTGTGGACGACTGTTGCAGGCTGGTGAGCGCCGGCACTGCTTGTGAGTCGTTGAAGTACGCCAACTGTGCACTCGACCCAGTCAAATCTTGCAATAAACTGAAGTCGGCAGGCAAAGTCTTGCTCTTCGCATTTGCAAAGCCGGTCTTCACACCGAGGAACGGTGTTGCAGCTTGCCCGTTTGGCAAAGTTGGCCATGGCGTGATGCCCAAGTCAATCTTGGCCTTCTGGACATCCGGAATATCCCACGTGCCGCTGACGTACATCCCGAGCGTGCCAGCCACGAACTTGGCCTTCGCAATCGCCCCAGTTGTACTCGGCGTCATCCAGTGGTACTTCGCATCCATATCGTGAATCAATGTGAAAGCTTGGACAGCACCGCTGTTGGCGAGGCCTATGTCAGTTGGATCAAGCGTCCCGTTGTTGTTCTTGAACACGTATCCGCCGTATCCGCCGATGATGGCGTAGTTGAAATACAAGTTGTGTTGAGCATACATAAATCCAGCTTTGTTTGCATCTTGTACGAATGAGTTCCAGTCTGTTGGCGGGTTTGGAATCAGTTTCTTGTTATAGAAGATAGCGGTTGTTTCTGCGTCCATTGGGAACGAGTAAATCTTACCGTTTACTGTCACCGCGTCGACAATGGCCTGGCTGTAATCAGAGGAATTAATATCTGCGCTCGGAACTGGCGCGATGAGTCCTTCTTGGACGAACAACCCGTTGTTGTCGTGCGGCATACCCACAACGACGTCGGGACCTTTCCCGGTACGGGCAGCAGTTGCATAAAACTGGAAGCCGTTTGGATTTTTGCTCTGGTCGACAACGTTTACCGTATCGCCGTGTTTTTTCGCCCAAGCATCGGCAAGATTTTTAATGTCTGCAAGCTGCGGGCCGCCGTCCCAAGACCACACGGTGATGGTTTGACCGGTCGGAAGTGTCGGTTGCGAAGATGATGTGCCATTTGCTGTGCTGTTTCCTCCACTGCTCGACGCTGTGTTGCCGGAGGTGCCACAACCGGCCACGAGTCCGCCCAACATGCCAACAGTCAGCACACTCGATGCGGCGATTTGCCACTTTTTCATACCTTTTTGCCCCCTTAGGCTGTAATCGGTGCGTTGAAGTCGTTTTCAACCGCGCCCACGCCCATTTGCAACCGGTTGCACCGCTGTCGTCACTCTACGAAGGCTCTGCAACTTTGTGCAAACGTTTGTATGACTGCATTATAAGACCGCGCCCAACTTCAGGTCAATCGTTTTTCCTGAATCCGCTCTCAAAATCGCACATCCGCCTTCCAACGACCTCTGAACAACACCCAGGCACTTACGTGATTTCCTTGTCACATCAGCATTTTTTTGCATAAACGCGGCACTCAACGAGCTATCTCGCGAGTTTATTGTTTGTGTATCCCTCGGTGAAAATACATTTTCCAGACTGTAACAAATGTAACGCAAATCTAGTAATGCGTTTGCGCGTATTTTTGGTATTCTGTGCAATCGCAAGCATCAGTTATGCAACACACTGCTTGAAATCAGGGCTGCCTGAATCCTCCGTTTGAATCCTTTCGCTCGCCCTTGGCAACACTGACCTTAGCAATCCATGGAGGTTTTGACTGAATGGATACATATTTAACCCTCATTAAAAATGCGAACGTGTACGCTCCGAAGGCACTAGGTGTCAAAGACGTCCTTTGTGCGGGACGGCAAATTATCGCGGTCGCAGATGACTTGAACATGCACGGGAACCTGCCGCCCATAGAGACTGTCGATGCGAGCGGGATGCTACTGTTTCCAGGCCTTATCGATCAGCACGTCCACATGGCAGGCGGTGGCGGCGAGGGCGGGTTTCACTACCGCACGCCGGTAATTTCGCTGTCGCACATCACGACAGCCGCTGTCACGACCCTTGTCGGCGTACTCGGTACAGATGGTGTCACGAGAACCACACGAGAATTATTGGCGACCGCGAATGCACTCGATTTCGAAGGGGTAACAACGTATATCTATTCAGGGGCTTATCAAGTCCCGACACGCACGCTTACGGGTATGCCTCGCAGCGACATTGTCCTGATTGACAAAGTCATTGGGATTGGTGAGATTGCTATTTCCGACAGCCGCTCGAGCCACCCAAGTGAACAGGAAATTGCGGAACTGGCGAGTGAAGCGAGAGTTGGTGGGCTGCTTGGTGGAAAAGCTGGAGTCCTTCATCTTCACGTCGGGGATGACGACAGCAAACTGCAAATCCTGTTTGACGTGTTAAACCGAACCGAACTGCCCCAATCGGTGTTTGTCCCGACACACTTAAACCGCAACCCCGATTTACTCGAGGACGCGATTCGTTACGGGCTCGACGGAGGTTTTGTCGATGTGACTTCAGGGATTCGTCCTGATGAACACGACCATATCTCTGTCAAACCGTCGCAAGCGATTAAGAGGCTCCTTGAGAAAGGCGTCAACAAGAAGCGCATCACGATGAGTTCTGACAGCAACGGCAGTTCCCCCATCTTCGACGACGGCGGCAATCTGATTGCAATGGGCATCGGATCGATTGCAACACTGTGGGAGGAAACACGTGACCTGATTGTTGAGGAAGAAGTGGCTGTGGAAGACGCGGTTGCAATCGTCACGAGAAACGTAGCACGGGTCCTAAAGCTTGGACATAAGGGGCTCATCCAACCAGGGCTTGATGCAGATATGTTTCTGACGGACAAAGAGTTCCGGATTCAACACGTGTTCGCCAAAGGCAAGATGATGGTCGAACACGGAGAACCGATTGTGTTTGGCACGTTTGAGAACGCAGGCGGCGTTCCCGGTGCGCCGGACAGCAAACCACACAGCGGACAGAAGGACACAAAACGAGGTCGACCCATGTTGTCACCGGATGAGGACGACCCCGACGATTTTCCAGACAGGAACGAGCGTCAACGCCGCAGCAGACGCCGTGACTACTGCTGTTAGAGCTTACAACTTGACAGGTGTCTGTGGCGGCAAGCCTTCAATGACCCTTTGGCAATTGCGTATCGCGAGTTCTGCCATGCGGTGTCTTGTATCGACACTGGCCGATCCGATATGCGGCAACAGCACCACGTTATCGAGATCGAGCAGTGGGTGGTCAGGACGGATGGGCTCGGTAGCGTACACGTCAAGGCCCGCCGCATGGATGCGTCGCTCTCTCAAAGCCGAAACAAGCGCGTTTTCGTCGACGAGGCTTCCTCGCGCCGCGTTGACGAAGATGGCGGTCGGCTTCATCAGCGAAAACTCGCGTGTCGAAAACATCGCCGGCGTTCCAGGGGATGGTGGAACCAGAACAACGACAAAGTCGGCCTCCCGCAGCAAGCCGTCAAGGTCACGATAGTGGCATCCGAGTACGGTCTCAGCATGCTCATTCCGATGTCTGTTGTGATAAAGGATGTTCATGCCAAACCCTTGAGCCCGCCTAGCTACTGCCTGGCCAATCCGACCGAGACCGACGATGCCGAGGGTTTTACCGTACACATCGACACCTGTGAGCAGCATGGGGCTCCACGTCGTCCACATCTGCGCGCGCAGATACCGTTCCGCTTCTGTAATGCGTCTCGCGGTTGCCAGTATCAGACCAAACGTCAAGTCTGCGGTCGCTTCGGTTAAAACGTCCGGTGTATTCGTGACAACGATTCCTCGCTGACGAGCCGCAACGAGATCGATGTTATCGTAACCGACCGCCATGTTCGCCACGACCTCTAGACCTGCTCCTGCTGCTTCAAATACGGCCTCGTCCATCCTGTCGGTCAGCATGGATACAATCCCGTCCACGCCCACGACGCGCCCGAGAAGCGTGGAGCGGTCAATCGGGCCATCGGCTGTCGTAAAGACATCCACCTCAGCGGCTTCGCGCAGTGGTGCTAACAGTTCATCGGGCAATGCCCTCGTCACAAAAACCCTTTTGCGATTGGTCGAATCCATGCGTTCGCCCCCGGTGGTTTTTGATGGTAGACTACTGACAAAACAAACTGACGCCGGAAACTCATCTTATCCTCGCAAGGGAGACAGCCAAAACGTGGAACTCCATTTTCTCGGTACGGGCGCCGGACTGCCGTCAAAACAGCGCAACGTCACCAGCATCGTCCTCGATTTACTGCCAGAACGCGGGAGTTGTTGGATGTTTGACTGCGGCGAAGGCACTCAGCACCAACTTCTGCACAGTCCTCTCAAACTCAGTAAGGTAGACAAACTGTTTGTCACACATTTGCACGGCGATCACATCTTCGGCATCCCTGGTATCTTGTCCAGTCGGTCATTCCACGGCAATCCTGGGCCGCTCACGCTCTACGGTCCTGTCGGTCTACGCCGCTTTGTGGATGTATGCCTCGAGGTATCCACCACTCACTTGACGTACGCCATCGAGGTGTGCGAAATCGCGGATGACAGCCACCTGGTGTTCGAAGATGATGATGTCATCGTGACAGCGAGATGGCTTGCTCACGGGATTCCGTCACTCGGGTATCGCGTCGAGGAGAGAGACCGCGCGGGCGTGTTTTTCCCAGAACGCGCGAAGGCTGTGGGCGTTGCCCCAGGTCCGCTCTATGCAAAGCTTCAAGCCGGACACAGTGTGACCACGGAAGATGGACGGACCGTTCATCCGCAGCAAGTGATGGGGCCGCCCCGTGCTGGCCGCAAGCTGGCGATTCTCGGTGATACACGCCCGTGCCCGCAAGTCCTGGAACTCGCGCAAGACGTCGATGTCCTCGTCCACGAGGCCACATTCGGCCAAACAGAAGCGAATCTTGCGCAGAGCTACCATCACTCAACCACGGTTGAAGCTGCCGAAGCAGCGAAGGCAAGCCATGCACACAAACTTATCCTGACGCATATCAGCGCCCGTTACGGGCCGGACGACGTGCATAAGTTAGAAGCCGAAGCCAACGACGTCTTTCCGGCTGCACAATTTGCGTACGATTTTCTCACGGTTCCAGTGCCATTTCCGGATGCGGCTCTCCAGCACCTACATCAGCACCCTGACCGATAGTCTGTGCCAAAAACGCGTAGATGTCCGTCTGTTCATCGATGATCTTCGAAATCGGCTTTCCAGCCCCGTGCCCCGCCTCGGTCTCGACGCGCAGCAATACAGGGTTCACACCGGGTGAGGCTGCCTGCAGTGTGGCTGCAAACTTGTACGGGTGTGACGGTACAACCCTATCATCTGAGTCCGCTGTCGTAATGAGAATCGGCGGATACACCCGACTGTGCACGACATTGTGGAGCGGGGAATACTTGTACATGAACTCAAACTGCTCTTTACTCGCTTCTGCGTTGCCGTACTCACCAACCCAGTACCGGCCGACGGTGAAGCGGTGATACCTGAGCATGTCAATGACGGGAACCTGGCAGACGACAGCACCGTACAGCTCTGGTCTCTGCAACATCGACGCAGCTACTAAGAGTCCCCCGTTGCTACCGCCAATGATGGCTGTGCGCAGAGGACGAGTGTACCCTTCAGCCACGAGATACTCTGCAGCACTTTGGAAATCATCAAACACGTTTTGCTTATTTCCCAGCATCCCGGCCTGGTGCCAGGATTCCCCGTATTCACTGCCTCCGCGCAAATTGGCGAGCGCATAAATGCCGCCTGACTCTACAAACCGCAGAGCAGCCGGTGAAAACACAGGGGTGCGACTGATGTTAAATCCTCCGTAACCCGTGATGAGCGTTGGATTGTCGCCGTTCATAACGATGTCGCGTCGGTGTGTCAGAAACATAGGGACCTTTGTCCCGTCTTTTGAGGCGTAGAAGACCTGTCTCGTAACGTAGGGCGCAACGTCAAACTTTGCGCTTGCGTCCCAGAGCACAGACACGTCCTTTGTCGCAGTATCGAGCGTGAAAACACTGACAGGATATAAAAATGAAGTTAGGCCGAAGTAAACAGTCTCACTCTTGCGAGTACAGTGCAGTTCAGTAATGCTGCCGACAACTGGCAGCTCGATATCGTGAAGTTTACCATCTGGCAAATGAAACAACCGAATGACGTGATGGGCATCCTGCAAATAGACGAGGACGAGTGACGCCTTCGCAAACCCGACATCAGCGAGCGGAACGTCGGTCTCTGCGACGACTTCACTCCAGGCATCCGGTACCGGGTTGTCCAGCTCAAATGCCACGACACGCCCGTTTGGTGCCTCCTTATCTGTGAGGACATACACCGTGGACCCCTCGTTGCCGACAAGTGCATACTTTGCGTCGGCATCATCGAACAAAGCCCGCCATTCACCTTCGTCGTCAAGCGACCGGACGTACAGACGATTTTCCCTATCGGTGCCTTTCGTCACGTGCAAAAACAGGTACTTTCCGTCGTCACTGACATGCGGGTAAAAGCCAAAATCGGGTGCATCCGGGCGCGCGTACGTCAAGACGTCTTCGTCTTGCGAAGCACCAAGAGCATGCCAGTAGACCGCTGCATTCTGGCTCTGGTCTTTGACGCCGGACTCATCTGGTTCTGGGAAACGCGTGTAGAAAAACCCTGTTCCATCTGGATGCCACGCAGGCTTAGTGAACTTGCACCACTGAATCAAGTCACTGTCATTCGCACCTGATTCCACGTCCATCACGCGGATGACCTGCCAGTCACTACCGCCCTGCGCTGTCGCGTAAGCAACCTTCGCGCCATCTCTGCGGACGGAAAACTGTGTCAGGGCCACCGTGCCATTGTCACTCATGGTGTTGGGGTCGACAAGCAGCCTCTGCGCTGCACCCTCGCCTGCATCCTTTACATAGAGACAAGGTTGATTCTTAGATCCGTCGTTTTGCAAAAAGAACAGTTTGCCAGCAACCTCCACTGGCGCGTAGTATTGCGGATATTGATAAAGCGCTTCCAGTCGAGCCCGAATCTCGTGTCGCAGGGGTGTGACATCAAGGACATTTCTCGTGAGATTGTTCTGCTCTGCTACCCAGGCTTTCGTCTCTGGCAGCAAGGGGTCTTCCAACCAGCGAAACGGATCGGCGACGAGGACCCCATGAAAGTCATCCACCGGTACAGGGAAACTCTGTTGATTTACCAAAACTCTTCACCCTTCCTCACATTTCACGAGCATAGACAAGATGAAACGACATCCAGAATCCCAGAAAACAAATCTCAAAAGCCCGGTATCACTTGTCTAAGATTTCTGTGTACTCGCGATACCTTCCCAAAACGTCGCCACCAGTTCCTCAGCAGCTTCGCGCGGTGATGCAAACAATCTGTCGCCACCCCGATTTCGAGCTTTCCCCACCATCAGCAAGGCAAGGTAAACGTGAGCGGCAAATTCGTGGCGCACGACTTCAATTTCACCGCGCAAGACCGCCCGTTCAAATTCATCGGCAATCACCTGTACAATCTGCTGTTCGGCTGCTCTCATGCAGTCGAGTTGAGCCGCGGTCAAGACCCCTGCAGCTTCACCCATCAACCCGTCAAAGTCGTGTACAGCGTAGGGGACGGACAGGCGCAGTTCAGCCACCCGGGTCAACTTGTCTCGTAAGCTGGTTGGTTCAGACAGCACACGCACGGTGTGCTCACAGATTTGATTCATAAGGCCAATCACAGATTTGGTGAACAAAGCTGCCTTGTTGTCGTAGTGATAATAAACCGTTGCTTTCGTAATCCCGCACAGCTCCGCTACCTGTTCAACGGACACACCTTCATATCCATATTCCATGAACAAGCGGGTCGCCGTCCGCATAATGGTCTCAGCTACAGGTGTCGCACCTGCCTCCATTCGTGGTCTGCCCGGTGGGCGACGACGGGCCCTATCCATACTCGTTTCTCCTCTCAGCTCACTTCTATCCTATACACTCGGCTATGGCCTCTCACAAGACCGTCTCTACAAAACTGTCTGCCCGCTGTGGGACAGATGAATGTTTTGTTTCAGTTTACCACAGCCATGCCCCATCCCTGTGTAAAAACGGGAACCGCCGACACACTGCTGCGACACACCACATAACATAGAAGCATCCTGTCATCAACTACTCGGAGGTGCAGGCTTTGCTATCTCTGGCTGTCGCCGTATCGTCTTTACTTCGAGACATCGTACTTGTGAGCGGGTATGTAAATCAGTCGTTTCCGCAACCGCTGACGAAAGAGGAAGAGCGAGTATACTTTGAACGATGGCGGGGCGGAGACCGTGAGGCATATCAGGTCCTCATCAAGCACAACCTCCGCCTGGTGGCTCACGTGGCCAAAAAGTTTGACTCCTCAGGAATCGATCACGATGATCTCATCTCCATCGGCACCGTCGGCCTCATCAAGGCGGTTGAGACCTTTCAGCCGACGAAAGGGACGAAGTTCGCCACCTACGCTGCAAGGTGTATTCAAAACGAAATTCTGATGCAATTGCGGGCACAAAAGAAGACGCGCAAGGACGTATCGTTGAACAGTCCCATCGGAACAGATAAAGAGGGAAATGAAATCACCATTGGAGACGTACTAGGTTCAGATGCCGATGAAACCGAAGAAGAAGTCAGCAAGCGGATGGAAATCCGAAACATGCTCAAGTTGATGGATGTGCTCGATGCGAGAGAACGCCGCGTCATTGAACTTCGATTTGGTCTCGCAGACGGTGAAGAGTGGACGCAAAATGAAGTCGCCGATCAATTAGGTATCTCCCGCTCCTACGTTTCACGGTTGGAAAAGCGCGCACTGTTAAAGATGTTTCACCAGTCTTACGCCGGCAGGCGCAGACGTAAACCGTATATTCACCAACCGAATCAATCGTAAATACATGTAACGGGCCCCCACCTTTCAACGTTGTGAGGGCCCGTTTAGTTTTGCAAGAGACCCGCCACAACCCAACGGAGCACCCTTCGGGCCTCACGTTGAGGCCAAGAACTTAAAACCACCGCTCAGGTCCGACAGGGTGGAACGCTCATGAACCAAGTCCTTTCGGTCTACTCTCCGTTAACGAGAAAGAATGGAATAACTACGGACAAGATGGGTCAAGCTGATGATTACAAGAGTTTTTAGATGCGGTAAGCTAACATCAAAATCCGCTGGTGGGGTGACAAACATGATGGAATTCATCTCGTCGTGGTTCATCGAGCGGTGCCCCTATTGTCATGAAAAGCTCACGGTGACAAGCGAAGGACGCTCCATCATCCGCAGTTGTCCGAATCAACACTACGCATCGGAATCAAATACGGTGCTTGGGGTGGATGTCGAGTATCACCGTCAAGAATCGACTCCGACACTACAGTGATTACATCAAAACGGATACCAGCAGTGCTGGTATCCGTTCAAATTTTACGGCCAGGCAAACCAGCGAGCGCTTGGTTACACCCGACGGGTTCACGTACGGTTTCACTCGACAGTTTCACGTACAGTTTCACTCGACGGTAACTTCGACGCTCGCACCCGACGATCAGACTCAATTCTTTCGCGATAACGAGCCGAGAACGCGCTATGCCCGCATCAAATAGGGGTCAGTCAACGTAACGCGCCCTGAGCGCGTTATTTCCGATTGAATCTATCGTGCTGGCAAGAAATAGTGCGCTGCGGAAGCGCTATCATCGCATCTTGAGTCAATAACGACGTGTGAACGTGCTATTTTGAGCCGTTTCAGTTAATAACGCGCCACGAGCGCGTTATTTCCACTTGAACGGATTTCGGGCAGGGTGAATAACGCGTTACGGGCTCGCTATCGGCGGCCCAGCTCCCCACGGAGCCTAAGCCTGAGCGCACGATGGAATTTGGAAGTCACATGGTAAGAGAGACGTGAAAATGTGGAGGCGTAAGGGAGGAATGGCCAGCCCCATTCACCTGTTTAACCGCGCTTACGAAGCATGGACAATGTGATGGTGGTGCTCGAGCAATGCGATGGTGCTCGAGACTCTCAAGTTAACCGACAGTTAATCGATAGTTTTTCTGAGCGCGTTATCCCGCGTTTCATTCTTAGGCAAGAATCCCAAACCAAATTTTCACGGTTGTTACGACAATCAACATCGCGAGCACAACTCTTAGCGCCTTGGCGTGAATGCGCCGGCCGACCCACACCCCAATCGGGGCAATCACAACGCTCGCAATGACGACTACAATCGCAGCGCCATATGGAATATTACCAGCCATAACCTTCCCGACACTCGCCCCAATCGACGAAATGAACGTGATGGCAAGCGACGACGCAATGGTCACACGTGTCGGTATCTTCAGCACTTGGAGCATGATGGGCACCAGGATGAACGCGCCACCGGCTCCGACCACACCTGCAGCCATCCCAACAATCACTGCCGAGACAATCGCTATCAAGACGTTAAATCGAACTTCATGCAACTGGATGTCCTCAACACCGCGCTTCGGGATGAACATCATCACTGCTGCTATCGTAGCCAGCACCGCGTAGATGATGTTGATGGAGCTTCCAGGAATAAACTTCGCACCGTAGGCCCCAACAAAACTTCCGATGAGAATCGAGATGCCCATGTAGGTGACCAGACCGTAGTGGATGACCTTGTTCTTCAACAGAGCCAGCACTCCGGATAACGTGGCAAATAACACCTGCAACGCGACAATACCTGCCACCTCGTGAGGCGAGTAGTGGCCCACTCCAAATAACACCGGCACGTAGAGCAACATGGGGTAATTTACAATCGCTCCGCCGATGCCGAGCATCCCTGAAAGGAGGGCTCCAACAACCCCAATCAGGAGCAGCGTGACAATGAGTCCGATTGACATGGCTGGCCCTCCTCAGTTGTCAAATCAATCCAGCTATACCCGCCACACGAGTGACAGAGAGACCAGCAACTCGGTGACTTCTCAGCCACCGAGTTGTTGTATCAGTTATTCGATTTCGCCGTCCCACATCGACATTCCGCCGAGCAGGTTGTGAATGTTATTGTAGCCTTGTCCTTGCAGAAATTCGCAAGCCATTGAACTACGTCCGCCACTGTGGCAAACGATGACGCTCTCTTTACTCGGGTCGATCTCGTTGAACCTTCCCGGCAGTTCATTAAGCGGAATCAACTTTGCTCCAGGAATGTGTCCAGACATATATTCCCCAGGTTGACGCACATCAATAATCTGAATCGGCTTGTTAGAACGAATGTATTCTTTCACATCAACTGACATCCACTGCGGAACTCCCATTACTACGTCCTCCTTAGTTGTCCAACTGTGCACCGTCCTACGGTGTCCACAGTTCATTTGACTGTTTGTTGAATACCTCTAGGGGTATTTATATACCACCAGGGGTATATCTGTCAAGGCGATTAATGACGGTTGATGTCGAAAATGACATGCTTTGGGTTTCCCTGCGTCTTCCAGCGCATTTCACGCGTCGCAGCATGACTCGATTGATGATTTGGGTGAAACCTGTCACATCAACAATTTCCAGCGACGGGTGACTGGATGACAAGCCGACGTCCAAACCACGTTTTTACGTAATCAACGACAACATTCTCCATATACGGTGCAAAATTTTTTCGAAACACGAAGGACAGTCCTGCCTCTTCCTCTACAACGTCGCTTTCTGAAATGGACTCATCCAGAGCCATACCGTATTGTGGGCCACCTCAGCCGGCTGTCAGGTAAAGTCTGAAGTACAAACTTCCATCCCGGTTTTCGCGTTTCGCAACCTCACCGAGATAATCAATTGCGGAAGTCGTGATTTTCAGCATTAGGATGCCTCCCTTACATCAATGTCACATCTTCAATGCCAGGTCTTCAATGTCACACCTTAAATGCCACATCTTCAATGCCACATCTTCAATGCCACACCATCCCATTCAATACCCCTGCCAGTATTTTGTCAAGAACGTGCCGTCCCCACTGCGACAACTAATTGGCAGTGCACGTCCGCTCAAAAAGAGCCCACATATTGTGGGCTCGAAGCGTTACGTATCTTGCAGGCGTAAGCGTACGTGGACATGGTCCTGGTTTTACTCAGTAATTTGTGATAACGCGCCCTGAGCGCGTTATTTCTGATTGAATTTATGGTACCCGCAAGAAATAGCGCGCTGTGGAAGCGCTATATTCGTACCCTTAGTGAATAACAACGTGTGAACGCGCTATTTTGGTCCCTTTCAGCGAATAGCGAGCTACGAGAGCGTTATTTCCACTTGAACTTGTTTTGGGTAGTGTGAATAACGCGTTCCCGGCTCGCTATCGGCGGCCGGGCGCCCAACGCCGGGCGCCAAACGTAGCCCAACCTACCCCAACCTACCCCAACCTAGCCCAAGCCTGAGGGCGCGATGGAATTTAGAAGTCACAATGATACCTTGAAGGTCGCTTAATTTCCCTGACCAGACACCCACGAAAGATAGGCAGCAGCGATGGCCGACGACGGTGAGCGCTCTGGGGTAATGGCCGATGGGGCTCCGAGATTGGTCCATCCCATACGTTTTCGCCACGCAAGCGATTCGAGTTTCACATGGACGGTGGTCGGGTTCGCGCTGGACAGCGGCACATACATGCCGACTGCTGGGGCAAATCCACTCTTCCACACGACGACCGCAGCCGTCTTTGGCGACATATTGCCGATGTTCCACGGACCGACAAATCTCCAGTCTGCAATACCCTTCGTAGCGAGTAACGGAGATTCCCCTGTACCGTTTGTGACGGCACTGCCGCTGACGTGATTCCCAGCGACAACAGCAACCCGTGCTCCGGAGACGGGCCTTCCATTTTGGTCTAGCACCTGAACGGCGATTTGCCCATCTGCAGCAAGGTGGTTGGACGACAGGTCCGAGGACACGGGTTGGGTACCCTGACCCAGAGAAGGATAGACCGACCATGTAGTCGTGCCATCTCTGCCAACTGTTGACTCCACCCAGTTCGCAAATGCGGATAGAGTGAGCAAATGGTACGTCCTCGTCCCTTGCTTATATCCGTAACCTGCCATCGCAGGCGCCTGGTTGTTTCCCGAAGAAGGGGATATCGTCAGCGATTGCGAGAAACGATTGAGTCCGCCTTCGAAGACACGAACGTCATAGGATACAAGCGGTTGATAGCCATGCTTCCAAACCACAACCGTCATAACACCTTGTGTTGAAAACCCGGGTTCGGAGAAGACGGGTGTCAAAACGGGATCGGCCGCAACTTCGAGCTGCATCGGTCTGGTCTGTCCAAGCGAATTTGTCACCGTTGAACCGAGCAGTCGACCATCCGAGACGAAGGCGACATGAGCTCCGGAGATGGGTGTCCCTGATGGACTTTGGACACGGATTGTTGTCTGTCCAACCAGAGTTTTTGGTGATTGGATGGCAAAAGAAGCCGTCGTACCCGTATTCGTTCCGGTCCTTTGAATGGCTGTACCGTTGACGTTACTGCCGATTTGGGACGCTGCCTTGGATGCCGTCTGTGATGGTTTGCCGCCGACGCCGAGTACCCCAGTGCTTGAAGATGGTGTTGTTTGGCTCATTTCTGGTTTCACAGCGACACCACCAGAAACGCCAACCGCGTCTCCGTGTCCTCTGTCCATCGCGTACCATCCAAGCCCCGCGGCCACGCAGACCGCCGCCGCGGAACCCAGTCCGTACGCAGTCACTTTCGACCAGTTACCCTTCTGGCGCCTCCGTACTGACGTGCTCGTCGCTGCCTGGCTACTGCGCAGAGCAGCCACCAAGTTGGCGTGAAACGCAGGGGACGCGTCAGGGACGTCACTTTGCAAGACTCGATTCATGGTCTTTGACAAACGCCTGATTTCATCCATCCTGTTTCGGCACTGACCACAAAGAGAAATGTGCTGCTCAAATTTCCGCTCTTCCTGTGATTCCAGTTCACCGTCTAGGTAAGCCCAGACCTGACGAGATTGGGGATGCTTCATCCTGACCCCTCCCTTCTATGAGCTCGAGGATCTTTTGCCGTGCGCGCGATATCCGAGTGCGTACAGCACCGGGACGCATGCCCATGGTCTCAGCGATTTCGTCATATGAGAATTCACTCAGGTGTCGCAAGACGACAATCTCGCGGTCGATCTCGCTCAGGTGATTCAATAACTGCCCGATTTCGCTTGCCATCTCCTTGTTCAGCAGCAGATCTTCCGGTCCATCATCGGTGCCAGGCCACTCTTCGACAGTCATATCTCCCAGCAAGGTCTCCCGTCGCACACGTTTGCGTCTTAGCAAATCGTAACAGTGATTGCGGGCAATCCGGGCCAAATACGCGCGGAAACTCCCACCGCGAAAGGAAGCCAGTGACTGGTAGGCCTTAATAAAGACGTCCTGTGTAATGTCATCTACGTCATTCGGATTACGTGTAATATGGTAGACTAGATTCCGAATGGCGACTTCATGTTCTCGCAAGCATCCAAACTCGCAAAACTTCTCGGTACATTCAGCGGCCGTACAACGCATGCCGAACGCTCCTTTAGCCAGTAAGTCAGTGGGCTGGAGACCGGCACGGCGCTCTCAATCAGTCGAAGTGTCCACCAGCTCAGCCGATAATCTTGTGCTGGCTGAGTCACAATTCCAGACGCATGAACGTCCGAAATGTTACATCAGCGTCATCTAACACGCACAAATGTTACATCAACGTCATCTAACACACATTGGAAGAGACATACGCCCGCAAAACTCTTCCTTTTTTTAGGGGAATCGAATGAAAGCATACCATAACCTTTTCTATCCAGCTACCACAGACGGCAATTTGCCCGAAATCTCATCCTTGTCTGCGAGCCCAGCCACTTGGGTTGGCAAGGCTCGCTATCATCTTCCCGCCCTTATCACCTTGTTTGTGCTCATCTGCCTGTCCTATCCAGGGTGGTTCTCGAGTGCAGCGATGTCGTTTGACGACCTAACTCGCCTGAATGCCCCACAACGGATGTTTGTCGGCGAAATGCTCCGGCACGGTCAGCTTCCGCTCTGGAATCCATTTAACTTTGGCGGCCAGCCTTTCCTTGCCGCAGGACAGTCAGGTCCGCTGTACTTGCCAAATCTGATTTTCGCCATCGCGCCAATCAGCGTGGCCCTCAAACTCTCCTATGTCTTCCATGCTACAGTGGCTGCAATCTCGCTGTACTTGATTACGTTTCGATTGACGAGACAGCGCACCGGCTCGGTCGTCAGCGGACTCGTATTTGTGACCAGCGGGTTCATGCTTGGGCATCAAATTCACACGCAGATGTATGACGCAATGAGCTTTGTGCCCTTGGCCCTGTATTTCCTCTTTCGCCTACTTTCCAACCCGGGTTGGAAAAACATTCTTGGCCTAGCGGTGGCCGTTGCAATGGAAATTTACGCAGGTCATCCTCAGGTCTCGTTCTATTTAACGATTGTACTCTTTGTCTCCTTCGTTACAATCATCATCTTGACCTGGTCAGAAGGGGTGAGAAAGCGGGCTTTTTCCTTTGTCTCCTCAGGAATTCTTGCTTTGCTGTTGTCTGCGCCGCAATGGTTGCCAACGCTGCTTCTGATTCCCTATTCCGACCGTGCGAGTGCATCCAAGCAATTTCTGCTCAAGGCTTCTCTGCCTCCAAACGGGCTGATTCAGTTTCTGGCGCCGTTTGCGGCTGGAGGCGGGTACACGGGCACACCACTCGCCGGAAACTTCGCCAACCTGTACGGGACTTCCCTGTTTTGGGAGCTCACTTGTTACGCGGGTCTCGCAGCACTGCTCCTCGCGCTCACGGCCGTGTTCACGGCATTTACGAGACACCCGGCGATTGTGGCGCTTGTGCTGCAGGGTGCCCTCGGCATCCTGCTCGCTCTAGGCGGGAACGGTCCGCTGCAGTGGGTCCTGCTGCACGCACCAGGCTTCGATATGTTTCGAATTCCCGGCCGATATACGGTACTTACTGAGCTGTCCATCGCTATCTTGTCCGGAGTCGGCATCGCCGTCGTAAGAAACGCGATTCGGGTGCATGCAAAGCCCCCGCTCATTGCACTCACCCTCTGTTCAGGGCTGTCCATTCTGACACTGGTGTGGGCCAGTTTTGCGGGTCCTCTGCGTCTCGCTCCTGAGTCCGCATTTCTCGTACCCGTCATCATTGCCACCGTGCTTGCGGTGGCAGCATGGCTTGTGTGGCTGGGTCGCCCTGCGAAATCGTTTGTAGCCGCTGTGGTACTCGGCTCGATAGCCGCTCTGGACATGGTTGGACAGGCTGCAGGGTGGTCGAATTTTGTTTTGTCTGGCACACCCGTCTACGCCATGCACAACGCCCCGGCAGCATACCTCAAGGCGCATCAAATTCCCGCCGATCCGCTCTTGAAAACAGCCGCAATGCCTGACACAAGCTTAGCGTTTGACGTGTCTTCGGCGTTTCAAGTACCGACGTTAAACGGCTACGACTCGCTGGAAAGCGCGCTCTACGCAAACAATGTCGGTTTGACATGGAGTGCCGCAGGAATCCTGAGTGAGCCCCGTTCGATGATGGATGCACTCGGAGTACGGTTCCTATTGACGCGAACTGACGTGAATCCGCTCTGGGCGACCGTATCGGAGGGCAGTACAAGCGTGGTTCGCCAAGTCAAGGTCCCTGCTGGCACAACCGGACTGCTTGTCCAAGTTGGCGACGTAAACGCACCCGCTGCACCACTGTATGGCCCTCTGCTCAGTGTGACGTTAGACAGCGGTGATGCTCATCTCACGGAACTGCTAACGGGGATGCCCAACCAGAGATTTCTCATCCCGCTGCCAGCCACATGGCCGACGGCGCAGCCAACGAAATTGGTCGTCCAAAACGAAACCTGGCAGGAACAGGTTCAGGTGTCCACTGTGTCTTGGCTGACAGCCAAAAAACACCCTGTTTCCTTCATCAAGGGCGTATGGCTCAACCCGGAAGCATGGCGAGCTGTATATTCGGACGGTACCGAGACGGTCTGGGAGAATCAAGCGGATGTCAGCGGAGCCTATGTCACCACGAATTCAGATGACCCACTGACCGACACGTCCGGAAGCGCTGCGGCGGTGACCTTTTCCGCCAATCTGCAGTCATGGAAAGTCCATGCAGATAAAAGTTCACTGTTGGTCCTGGCGCAAACCTTTGACCCCGGATGGACAGCGACAATTGACGGCAAGCCGGCACCGGTTACAGCGACTGGCGGACTTTACGGAGACATGCTCACGGGCATCCCTGTGACAGCAGGAACGCATACAGTGACCCTGACTTACCACCCGCTCGGCTTCCGTACAGGGCTGTTGATGTTGCTAACAGGTATTCTCGTCATCCTGATTGTGACGACCCTCATCCTCCTCGAAAGGAAAGGGCGGCATCACAAGGCGAAACCAGGCAAATGAACATGGAGCCTCAAGGTAAAACAATGCATCCTCCCACGGAGAACAGGTCCACGCGATGAACAGATGCATTCGCCCTCGGAAAATAGAACCGTGGCATCAGCGGAACTGAGCCGCCATGAACAGATGCGTCCCGCTCATCGAACATAGAGCCATAGAGCACCACCAAATCAAAACGGCAGCAGCCCCGTCTTCGAGGGCTGCTGCCGCAATCATCTTCGTGTCTTACGGCGCATTATTGGCGGCGTTTGGCACTGACTTCGGCCATGGTGCAAGGGTCACATTCACCGTGACTTGCTGACCATGGCGCAAGACCGTCAAATGGACCACGCTGCCTACCGGATCGCTCGAGATGGCTGCTGTGAGCGACGCCACATCCGCCACTGGCACCCCATCGACAGCAGTGATGATGTCCCCGTCGTATTTTGGGGTCGTGCTCGTCCCTGTATCGCCGCGAAGGCCAGCCTTGGCAGCCGGGCCACCCGGTACGGTAGACATCACAAGAACCCCTTGCGACACCGGCAAATGACCTTGCTGTGCAAGCGCAGGTGATAAGTCCAACGCCTCAATGCCGAGCCACGGATGTGTGACCGCTACACCGCGCAGCAAATTCGGCAACAATCGCATCAGCCTGTCAATTGGAATCGCAAAACCAATACCGACAGACCCCTGAACAGGACTCTCAATGGCCGTGTTGATGCCGACGACCTGCCCAAGGCTGTTCAACAAAGGTCCACCTGAATTTCCAGGGTTGAGTGCAGCATCTGTCTGCACCAAACCACTCATCACCCGGCCGCTTTGCGTCGGCATCGAGCGATTCAGACCACTGACAATGCCTGCCGAAACACTGTCTGTCAGCTGAAATGGATTACCAATGGCAATGACCAAATCTCCAGGTTGCAAATTGGCCGCTGTTCCGATGGGCAACGGCGGAATCCCTGAAGGTGGATTGACATGGACAATCGCCAGGTCATCAATCGTGTCAGCTCCGACAACAGTGCCCTTCTGGTCCTTTCCAGCGATGGTAACCGTAACTGTTTTCTGCCCGTTCACGACGTGCGCGTTGGTTGCGATGTCGCCCTGGTTGTTGATGAAAAATCCTGTACCGATGTCTTCTGACGGGCCACTTGACCCCTGGGAGTTTGACACGGCGGTGATGGTTACAATACTCGGAAGCGAATTGCGATAAATTCGTGTAATCACGCTGCTGTCCAGCGCAGGAGACAAAGTCGTATTCGAACTGCCCGGTGAACCAGTCGACTGCTGCGGCGAACTTGGTATCGCCTGACTCGGCGTGCCACTCGCTTGCGGCACACTCCCTGTCAGTGCAGTCCCCCCATTACTGCCATGAGAGACAAGGGCGCCTGTACCAATGCCCAATCCGTACACCACAACAGCTACACCAACCCATGGGATCCACTTGCTGCCACGAGGGCCTCTTGGTTCGTCCCATCCGCCGTCACCTCTCCAACGGTTCGCCATCGCTGTCCCTCCTTCGTCCCAGAGAATGTCCCTGACCCGTATTTGCCGATGTTATATCATTACCAACCAGCGCTTTTCACGTCGTCAAGTTGTTCAGTAAACCAAATTAACGTTTGTTCATATTGTATCAGACTCTCAGCACTGCCGAGAGATTCATCTGTAGATTCACGCAGTTTCGTCGTTGTTATACCGTACATTTGAGCCATTAAGTGACGAAACTCGGTTAAGAACCCCTCTTCAAGAAGGCCAGAAAGTCGCACGACAACTGCAGCTGCAGCTTCAGTCACTGCAGGCAAGGCAGCCTCTTGCATCTCCTTTTGACCGCCTTGTTCAAAAAACTGACGCGGGTTGGAAAAGTAGCGGAAAAAGGGCGAGAGGATATCCGCCTCCAGGTTGACCCGCTCTGGCAATGCATCCCTATCGACTACCCCAAATAAGGGAACTTCGAGGTACCCCGCGAGGTGGTCATCAACCTGAGATTGGAGCTCGCTTCGAACACGATTTAAGGTCTGGTTGGACTGCACTCTCATCCGCATACCGAGCGTACGAATTTCTGATTCAACCTTGCGGTTCAACTCTTCCATAAACTCTGATGCTGCTTGATGCAGGATGCGTTTTACGTTGTCACGGGAACGGAACAATCCAGGATGAAACGACGCCCGAAAGACTGCGGATAAGGACAGGCGAATGCGTTCCCCGATGTGAAACGACAGTTCCTTCCACTCGGCAGAAAGCGCACGCTCCTGTTCATAGCCTGCGCCGTTTCCTGTCGCTGACAACTGCAGCAGTTTGTCTGCGAGTAACAGCCTTGCCTGCTCCCGTTCACGGCGTACGATTTGGGAGTCTTCCGCAAGCCTTCGTAATTTCGCCACGCGTCCGTTCATGGCATGATGAACACTCTCAAATTGCGAGACTACAGCACTGTGCGCCAACTGATAGGCTTGAGTACTGAGATACTCAAACACGTCTTTCCTAAGCTCTGGAATCCCTGAATCATGAATCATCTGGACAGGACTTGGCAGCTCCTCGTCCGGGCCCAATCTGAGTCTCTGGCGCAGGAGTTCTTCTAGTTGCGTGGCATCAGGGTCCTTCTCGAGGAGTGAGGCAGCTGTTGCGATTTGGCTGGATACCTCATAGACGCGCGGTTGCGGAATACCGAGACGATGCAACTCCTCGACGACGCGGTTACGCACAGCCTGTTGTTCCTCGACGTTCGCCGCTAAATCAACCGCGTTAATGACGACAAACAGCTTGTTTACACCAACGATATTCTGAACGTTGGCCAGTTGCGTCAAAAATGCCTCGTCGGCCCTGGCAAACGCGTGCGTGTAGTACAACACAAACAAGATTGCGTCAGCATGGCGCATATAGTCGAAAGCGACGTCCGTGTGACGTCGATGAATTGAATCCACGCCAGGTGTGTCGACGAGAACCGTCCCAGTGGCAAGGTGCTGTGCGGCAACAGGAACCGATATTTTCTGCAGGTAACAAGCAACCGATTCGTCCGCAGTCAAGGTTTCGAGTTGCGCGAGCGGATAGAACAACGCTTCGCCAAGATGAGCTGACATTCGTGGATAACCCTGCGCAAATGCCCGCAGAAACGAGACATGGCGCCTTGCCCCGGCAGGAAAGTCGGCGCTTTTCAGTTGTCCCGCCTTAGCAACCGCTTGCTCGAGGTTGTCTGCCTGCAGGTGTAAATAGCGGAGGGCGCGTGACACGTCTTCCCACATCTGGGCAGCAGACTTCATCGTCACTTCGATGCCATCTTGTGACTTTGCATCTGGTGCGTGTAGTTCAGTAATCGTTGCTGTCGTCGGATGCGGTGATACGGTCAGAATTTGATGGCCTAAAAATGCGTTAATCATTGACGACTTACCGGCCGAAAACGCGCCAAAGACGGCGACAAACCGACGCGGGTCAGCAAGTCGACTTGCTAAGTCTTGCAGTTCGCGCAGTGACGGAGCGTCCGCAAGGTTTGACAGCTGCAAAACGGCGTTGTCCACCTTCTCAATCAGACTCTCCATCTGTTCATTCACAACTGGAGTCTCCATGAATGCGTCCTCCCCTCCACTAGGCTTGTGTTTCTAATAATCGTGCGTAGGCTGAGAACAACTCGTTTTCTTCGCGTCTTGAATCCAGCCACGCCTTGATTGCGTCACATTCTGCTTCCAGTTTTGTAATTGCTTGTTGCTGCTCATCCAGTGATTCGGACAGCGCGGCAAGCATTGCGTTTAACCAAGGTTCCATGAGTTGATTAAGACGTGATTTGACCGTGCTCTTAATCCGTCCGACAACATCTTTGACATACTGGTACGGGTATTGTGCAGACAATAGGGCCCCTTGGTTGACGGACTCGTAAAAGACTTCCGGCATGATCTCGATGTCAAGGCCGTCAAGGTCCTGCAGCAACCCTTCGCTCGTCCACTCGGCATTGTAGACAAACGCCCGCACATCCCGCTGCAGTGGCCAGACGAGATTTTGACGCAGGTGATTTTGCACAGCAAGGCGAAATGCATTGAGACGGTTTGCCTGTTCTTCCTCGGTTTTCTTTTTCGCGTTGAGCCAACCCACTTTAAAATCGGGTCGCAGACTTTCCACGAACCGCCTGCCGAGTTCCGTCGTGTCGTACGGTGCGATTTGACCGAGATCGATGGAGCGTAAAAACTCCTCCCGCGCCTTATCGTACTCAGACCGAACCCCCTGTTCGAGCAGGGCAATGTTCGCCTTGGCGACGCGCAGCCTGGCATCCCTCTCATGGAACCAGTCTGCGGCCTCCTCATCATCAATCGGCGTTTCACCGAACAACTCTTCAACACGTTGCATTACTTCCCAACGGGAGTCACTCATTTTGTCCGCTACTGCTTCGCGAATAACTGACAAGGTGTTCCCCATCACGCTTTTTGTCACGATATCCTCTCTGTGAGCAGACAGGTCTTGCAAATACTCCTTCAGAGCGGTTCGTTGATTGTTCTCGGTATCTCGAACCGCTGTGTAAAAGATGGCGTTGTAACCTACCCCGTAATCCGCGAGTGAATCCTCGACCCGGCGCGTAAACGCCGTGAACGGCAGCTCAAATTCAACGTGCTTGTCAATTTGGTGGACAACGAAGATGAGATGTACCCCGCGTTCACTCAACATGCGTGCAAATTCAAGATTCTCTTCGGATTCAACATGCCCGTAATCTGCCACCAGACAGACAACGTCTGCAAGATGGAGCGCTGCCTCGGTGGCCTGCTGATGCGCTTCATCGGTCGAATCGATACCCGGTGTATCCATCAGAATGAGGCGTCCTGTCGATGTGTCCCACTGAATCTCGCCCACAACAGCCGTCGTAGGTACAGCACCCGTGGCTGCCACAGTCGAGCCGACAAATGCGTTAATCAGGCTTGATTTACCCGCAGAAAATAAGCCGCACAAGGCTACACGCACTGCGTCTTCGGGATTCACAAGGCGCTGTTTCAACTCGGCAATCCGCGCCTTTGCTTCATGAAGTCCGGTGTTTCCAAGCTCGTCTGCGAGCCTTGTCAAAGTCGTAGGGGTGACGGACTGTATGGTTATAGCTTCTTCCTGAATGCTTTCCTGCTGTGTCTGTGTCTGTGTCATGGAGCTCGACCTTTCCGACGTCGTACTTGACTTTCCCGACTTTGATTGCTGCAATCTGAATCAACAACGCATATACGTTATCACATGGCGTCCAAGCCGTCACGACCTGGTGATAGAATAAGGGGTATATTGCAAAAGGGGGCAAGACAAAATGCAGCAACATCCGCAAGCTGCACAGCATGCAGCAACATCCGCGCACCGTACGGCCCAGCCAGGGAACGAACCCCATCTCGAATACGTAAAAGACCTTCTCGTCCGCCTGCTTCAAACCCCCAGTCCAACTGGGGATACATCGGCCATCATTCACCTGTTGGAAGAAGAGCTGGCGTCACTTGGATTCGAGACTCGCCTGAATCGCAAAGGCGGTTTGCTGATTGATATACCTGGACAAGACACGAGCCAACGAAGGTTCATCACCGGCCACGTGGATACCCTCGGTGCGATGGTGAGAGAAATCCTCCCAAGCGGTCGGCTGCGCCTGCATAAAATTGGCGGCTACGCCTGGAACACAATTACCGGAGAGTACTGTGCAGTCACGACCCAAAATGGGACGCTTGTCACAGGAACCGCCATGCTGCACAACACGTCCGTTCATGTCTATTCAGACGTCGAAAAGACGACGGCTGAAACAGACAACATCGAGGTTGTCCTTGACGCCAAAGTCACAACTGCTGACGAAACAAGGGCTCTCGGCGTTGCAGTAGGCGATTTTGTCCATTGGGATCCGCGTGTACAATGGACGGATACCGGGTTCATCAAAAGTCGTCACCTCGACGACAAGGCAAGTGTGGCCATCATTGTCGGTCTTCTGCGCGAGTTCTCACAGACACAAACCACCCTGCCTTACAACCTGACAATCCTCATCAGCAACAACGAGGAAATTGGTTACGGTGGAAACTCCAACATCCCCGAAGACACGGTGGAGTACCTTGCCGTCGACATGGGTGCCATTGGTGATGGCCAAACCACCGACGAGTACTGTGTATCCATCTGCGCGAAGGATGCGTCCGGCCCATACCACCTTGGATTGCGGCGACATTTGACTGCGCTTGCAGTAGAAAATCAGTTGAAGTATGCCGTTGACATCTATCCCAATTACGGTTCTGACGCCTCCGCGGCGATTCGAGCGGGTGCAGACATTGTGCACGGCTTGATTGGACCTGGTGTTGCGCACTCCCACGCGTACGAGCGCACGCACACGGAAGCGCTCGACAACACCTACCGCTTACTTCGCGCGTACCTGCTGTCGACCACCTTGCAGGCGTAAACCAATGTAATGTACGAACTGAGAAGCTGAGGTCTTCACAAATCTCCGCGAATGCCTACGACACTTGTCTCACCCATGTGCCACCTCGAGTCATAACTTAGAGTAGAGCACTTGGCACTGGAGGTGACTCGTGTGAAACTGGACACAGTTTTGAAGGTGGGCTCGCTGGCGTTTAGTGTTGCAAATGACGACACTGTCCGCGAACTGTTTACCATGGTCCATAAGGGGGCGAAACGTCGGGGACTGATTGGGGCTCCGATGGCACCGCAAGCTGTAGCGCAGCAAACGGGACAACAAGGTGCAAAAACGCCGGCACAAGCGAAAACATCGCAGCCTATCCCGTTTGCTCCCAGCCCCCCCGCAAACAAATCGAGCCCGGCAAATCCGGCAACTGCCCCTGACTGGAATCAGTTGTTCAGCGGGCAGAATGCAAAAAAGGTTTTGGGCGTTGCCAGCCAAATCGGGCAACTGTTGATGAAATAGACCTGTTGATGATGAATGGATGCGGCAAGCGGTATGTCCGCATGCCGTGATACATATTCTCCCATACTGACAATATACGGACGCGTGGCAATACAAAGGAGCTGTGACGACTGAGCACAGGTGCCCCAAAGACATCGACACAATTTTTAATCCGGTTGTTTCGTGACGTTTTACCGATTGCTAGGGATGAAATCAAGCGCTGGACAAGCCTGGCACTCCGGATTCCTGACCCGGTGCTGCGGACACAGGCACTTCAAAGCCTCAAGTTCAAACGATTTCATGCCGACGGCGGATGCGTCTATGCTGCAGTGAATCCTACTTTCACCGCGCCATTGGTGCGCTTAATTGTGGCACTGCAAACCATTAGCGATTACCTTGACAACCTCTGTGACCGCTGTGATAGTTACGACGGTGATGATTTCGCGCTGTTGCACAACGCGATGAGAGAAGCGGTGCGGCCCTTCGCACCACTCAGCAACTACTATGAAAAACGGGGCAACGTTGACGACGGTGGTTATCTTCAATCCCTTGTCACCGCCTGCCAGACAGAGCTGCGTACACTTTCTGGTTACGCTACCGTGCAACCCTACGTGGAATGGCTTGTCGAGCGGTACTCAGAACTTCAGGTGTACAAACATATCGAGCCCGAACAGCGAACCAGACTTCTGATGGAGTGGTGGGAAGACTACAAGCACGACTACCCGGATTTGCACTGGTGGGAGTTTGCGGCCGCATCGGGATCGACACTCGGCATGTTTGCCATGTTTCTCGCCGCCACAAAACCGGTTGACGAAAAAACTGCAGAGAGGCTGTTTCAAACGTACTTTCCGTGGATTGGCGGACTTCACATCTTGCTCGATTACCTCATCGATCTCGATGAAGATGATGTTGCAGGCGACTACAATTTCGTGCAATGTTATGCGGAGAAACAGTATGCCCGTGAACGCATCGGCTGGTTTGTCACGGAAAGCGAGCGCCATGTGGACGCCTTGGTGCCTCAGCCGCGCATCCACCGCGATGTGATACAGGGGCTCTTGGGAATGTATTTGTCAGACGGCAAGGTGGGAAAGCAGGCTGAAGTGAAGCAGACGAGACGGCTGGTACTTCGGTCCGGCCCGCTCGCTTGGATGTATTTTGGCGCCTGCGTACTGTACCGGAAGATTCGCTGAAAAACGGCGTGCTGAGTAAGTCGAGGCGTGCTGTGCAAGGCGAAAGGAAACGTCCCCGACTGAGAGAAGGCGCGCTAAGTGTAGAGCTGGTGCGCGCTTAGAGAAGATGCGCAAAGCTTAGAGAAGGTGCGCTGATGAAAGGAACATGGAATGATGCCGACCGTCCTCATCCCGCTCATTGTGGTTCACGTCACTGCAGTGCTCTCCAAGTTCTCCCTATTCTTCGCCATTCCCCGCTTACGAAGCGTGGAGGCCGTGCGCGGGTTTCTGGCTAAGTACCGCCCTTTTGAACGCGCCATTGATGGCGTGTTATGGCTCACTGGAGCACTGCTCATCTACTTTACGAGTTGGCAGATGTTGCGCCAGACATGGATGATTGTGGCCATTGCACTATATCTGCTGGTGTTTGTCACCATCCGGGTTGCCATCACCCGCGTACTTCGGCAGATTGCAGGCAGCAAAAAACTTTATGCGCACGACGAATTGAAGCGGCTTCGAACAAACAACTGGTGTGTAGGTATCCTTGCCGCAGTCCTGCTCGGTATCATTGCTTATCTTATGATGGTCAAACCATGACGGCATGAGGGTCTTGTCAAACCGAGATCACATGATGGTCAAACCACGAGCGCATGACAGTTAAACCACGAGCGCATGAGGGTCAAACCGCGACCGCATGAGGGTCAAACCGTGACCGCATGAGGGTACCGTAACTTGTGCATGTCACTTGTTAACTGACGTCGCTGCTTCATCCCTGTTCCGGTCTAGGCAAACGCTGACTTGGTCAAAGATGCCAGGCACCGGTGCGCTTGGTTTGATGACCTCCACGACGACCCTGGCCACCTGAGTAAACTGTGCAAAAACGCGGCTCGCGATTTCGCCTGCAACCGCTTCAATCAGTTTCTTTGGCTCTCCTTCAACGATGCCCCGCACGATGTCATACACCTGCCCGTAGTCCACAGTATCTGACACATTGTCCGATGAAACGGCAGCCTTTAAATCTAAGTACAGTTCCGCGTTCACGTAAAATCGCTGCCCAATTCTCTGCTCCTCGGCAAAGACACCGTGATATCCGAAAAAGACCATCCCCGTCATGCGAATTGAGTCCACTTCAAGTACCTCCTGACACGTGCTGTTTCTGCTGCATCATAGCGAACGGGCTGAGAAAAGTCTAGCGCCGGTTGGAAACTGTATGTAGAATAAAGTTAATGTTTCGAATTATTAAGAAGGAGCTGGTCTCATGTCTGGATCCGTTACGCTTCGGGCTGTCGGTTCGTGGCAAAGCAGTACACCTGATAACTGCAAAATGCAAACCGACTCCATCAAGATAGAACAACTGGCAACTTTGTTTGACAATACTGCCCAGGCAACGTCACCCGAAGAAATGCTGCTCTCAGCGGCAGCATCCTGCTACTTACTCACACTGAGGACTTTGCTGTCGAATCGCAACATTTCGGTAGCCTCGATTGAACTGCACACGGAAGCCAGAGTTATCAACGACGGTGGTCTGCGTTTCGATTCGATTGTGCATCGGCCGACGATGGTCCTTGAACGTCTTGAAGATGAAGTACGTTTACGGAGACTTGCTGCACATGCGGAGCACGCCTGCATGGTGTCGTGTGCCTTACGCGGGAATGTCACGGTTAGCGTAGAACCCACCATCCTTGTTCAGGCAGCCAACCACTGAAGAGCGTCAAAGTCACCACAGACTTGCTGACCGTTGAATGCAGCGAGGGTGCCTTCGTTGCATTCAATGGGTTCGAAATCGTTCAGAGTGTGGAAACGATTCGGAGTGTGGAAACAGAACATCCGAACCACCGAAGGTCTTTAAATTTGGACAGACGAACTCGTTGACCACGGCGAGCGCTTCGTCACAATTGCACTCGTCACCCAGAACAGCACGCCGGCCGCTAAACGCAGTCCAGTTGAAATCAACATTCCCGCGTTCATTCCCCAATGTGCAAGCAGCCATATCCCCACTTCCGGAGCCGCAAACCCAACGACAGAGAGCACCACATTGTAGTATGCAATGTATGTTGTCCGTTCAGCCTCCGGACACACTTCGAGCAGATAATTGAACAACAGAAGCGTTGTGCCAGCAACCGGGATTCCGGTAATAAAATTGATAAAAAACAAATACCACATGTTGGTGGAGAGAATGGTCAGGAATGGGGACAGGGCCATGCCAACCGCCGCAAGGGCCATCATGCGTCCGTTTCCGAATCTATCTGCCGTACGGCCCCACCAACGGTACGTCAGGATTTGCACCAACTGATTTGCGACCGTAAACAGCCCCAGCCAAAGCGCTGGCGCATGAGCTGTGGATATCTGATAGATATTAAAGAGCGGCCACGAAACCTGCCAACCAAAGTTAAAAAACAGCAAGGCTCCACTGACGATGAGAAATGAGCGATTATGCAGTACACTCCGAAGCGTATCTGTACGAAATCGACGAATTCCCTTGACCAGAAGAGGTACAGTGGGCTTTGCAATCGGCGCTGCTTCGCGGTGGAGAATGAGAAACCATACTTCGGCAGCAGCAAAGACAACGGTTATCAAGAAAACGACTTGATACGGCCAGCGCAAGTGCTTGTCAAACTGTTGCAAAAGCAAACCGGTAAAGAGCGTCGTGAGAAGTCCAACAATCGTTGTAACCCGGTTTCGCTCGCTAAAAAACGCAGACCTACGCTCTGGGGCAATCAGATCGCTAATCAAAGCTTGCCAGGACAAATCGCCGAAAGACTGTGGCACGCGAATAAGAGCCACAAGCCACACCACCCAAATCGCAGGGTGGCGCACAGACAGCCAAGGCAAGACGGCAATCAGGATGTAGATACTTCGAGAAATGGTTGTCGCAGTGGCACAGAAAATGCGTTTGCTTTGCGCTCTGCCAATCGTAAGCGCCGCCGCAAACATTGCAAACAGATTGACGAGAGAAGGCAGCGAACTGAGCAGGCCCATCTCGCTGTTGGTCGCCTGCAGACTGTCGAGCAGGTATATGGCAACATACCCGTTGACAATACTAAAACTAGTAATGGAAAAACTCCCATTCCAGATGCTGAGAGACTCATTATTGTTCCGTATCGAATTCCAGTGCAAGCGCGACCGCAGGGAGCGAAAGTATGAAGTAGGCATGTCACCATATTGACAAGACTCGGTAAGGACTTCAAGAGCCGAATTTGACCATTTTCTGCGACTCCACAAATTCGCCCACGGTTTACTCCATCTCCCGCCCTAGTTCATCCTCTAACGCTGCGGATACTTCTGCGCCAAACAGCACCAACATGGTGCCAACATACATCCACAGTATCAACAGCATCACCGTCGTCAGGCCGCCATAGATGACCTTGTACTTACTGATATGGGTTGCATACCAGACAAAGACGTGGCGCCCCACATCGAGCGTAAAGGCGGCGACCAAAGCACCCGGGAACAGGTACACCCAATCAATTCGCCGTGAGGGCAAGTAGCGAAAACTGATGATAAATCCGAGTATTAAAGACAGTGGGAATACGATACGAGACAGCGCGTGAATGAGCAGCAACCAGGGAAGTATCGCGGGAAAGGTCGCCAAATTGAGGCGAACCACCGGAAATACCGAGAGAACCAGTGCTGAGCCGAGCGTGAGTAACAGCAAAATGAGCAACATCATAAATCCGACCAGCCGACGTATCACAAACGACCGCTGCTGCTCATTGCCGTAAATGATGTCTAAAGCCTGCTGCAGGGCAATGAAGCCGCTGGTGGCAGACCAAACCAGGGTCACTGCGCTCACGATGCCAACATCAGCGCCTTGCGAAAGTTGCGCAAGGTTTGTAGCGATGATCTTTTGCGCATCACTCATGGCGGGAAAATACGGGCGTAGAATATCCATCAGCAGTGTTTCGATGGAGGATTGCGGAACCGCAACCGACAATGCGTAAATCGCGAGCAGCAGTAAGGGAAACAACGAAAAGAAGGCGTAAAACGCAATGACTGCCGCCAAGGACGCGATATCATGTTTTACTACGGATGTTGTGAGGGTCCATAGAAACCTCGCTACGCGCCGCACTCCGTTTGGGCTGCTCACCCGCTCTACCCCTTTCTCTCTATCCGTAACATGTGGCTACAACACAGCGTCTTGCCATCCGAATTCCTCCATCAGACGTTTCAGAGGCTCCGGTAAAGGCGCTTCTATGTTAAGCCGTTCCTTTGAATACGGATGCACGAGTGACAGATGAATGGCATGCAAAGCAAGGCCGTTACCTGTCCACTCCCAGCCATCGCCGTTCGGCTTACCGCCATACAATTCATCCCCCACAATGGGACATCCCGCGGCAGACAGGTGCACACGGATTTGGTGCGTTCGTCCGGTCTCAAGCGAGCACGTGACAAGAGAGATGACCTCCTCGTCGGCTCCCGAACCCTGTCTGGCTCTATAAGCCTGTCTGGCTTTTGGACCCTGTCTGGTTTCATCTGCACGACTGCGCAGTTGACGGTAGTTGGTGATGGCGGCTTTACCGGTCACTGAAACTCGGTAGGCACCGGCCCGGTGACGGTCTCTGCCTATCGGTGCTTCGAATCGTCCGGCTGCTAGAGGCAATCGTCCAGACACAACGGCGACGTACGTTCGGTGAATCTGTCTGTGAACCATCATCGAATCGAGTGTCCTCGCGGCAAACTCATGCTTTGCAAAAAGTAGACATCCTGTCGTGCCCTTGTCCAACCGATGTACGTGGAAGGGGTGCACGTCCTCTCCACACGCTCGAAAATACTCCTCTACTCGCGTCATCAACGTGTCACTCACGCCTGTACCGTCGGAATGAACCAACAGGCCAGCAGGCTTATCGACAATCAGTATGTGTTCATCCTCGTAAAGCACTGCAGGGGACAATGGCTCCGTGCTGCTGACTAACGCTTGTCCGCCACCAGAGCTGCTCTGCAGCGATGGTGGTGATGGTGGTACCTGGCCTTCCCGCGGGCTTGTCCCGTGCAACCATATCTTTATGCCCGCACGAATCGGTGAATTAGGCCTTGCTTCCCGACCACCGCACCGGACCCTTCGTTCATGGAACAATGATGCGACAAACCCCGAGGAAAGCCCCAATTCTTCCTGTAACCACTGTTCAAGAGACACGTCTAGCGCGGTGTGAGAAGGGGTTATCATCAAATTGCCTTTGACAACACGGACGTCCGTAATACATCTCCCTCTCAGTTCAGCCTATCCTCAGCCTATCATTTTATGCCAAACGACACCTTTAGCAACACATTCTTACTCAAACCCGTGTACCCGTATACCACAAACGCGGTGCGATGTGCACCGCGTCAAAATTCTGTTCAATTCGGTTGCCTTATCGTAGGTTGCCTGATGGATTGGCTTACAGATGCCTTGCAAATACCTTACCCAATGCCATCGTTCAACGCGCCACGTTCAAGTGGGCACGTCAAATGGGCACATTTCATTAGTAAGCTTCGACGGCCTGTACCTCAGGAACGGACATACGGACCGCTCGCTCCACACCCATTTTCAGGGTCATTACACTCGCCGGGCACCCGACACAACTTCCTGTGAGGGCGACAAAGGCGGTCTTTGACAGATGGTCATACGACACAAACTCCACGTCGCCACCATCCTGTTGAATGGCTTCTCTGATCTGCTCGAGTGCCTCCTGAATGCGTGACTCAACGCTTTGTTCTGAACTCATTCGTCATCCCTCCTGTTTCAGGATACGATACCTGAGGCAGACCCGCAAGGGATATCCATCATGGGCCACCGGGCGAATGTCATGCCCATCGGCGCGTAACCCGCCATACGCTATGGATAACAATTCGCGAACGGAGAAGGTGTGGTCATGGCCCGATTAGAGCGGCTTAAGTACCTCCCGATGCTGGTACGGGCATACCAGGAGGCACGGAATCGAGCACAAGCGGAGTGGAACGGAGAAATTGACTCGATGAACGCGGCGAGATCTGCAGCTGTCCAAGAATCGGCCCCGGAACGCAAACAAAACACCCATTTTCTAGAGCGACCAAACGCAAGGAAGCCGCGGCCCGTTCAACAAAGGGGTGCGCTCAAAGGGAATGCGGTCACCCGTCGGAGGGGCAACACGATTGAAAGAGCTGTACAGACACGTCAATCCGCAGGCAAACGGGCTGGTTCTGTCCTCGCGAAAACTGCTCCGAAGGGGAAGGTTCAACCAAGGCGTCCTGCGGCTTTCCGCTCAAATATAGGGCAGGACGCAACATCGTTGCGCCATGTCCTAAGTGAATTGAGAGCCGCAAAGCAGCAGTTGACACAACTGCAGGCGATTCAAACGCAGCTGACCAGGGTCCAGTTGCAACTCGACCAACAGCTGCAAGTCCTTCGCAAATCTGTCGCCTCATCTTCGTCTTTGGACATGCGCTCGAGTAATTTGCATCCAGATATGGATTCAAATACAGAAACACAGTACCAAACCAATCATGCTGCAACCGGGGAGCAAAAGCAGATGCCTGAGGGTCACTAAGAGCTACCATGGACAGTGATACATGCCAATAAAACCACAGCATTTTACGCGCGGCCACGTACATACTGTGCCTTAAGGGGAGGTGCAGTATGAGCAGAACAGCGTTGGTTTTAGTCATCATTGGTGCAATCAACTGGTTGCTCGTGGGCTTGTTTCGTTTCGATTTAGTCGCGTCCCTGTTTGGCGGACAAGCTGCCATCGTCAGCCGCATCGTTTACGTCATTGTTGGGCTGGCTGGCCTTTACTCTATTTCCATGCTATTTCAGGAAAATCGGGTTCGGGACTAGCATAACGGAGCAAGGCACGAACGGCGAACATGCCGTCCGTGCCTTGTCAACCGCAGAACTTGTCAACCGCAGAACTTGTCAACCGCAGAACTTGTCAACCTCAGAACTTGTCAACCTCAGAACTTGTCAACCTCAGACTCCCCACTGTGCCATCGGTCCGGGTTGAATTCGTCCCACAGCCACGGAAGTTCCGCTTTGCCCCGCAATCACCTTCTGAAAGCAAATGGAATTTGGGGGCATCCGATACACTTCTACAAACCCCAGTTTTTTCGTGAAAGCAATGCTGCGAGCGTTACTCTCCTGTACAAACACTTCCAGTGTATGCACGTGCTGCCGCCTCGCGTCGTCTTCGAGTCTTGTCATGACCTGAGTGCCAACACCACCAGATTGCAATGCTGGTTCAATCACCAAAGCACTCACATGCATCTTGCCATCAGGGCCAATCAGGTATGAGTAATACCCTATTGGCTTCCCATCCTGTTCAACAACGACTGTGGGCGCGCCTGACTGCAGGTATCCCTGGAACTGAGCTCGGGGAAAAGGCTCGCCAAAAGACTGCGAGTGGACCTGTCCGAGTTCTTTTTCCGTTAGATTCAGGATATAGTCATCGTCTCCGGGAACTCTGGGTCGAAAGGTCAACGCTCTATTCTTCGTTTTTGCGGCGTCCGTTGCTTTTTTCGGGGCGGGGTTGGATTTGGAAGCTCCACGCCTGGTTTGCGCTGCGGATTTGGTTGCGACACGGGGCTTGCGCTTTACTTTGCCGGACTTTGCAGGCATATGCAGTGTACCTCCTCTGTGACGCATTTCGTCACCCACAACATATGCCTCGACCCGGGCGAATGTCAGTGTCGGATAAACCGACCAAAAAAGCCCTTCACCTTATTGACTGAGCTTGATTTTCCCTGATTCTTACCCTTCGCACTCGGTAAGGGAGCGTGGACATACCCAATGTAATTTCCCGCGATATCCATTTTATACTTGTGGTTGACCTGAATTTTCTCGTACTCGGACTTGGTCGTGTGGAAGTTCACAGTTTGCATGCGACTCATTTGAATACCTTTGACCTTCTGGGACACACTGACACGGCCGACAACGTGATACGTCTTGAACTTGGCAAAGCGCATCCAGCGGTTTTGTGCACTCTCTTTGGTGATTTTCTTGTTCAACACGAAAATTTCATGACGCTCTTTGGCAGCATTGTACTGTTCATCAAACTTTTTCTGACGTTTCCGCGTGTACAAATACAACCATACATAAAGGCCCACCAGGACCACTAAAATGACGAGAGTAATCCACCAACGCAAAAGTATCTGCCTCCTGACACGTATTCACGGACATCCCATGTAGCAAACATTGTAGCATCTTTTAGGATCCCCCTGCATCATCCATTTTTGCTACTGCCAACGGGTCGCGCATGTCGTTTTGGGATTGTCTTCATACCAATCGAAGGGTGAAACATCACCACAAGGTGTTGTTCGAGCTCCTCGGCCACCGGATCGGCGGGTTTCTCAGCTTCGGTTTTCGCTGCATCGGCCACGGGACGGCGTTTCACAGCGAGAAGCTTCTTTTCAAGTACAACCCCTTCTCCGTACTGGGCGTGCCGAATGTGATCTCCTGCATTCCATTCATACAGCTCATCGTTGGTCATCGACAGCCGCTCGATATGGCTCTCTGGCAGCTCACTGAGAAAACGGGAGGGGTCCCTAACAACAAGTTGCCCGTACAGTGTACGCTCTGTACAGTGTGTTAGATGCAGCATATCTTTAGCTCGCGTGATGCCCACATAGCAGAGGTTGCGTTCTTCTTCAATGCCTTCCTCATCATCTACAACTCTAGCATGCGGAAAGACCCCTTCCTCCATACCGACCAGAAACACGACCGGAAACTCGAGCCCTTTGCTGGCATGGAGTGTCATCAAACGGACGGCGTGTTCTGGCTTTCCTTTCTCTTTATCCACTTCGCTCAGCAATGACACCTCAGCGAGAAATTCCAGTAGAGTGCCGTGACGCCGTCTGTCGAACGACTGGGTGACACTGAATAGCTCATCGATGTTTTCGAGCCGCTGCTGGTCTTCCTTTTTGTTACTCTCTGCATACATCGCCCGATAGCCGGTGGCATGAAGCATTTCACCGAGGGTCTCGGTTACGGTCATCCCTTCCATCCACATCACGAGGTCTTGGATTTGCTTGTGGAATTCGCGGGCAGAGGTCGCCTGCTTGTCAGTCAGCCCCAACTCTGCCCCGTGCGAGAGTGCCTCGAGCAGGCTAATTTCGTTGGTGTGCGCGTATTCCAGGAGCTTATCCACTGTCTGTCCACCCAGGCCGCGCTTTGGCGTATTAATGATGCGCAGCAGGGAAATCTCATCCTGCGGGTTTGCGAGGATGCGCAGATACGCAAACACGTCTTTGATTTCACGGCGATCATAAAAGGTGAGCCCTCCGACAATCGTGTACGGAATGGCTTTTCCCATGAATGCTTCTTCGAGCGCACGCGATTGGGCGTTGGCGCGGTATAAAACCGCGCAATCACCGTAATTTCCTCCGTTGTTTACGTGCGTTTCAATTTGTTCCGCAACATACTTGGCCTCATCTGCGGAATCCGTGAGCGTACACACAACGATTTGATTGCCTTGACCGCGCACCGAACGGAGGTTTTTTTCTTTACGACGAACGTTGTTGCGGATGACCGCGTTGGCGGACTCGAGAATTACCTGTGTCGAACGGTAGTTCGTTTCCAGCGTGATAACCGCACAGTCCGCATAGTCTTTTTCGAAGTTCAGGATGTTGGCAATGTCCGCTCCGCGCCAGGCATAGATGGCTTGGTCCGAGTCCCCGACGACGCAGATGTTACGGCTTTTCGCTGCTAACAGCTGGACAAGACGGTACTGGGCATGATTTGTATCCTGATATTCATCCACGTGAATGTAGTGGAATTTGTCCTGATATTTCTGCAGGATATCTGGATGTTCGTCAAACAGGCGCACCGTGTTCGCAATGAGATCGTCAAAATCCATCGCATTTGCCGCAAACAGGCGCTTTTGATAAATGTCGTACACGTCCATCGCAACTTCGTCCTGGAGCGACTTTTTGGCAGTGTTTTTGAGTTTTCCCACACCGAGCTCGTTTTTCCATTTGGAGATGGTTGCATGAATCTGATAGACGTCAAACTTCTTCAAGTCGTAATTCAAATCCAGCATCGCCTGCTGAACAGACGAACGCTGGTCATCGCCATCGAGAATTGAAAACGACGGCTTGTAGCCGATGTGATCTGCTTCACGGCGAAGGATTTTTACACACACACTGTGGAAGGTACCCATCCACAAATCGTCAGCGGCTTTGCCAATCAACTGTTTGATGCGTTCCTTCATCTCACGGGCCGCCTTGTTTGTAAAGGTAATCGCGAGAATCTCCGGAACTGGGACACCACAGTTTTGGATCAAATACGCAATCCGCCGTGTTAAAACGCTGGTTTTGCCGCTGCCCGCACCTGCGACCACCAGCAAAGGTCCTGTCGTCGTTAAAACGGCACGCCGTTGCTCCGGATTGAGTCCGCGCAACAGAGGATTGTTAAGGCTGTCATGCCGCGATGCACCAGTACTGTGTTGCATACTCATAGGTGACACTCCCGATTCTTCTCTAAGGGCGAAGGGGATTACAGCGAGATAGAGATTGCAGTAATATCATCGAGATAGCGATTGCAGTAATATCATCGAGATAGCGATTGCAGTAATATCATTTGGAAGAAAATCTTTCCTGTGTTGTTCTTCACTTATCTTGCGGAGTCCTTTCTAGGACTACTATAATGAGACAATGGTTCCCGTGCAATGGCATGAACATGGGTACACTTCGAGTGTCCCATTGTCGGCCGAGGAAAGGAGGCCAGTCATGATAGGCGAACATTCCATTACTGCATCTACTGCATCCAATCAAGATTCCGGACAGGCGTCCCATCCCGACACGGAGCAACAGGTGGCTTACCACGTTCGGAAAATTCTCGAACTGCTTGGTGAAAACCCCGATAGGGATGGGCTTCAAGACACACCCGTCCGCGTCGCGAAGATGTTTGACGAAATGTTGGCAGGTATGCGTGTCGATCCGACGAGTGTCCTGAACACCACTTTTGAGGAAACCTCTGACGGTCCTGTGATTGTATCCGATATTACATTTTACAGTCTCTGCGAGCATCACATGGTACCTTTCTTTGGCAAAGCACATGTCGGTTATCTGCCAGGCAAGCGGATTATCGGCTTAAGCAAGATTGCTCGCTTGGTCGATGCCGTCAGTCAGCGTCTACAGGTCCAGGAACGGATGACACATCAGATTATCGAAGCCATGACGGCTGCTCTTGAGCCGGAAGGTGTCATTGCCCTCGTCGAAGCTGAACACACGTGCATGTGCGCGAGAGGCGTCAAAAAGCCGGGGTCAATGACGACCACGATTTCTGCAGGCGGCCGCTATCAGAATGATTACGCACTGCGCCAAGAATTCCTGCGCATGATTGGCAAATAGGGTTTGATTTGTATCCGCGTTCGCGGCGATCACGACAAGATTGGATTCGCAAAGCGATTGAATTCGCGGCGGATTGTGTATGCGCCAGTTGGGCATTCCTCGCGCGTCATGCGGGTTGAAGCCACGGTAACGCGTTGGCGGAGAGTGTCTATTAACAGGAGCCGTAAGGCTCCTGTTTTCCTTTGTTAGGGAATTTTTTGAAGGTAATTGGATACAAATGGTTGAATTTTGGTTGCTAACCTTGGGTTTCCCACGCTCAATTCCTCCATTTTTGCTTCCTTTTCCACTTTAGAGGCAGACGGGGGCCTCTAACGGCTTACCTCGGTTCAATAACTCCTTCACCATTACCTTTACATTGACCACCATAGAGGTAATCTTAACGTCGATCCGCAACTTGCTACGACCACGGGTTCGGGGCTTTCCGAGTCCGTGGTGACGTTTCATTTCGTTATTGGTGCGCTCAATTTCGTATCGAGCTCGAAGTGCCTCTTGACCCTCCTGGCTCGCATTGTACTTCTTTGCCTCCTGAATCAGTTCCCAGTAGTCACTCACGAACACAGTACGTCCCTTTGCATGGTCGGTGCACTGCGCACGTAAAGGGCATGCTGTGCAATCCTCTTCAGCAAATCCATGTTGTGTACCCTTAGATTGCTTAATGTGGTTCTTTCGGACTGACGTGTACCCACCAGGACACACGACCACGTCACGTTCCGGTATGTATGTGAAGTCTTCAGCTCGAAATGCCTTTCCGGACGGGTTCGTGAATTTGGGCAACGGTGCCGTTAGAAGGATATGTAGTTCCTTGGAGAGCTTGTCGCGATTCTCAGCATTTCCGTAAGCTGAGTCTGCCACTACTTCCTTGGGACGCTTGTCGAACTCATCCACCACAGCCTTTACAACCGACTCCAGTGCAATTCCATCTACTTCATTACCAGGGATAGGCTCCGCATTGAGGACTAGGTGAGAGTTGGCCGACTCCACGACTTGTGTCTTATCGCCAATAAACGCCAGCTTTTTGGACTTGTGCCCAACACGTACTTCTGGGTCATGTGCACTCACTACACGGTCGGAGGGCTTGTTATTTTTGTCCTGTTCAACGTACTGAATATCCTCTTTCTGTGGTTCCACATTCTCAGATGAAGGAGACTGGTTTTCGTCAGGGAGCTTCGGAGTAACGTTCTCACGTAAAATACGCAGGAGCACCTCGCGTTGTTGCTTGGCTGTTTCCTGCTCATTGTCGTTTTTCCACTGGGTATCCATGTCGTCGGTGTCCGCACGTTCCAGCCATGCCACTAAACTGAACGCCAAAACACATAGATTGCTGAAGGCGAGATTTCTTTCGCTGCCCTGCACCTCACGCTTGAGTTTGCGAAAGAATGCCCCCACATCCATGTTCTCCTTCAATTTTTCGTAACGCGCTGGGTTATGACGCTTCAAGTAACGCACAAGCTTTTGAGCCGCTTGTTGAATGAGCTCATATACACTTGGCGTAGCAACATTGGCATGCGTGTGGAACGCATCTACCAACCAGCGGTCATCATCTTGTCCCCACATGCCGAGGTTCAGTGCCTGAGCGAGGATATTCACGTGACAGGCATGGAATATATCCGCGCCAAGCCGACTCCTGTCCAGCGCAATTGTGCTGTGGTCAAACTTTGCGAGTGAGATCGGTACACCTAAAAATCGCTTAATGAAGATATCACCGACGATCTTTAGCTCCATCTCACGGTCGGAAATGTTGTAGTACCGCTGTACGAGATGGATTTTAAGTTTCAAGGACGGAGCATACGGGTGTTGGCCGATGGGTGAGTACAAGGGGGCACAGAGCTTATCCGCAAACGAGAAATCAATGTAATTCGCCACTGCATCCCAGAATGGATGAGGTGGTATGACTGAATACACCATGATGTCCTCGAAGGAGGCTTGCTCAAAGTTCTTGTACTTTACCCCGTTCATTTCTCCAACTCCCCGTAATCTCGGATACCTCAATTATACCAGAAAACACGAGATTTACGTAGAAATAACGAGTAATACAGAGATAATCTTCGAAAATGGCGAACGGCATCTCGCGTAGTTAATCGACAGTCTCTGGCGGCGGACTATTCGTCGTGTGTCACCCGGGGTTGGACGGTAGCGCTTTGACAACGCGCTATTTCTTGCCTGGCGACGTACTTGATGTGGAAATAACGCGCTCGTGGCGCGTTATTTTCTTAGTTGCCTGGAATATCGCGTCCGTAGCGCGCTATTCTTCCTCTGCCACCCGGGTTTGCACGGTAGCGCTTTGACGACGCGCTATTTCTCACCTAGCGACGTACTTGATCTGGAAATAACGCGCTCGTGGCGCGTTATTTTCTTAGGTGCCTGGAATAGCGCATCCGTAGCGCGCTATTCTTCCTCTGCCACCCGGGTTTGCACGGCAGCGCTTTGACAACGCGCTATTTCCCACCTAGCGACGTACTTGATGTGGAAATAACGCGCTCGTGGCGCGTTATCCATGACTTACCCACTCCCCCAAAAAAGAACATCTCAAGTCGCAACAGATTAGCTCACTTCAACACGGGATGGCACATACAGGGCCTCAATTTCCTTTTCATACTTGTCGAGAACGACTCTCGCCTTGACCTTCAACGTCGGCGTGAGGCACCCGTTTTCTACGGTGAACGTGTCCTCGAGGATGAGCAATTTCTTCGGGCGTTCAAACTCAGCAAACCCGTCAGTAGCAGCTTGAACCTCGGCCATCAACATGTCATAAAGCGCCTTGTCACTCTGCCAAAGTTGTCGCGGCAAAGGTGTTTGGCCCCGGCTGTGGTACCACTCTCGCACCTCATCTTCATTTGGCACAACAATTAGGGAAACAAATTTGTATGCTTGCCCAATCAGAAGGGCCTGATCAATCAGTCGACTTTTCAAAATACTCCCTTCAATCGGAGCTGGTGTGACCTTCTTGCCTGTCGACAGGACAATCAGGTTCTTTTTACGATCCGTGATGCGCAAATACCCATCTTCTGTTACCTCGCCGATGTCTCCGGTGTGCATCCACCCGTCCTCAGTAAACAAATTGCGAGTTGCGTCTTCGTTGTTGTGGTATCCTTTCGTAATACTTGGACCCTTGACCAGAACCTCCCCATCTTCGGCAATGCGCACCTCGACATTGGGGAGGATTTTTCCTGCGGTGCCAAGGTGGATAGCTCCAGGTGGATTGACGCAAACCACTGGGGACGTCTCCGTCATGCCATATCCCTCGGCAACCGCAATTCCGGCCGCTGTGAAGAATTCACCGACGTATTTTGGAAGTGGTGCACCTCCAGAAATGATGGCTCGCAACCGCCCACCGAGAGCCGCCTTGATTTGGGAAAATACCAGTCTGTCATAAAACTGCACTTTGATGGGAAGTACTCGCTCACCTTTCACCCTCGCCTTCATTCCGGCATCAACAGCATTCTGAAACAAACGCTTACGCCAGTTTGGTGAGGCTTCAACCTTTTTCCACGTTATCTCGAGCACTTTTTCCAGGAGTCGCGGAACGGTCGTAAAAACGGTTGGGGGCATTCTGAGAAAGTCTTCTGTAATGTATGAGAAACCTCGGGAATAAACAATGGTCCCCCCCGCGCTGAGGATAACAAACTGTCCAGCGGTGCGCTCGAAGATATGCGACAGGGGTAAGTATGAGAGCGTGCGGTCTGTGGGGCGGAGTTCAAATACTTGCCGAATACCCCGAACATTCGCAAGCAAATTGCCATGGGTTAACAAGACACCCTTCGGTAATCCGGTCGTTCCAGAAGTGTAGACAATTGTCGCCAGATGATGTTCATCAATCTCCTGCCAGCCAGCACGCCAGGAACTATTCTTTTTGGGCATGACTCCAGAAGTCCATGATGAAAATAGATAGACATCATAGCGTTCTTTCGCCATCGCAATGGTTGTTGCGGTCTCATCGGTATCATCCGGTTCAAGCAGGACGACAAACTGCAACTGGGGAACCTCATCGTGCGGAATCTGTAACAGTTTTTTCAGTTGCCCGACGTCTTCCAGAAATAATCCCTTCATGCCTGAATCCCGAACAATATGTTCAATTTGCTGCGGAGGGATACTTGGGTAAATCGGTACAGTACAAGCCCCCAAACTTAGGATGGCGAAGTCGCAGAGGGGCCATGCGGCCCTCCCGTCAGAAAGCAATCCGACTCTATCCCCACCTTGGACACCCTTTGCCTGCAAATTCAAGGCAATGGACTCAATGTCCGACCACATGCGCTGATAAGTCCAAGTATCGTACCCACCAGATTCGTTTGGGCTTAACAGCGCTTCCTTGTCTGCAAACGTGTGTACTGTGCTCTGTAACATCATTACAAGGTTTTTCGCGTCGTCTGCACGTTCGGTCACACGTGTCACCTCCGTCCCGGAGCTGCCGGGAGACACTCATTTGCACTAGCTGGCAATGCACGTTTCGCACGACTTGACACTCTCGTTTCGCGTAACGGCAATAGTCCGGTTCTACCTTTGGGCCACCACACTGACGTAGTTCATTTTTGTCCGTTTCGAAAATGCAAATCAATTACAACTATTTTACAACGATTGCAAGTGACTGAGAAAAACAGCCCCAGACCAGTAAGCGGTTACATTCATAATACAATAAATAGACGCAAAATGACAACTTGTCAGTATCTCGAAAGGGATTGGATCTGAGTGACTGGTTTGGTACATTGGGACTAGTTCATGTAATGTAAGCCATAAGCATGTTACAAGCTTCGAGAGTCCGTGGAGGTAAGATGGATGAAATCGGCAGCTTTTTTGGCGCTCCCTGGTTGTGCCATCTGGCAGGTTGCAAGTCTCCAAGCGCTGCTCAGAGCACAGGGTTGGTCGATGCGGACTTTAACGCTGGGCGGACAAGCAGTGGACACAGACGGCGGGCTGCACATTACTCCTGACGCAAACCTCTACAGCACGTTTCCCAGAGACTTCAAACTGCTGCTCGTCGCCGGTGGCCATGTTACTGAAGGTCAGTTGCATGATCCCGGGATGACGCGGTTCTTGCGACAGTACGATGTCGCAGGCGGGCTCGTCGCATCAATAGGGTTCGGGACAAGCGTGATCGCCGCGGCCGGGTTAATCGGAGGCCTTCATGTTGCCGTGGATGACGAATGTCGGCAAAGGTTCGGCGAGCTTTTTGAACACGCGATTGTTGAGAAACGCGACGTGGTGCACGATGGCAGCGTCATTACGGCATGCGCCCATGCCGCATCAGAATTCGCAAATGGTGTCATGCGCTTACTTGACACCTACACCGAGATAGGGAGGAACAACTCGTGAAGCAATTGACTTTGACACGTTGGCTGACTCTGGCGACGGGGATGGCAATGATAGTCACAGTGGCAGGCTGCGGCGTACCAAACCAAGCATCGAATAATACCACTGGTTCCACGACTGGTACCACTGGCACGAATACAGCATCAACAGGCAGCACGTCGAATCAGAGTGCTGCGAGCAATACGAGCGGCACGCAGTCGCCGCAACTCCAGTGGAGTTCACCCCCAGCCATGCAAATTGACGTCAACAAGCAGTACGATGCGGTTGTTCACACCAACTACGGAAACTTCACGATTCAATTGTTTGCCAAAAGCGCGCCGCACACGGTCAACAACTTTGTCTTCCTCGCGAAACACAACTATTACGACAACAACCAGTTCTTCCGCATCATACAGAGCTTCATGATTCAAACCGGCGACCCCACTAACACAGGTACCGGGACGCCTGGGTACAGTTTCAACGATGAACTCCCGCCAAAGGACCCGTACGGCCCAGGAATCGTCGCGATGGCAAATGCAGGGCCCAACACAAATGGCAGCCAATTCTTCATCTGTACGGGCGCCGAGAGTCAATCGCTGCCGCCTCAGTACACAGAGTTTGGCAAGGTCGTAAGTGGAATGTCAACCGTCCAGAAGATCGCCGCCATCCCGGTTGTCGCCAACCCAAACATGGGTGGCGAGATGAGCAAGCCGACGAAGAAGGCGTACATCGAATCGGTTGCGATTGAAGTGAAATAGTCGACATGGGGGCATCGAAGTGAGGAGATACGGATGGGTACTGACGGTGTTGATTGTCGGGGCATTCTTCATTTTTCAACACCGCTCAGTGCCAAGCGCGCCGACACCAACGAACGCCGTCACAACGTCACAGGGCATGAGGATTCCTGTGGTGACGGAAGTGCCATCGGGAACAGGCGAAGTCTGGATTTTAGCCCAAAAGGCTGACAAAACCTATGTGGTTAACGCCTACAATCGGCAAACCCTTCTTCACGTATTCATGGCCGGAAAGAAGATAAGTGCAGACAGCACGGGCACCACGTACAGCGCATCAAATGACATTCGGCTGGGTTATATCGAGTACCAGGCGACGGCCATTCACGTAAATCCAGACGGCAAATCCGGCTACATCGAGTTGAAGCAGGTCGCATCACCGGGTAACAGCGTCAACCAACCTGCAAGCTCAAACGCGCCATAGGAAAAGCGCGCTTACGCATCGTGGATGCCTAAGGGAGTGCGGAAGCACCCGACTGAGCGGCGCTTACGCATCGTGGGTGCGTAAGCAACCGTGGATAGGTAAGCGCCCGTGGCCGTGGACATGGCCACGGTTTTGGTCAGTAATTTGTAATAACGCGCTCAGAGCGCGTTATTTCCGATTGCATCTATCATGCAGGCAAGAAATAGCGTGCTGTGGAAGCGCTATGTTCGCACCTTTAGTCAATAACGATGTGTGAACGCGTTATTTTAATCCGTTTCAGTTGATAACGCGCCACGAGCGCGTTATTTCGACTTAAGCGTATGTCGGATAGGGTGAATAACGCGTTCCCGGCTCGTTATCGGCTGCTCAACTCAACTCCCAACGGAACCAAAGCCAGAGGGTGCGATGGAATTTGGAAGTCACATCGTAAGACGGACGTGCACTAGGCAGACGGCACCATTGCGGCAGATGGGACCTGTGCTTCAGACGGCACCTGTACTTCAGACGGGACGCGTATTTCTCCTGCGATGGGGTACACGGCAAAGTCGCCGTCGAGCCAACCGCTGACCACACGCAAACATTCCATCGTGCTGATGTTGCATCCGCGAATCAGCCACGCTTCCTGGTTCCTTCCCCGAACACCGAGATACTTTACCTGTCCTGCGCGAAGCTCACAGCGCCACGCCAAGCTTTGTTCTGTGCCCGCTGGCCCGCCCTGCGTGTAGTGACGCCGGACGAGGTAATTGGCGTATCGTACTTCCTCGGCAGCGGCCTTTCTTGGTGAGCGAAGCCGAAACTGCTCCCCCTGGACAACCTTAACGATGTCTTCGACGACGGCACTTGCAGTCGGCAGTGCTCCTGCACCAGGACCGGAGAGGCCAATCCGCCCTACGATATCTCCCATCACTTCAAGGAAGTTATCCGCCCCCGATATCTGGTATAGGGCGTCACCGTTCGCAACAAACTGGGGCCCTACGGTTGCACAGAGAGTTCCCGTTTGTCTGTCGACCCGGGCTTCAGCGACGTGCCGGATGCGACAACCCAGATCGCGTGCAAATGCGATGTCTTCACTACTTACATCTGTCACACCAGACAGGGCCACTGACGACGTGATTTCGATGTCAAACGCGAGCCTGGCGAGTATTCGCAGCTTGTAGAGGGCGTCTAAGCCTTCAACGTCCATGGTCGGATCGGCTTCTGCATAACCGAGTTGCTGCGCCTCGGCGAGTGCATCGGAAAACCCTTGCCCCACTTCATCCATCTTGGATAGGATAAAATTGTTTGTTCCATTGACAATGCCTCTGATGCCTACAACGCGGTTCGCGACAAAGTACGTCCCGAGCGCATGAATGGCAGGAACGCCGCCGAGCACGCTGCCTTCACACATCAAGGTGCGCCCCTGACGCTGTGCGAGGTCCTGAAGGGTCTCACCATGAGTTGCCATCAGTTCCTTGTTCGCTGTAATGACATCTTTGCCCGCTTGCAAGGCAAGTGTGATGGCACTCTTCGCAGGTTCAATCCCGCCCATCACCTCGACGACGATATCAACGTTCTCGTCGTTTATGACGAGGCGCCAATCATCGCAAAGCAGTTTGGAATTCACGTGTGCTTCGCGTGGGCGGACGAGGTCTTTAATCGCGATCCGCCTAATTTCAATCGACACACCAAGCCGCGCAGCGAGGGTCTCCTGGTTTTGCGCCAGGGCCAGCGCGACACCGCTGCCGACAACGCCGCATCCAAGCAGACCAATACCGATATGCTTTGTCACCCGCTCACTCTCCTCGTAAATGGGCCTTCACCAGATTCCCCAGCGCGTCGTATTCAATCAGAAAGGCGTCATGTCCGTGTGGAGAATTGAGTTCCTGATACGTCAGGGGTGCGCCAAGTGTCCGAGCCTGATGTACGGTGCGCCGCAGATCTGCCGGATGATAAAGATAATCACTGTTGATGCCAACGACGGTTGTCCTTGTCTGAATGGCTGCAAGTGCGCTTTCGAGTCCGCCCCTGCCGCGGCCAATGTCATGACCGTCCATGGCTTTCGTCAGATACAAGTAGCTGTTGGCGTCAAAACGGCCGACAAACTTGTTGCCGTTGTACGCGAGGTACGATTCGACGTCGTATTCCGGACGGATAAACACACTGCCCGCAAGTTCCGAACCTGATACAGCCTTTGGCCGGCGTTCAAACTTCATGTCATACACTTCCCCAGCGCGGTACGTCAGCATGCCAATCGTCCTGGCGAGCGCCAACCCTTTTTCGGGGACTTGATTCATTTGGTAGTATTCTCCTTGATGCCACGCTGGGTCACTTGTGATTGCCTGGCGCATAGCGGCATTGTAGCCGATGGCAAGCGGTGGGAAGGCGGCATGTGCCGCTATCACCACTGCGCTTTTCACACGCTGCGGGTCTTCGAAGAGCCACTCCCACACCTGCATGCCGCCAAGAGATCCGCCAATGACGAGTTCAACTCCGCGTGCCCCGACACCCAGTATGTCAAGCAATGACATTTGTGCGTGAACCATGTCACGGATGCTCACCATTGGGAAACGCAAGGCGTATGGATGTCCGTCCGAAGCAAGTGACGCAGGGCCAGTTGTGCCGCTGCAACCGCCGAGCACATTGCTGCAGACAATGAAGTACTTGTTTGTGTCCAAAGCCTTACCAGGTCCGATGAGTCCCCTCCACCATCCGTCTGAAGCAGCGGGCTCCAGGTTTGATGGACCGGCGTGCGCGTCACCTGTCAGGGCATGGCAGACAACGATGACGTTGTCGCGCGCCACACTCATCGTTCCCCACGATTCATAAGCGATGGTGACGTCGTCGAGAACTTGCCCTGTCTCAAACTGAAACCGGGGCAAAAGTGCAGTATGGCGCTTGTGTTGGAGACGGTCCTTTGCGTCAGAAATTACAGTTCTACTATTATTCGAGGCAGTCCCTCTTGCACCAAGCTCAATTTCCTGTGCAACCTGCACTGGTTCTACCCCCTTCTTAACGAGACCAAGATGCGCACCGCCGAGATGCACCCGCAAGCCATCAATGCGCGTGCCGCCGAAACGTAGACGGCCGAGAGCTAACGTAGCGTGATTCATCTGGCAAATTCGGTATGACCAACTCTCGTCATTACTTCTTCGCCGCTGCTGTCAGGGCCCAACTCTCGTCATTACTTCGCCGCTGCTGCCAGGGCCCAACTCTCGTCATTACTTCGCCGCTGCTGTCAGAGCCTCATTGAGGTCTTCAATTAAATCTGAAACGGTCTCGAGGCCGATGGAGAGACGAATGAGATTTGGTAAAACCCCCGAGGCGATTTGTTCCTCTTCCGTGAGCTGTTGATGTGTCGTGCTAGCCGGGTGGATGACGAGGCTCTTGGCGTCGCCGACATTCGCAAGATTCGTGAACACCTGCAGATTGTCGATGAATGTGCCTCCCGCTTGAACCCCTCCGGCAATGCCAAAGGTCATGATGGCACCTTGCCCGTTTGGCAGATATTTCTGCGCTCTGTCGTAGTATGGGCTGTCTTCAAGGCCTGGATATTGGACCCACTGCACTTGCGGATGCTGCCTGAGGAAGTTTGCAACGGCCAGTGCATTTTGGCTGTGCCGTTCCATGCGCAGGGCCAGCGTCTCGATGCCTTGCAGGAACAGAAACGAGTTGAATGGGGAGACTGCAGGGCCCAAATCGCGCAGCAACTGTACTCTCGCTTTGACCACGAAAGCTGCAGGCCCGACGTCCTTCGCATAGGAAACACCGTGATAGCTTTGGTCCGGTTCAACCAGATTCGGGAATCTGCCATTGTCCCAATTAAACTTCCCGGAGTCCACAATCACACCGCCAATCGAAGTCCCGTGCCCGCCGATGAACTTGGTTGCGGAGTGAATGACAATGTCTGCGCCAAACTCAATGGGACGGCAGAGGTACGGCGATGCGAATGTATTGTCCACAATGAGCGGAACGCGGTGGTTGTGGGCAATCTCCGCCAGAACTTCGATGTCGGCCACGTCAATGCGCGGGTTTCCGATGGTTTCCACGTAAACGGCCTTGGTGTTGTCTGAAATGGCTGCCTCCACTGCTGCAAAGTCGTGCGGGTCCACAAATGACACATCAATTCCGAGCCGCCGCAAAGTCACGTTAAACAAATTGTACGTGCCGCCATAGAGGTTGGTGGAGCTGACAACGTGATCGCCGGCGCCAGCAATATTCAGGAGTGCGAGCGTGATTGCAGATTGTCCGGATGCAACGGCCAGTGCGGCAACACCGCCTTCGAGGGCTGCTATGCGCTGTTCAAACACGTCCTGTGTCGGGTTCATGATGCGGGTGTAAATGTTGCCCGACTCCTTTAAGGCGAACAGATTCGCAGCGTGTTCGGTACTGTCGAAGGCGAACGATGATGTCTGGTAAATCGGGACGGCTACGGCGTTTGTTGTGGGATCACTTTTGAATCCAGCATGCAGTGCGAGCGTTTCAAAGCCTTGTCTCTTCTCTGTCACGTTCATCTCTCCTCATCTGTACTTGCGGGCTCTGAGGCAGCCGCAGGTTTAGTCAAACTTGACCTCTAGACAAAACAAAAAACCGCTCCGAGAGGAGCGGTCACAAATCCACGATCGGTGGTAGACCCAAGACTCCCCTCATCTCTCAGGTTCAGTCCAAAATGTATGACACTCCGTCACACGTGACTGTTTCAACCTGCAGGAATTGGCACCTCTCCAGACAGACAAATCCGTCTGGTGGTTGCCGGGTTTCATCGGGCCAGTCCCTCCACCACTCTAGATAAGAGTATGTTGCCTATGCGGTTTTTTGTTGGCGCTAATATATCAAAGCCAACTCAGTCATGTCAACAGGTATTTTCCAGTGATTTCATGCCCTGTCCTTGGACACAGACACACATTTACTCCATTTGGGGGCTGTTGTGCCGAGTGAGAGCTGTTGTGCCGAGTTGGCTCGCGGTACCAGCGCGGCGCTAGGACACAGAATGATAGCTACGACGCGGAGGCGTACCAGGCCATGGCCTTTGTTTTGTCAGTAACATGGCCTTGGTCTTGTCAGTAATTTGTAATAACGCGCCCTGAGCGCGTTATTTCCGATTGAATCTATAGTGCCGGCAAGAAATAGCGCGTTGTGGAAGCGCTATGTTCGCGTCTTAGGTCAATAACGACGTGTGAACGCGTTATTTTCATCCGTGTCAGTGAATAACGCGCCACGAACGCGCTATTTCGATTTCAAGGTGTTTCGCGTCGGGTGAATAACGCGTTCCGGACTCGTTATCTGCGACCCAACGGAGCCAAAGCTGAGGGCGCGCCCCCGTGACTAGGCCCGCAAGCAGTGTGTTGTAGAATTTCCGAAACTGTTGAGTCAGTCGACAACTGTTGAGTCAATCGACAGCCTCTAAAGGCAGCGCTTTTCAGACGTATACCCCAGTATCTAGCGAAAGAGTTGATACTTGAGTCCTGCCATACACCCCATGGGGTTCATGTACACACTGTATCCTAAGATATCAAGCCGTATGCTTGACGAGGTTTGGACACATTGGTTAAATGAGAAGGATGTAGTACAAGTACATGGACTCATTGGTGTTTGTGCATGACTGATGTTTTTGTACATGATGGAAGTTCGCATGATTATCTCGACTGTCATGATGATTGTGCAGAATTTAATGATTGCCCTAACCGTGATGAACGGATAAAAAATTGCACGTTTTGTCGAATTATCTCCTGAATTGATGGCACCATGGCATTGCCTGGCAACACCAATTGTCTGCAACATGGCAGTGCTTGAAACACCCAACGCGTGCAACATGACGCTCGTCATGAACTTGGCTAAGGAGCTGATTTGTTTGGCGTCGAACACCGCTGTGATTCTTGCTGCCGGACAGTCGATTCGACTTCGTCCGTTAACTGATGATGCACCAAAATGTCTCTTACAGATGGGCCCAAAAACCATTCTCGACTGGCAGCTTCAAGCCTTGAAATCTGCAGGTATCGAAGACATCATCATGGTCGTCGGCTATCGTCAAGAAATGATACGCTCCCATATCGCAGAGAATTACCCTGACCTCGGCGTCACGTACGTGGTCAACGACAACTTCACGTCAACCAACACCTTGTTCTCACTGGCGCTGGCGCTTGTGCGTTTTGATGGCGATTTTTATTACCTGAACGCAGACGTAGTTTTTGACCGTGACATTTTACACAGGCTGGTACCCCACGAGGGTGGTGCTTATCTCGCCATTGACCGAAAGCAATGTCGTGAGGAAGAGGTTAAGGTCATTGTCCGAGGTCAAGAAATCCTCGAAATTGGCAAACACTTAAATCCGGACGAGTGCTATGGGGAATTCATTGGGGTGGCGAAGTTTACTGGGGAGTTCGCAGAGCGGTTTCGGCACACGGTAGAAATTGAGGCAGTTACAGGCAACGAAATGAAGTTTTTCGAACACGCGCTTGATGTGATGACCGACAAAACGGGCATGACTGCCGTTGACATCACGGGATTACCGTGCGTCGAAGTCGATTTTCCAGAGGACTACGAATACGCTACGCAAACAGTGTTGTCGACGTTCAAGCACGTATAGAGATAAAAGAGCAACTCAAAAGAGGAATGAACGTATATGTCTAGTGAGGCAGCAAAACCATTATCAGAGTTCGAGGAAATCAATCGCTGCGCTAAGCGCCCAACGGATATTTGGACGAATTACCTGTACTACACCTTTTCCTTGCGATTAGTTTACCTGATTCGAAAGACGCGAATTACACCGAATATGTTGACCATGACGGCACTCGTGCTGGTCTTAATCGGATCGGCGCTCTATGCAACCGGCCTGCGCTCAGATATCATCTGGGGACTTATTCTTATTCAAATATCGTACGTGTTTGACTGCGCCGACGGACAACTTGCTCGCTACCGCAAACAATACTCCCCCATCGGCGGATGGCTCGATCAGACTGCGGACCGCATCAAGGAGTTTGTCGTCATCTTCGGCCTCGCTTACGGGTACAGTCGCTTTCATACGGGGATGGGGATTTGGATGTGGGCGATGATCTCGCTCTTCGCCCTCTACCTGCTGGAATACCTCGGTCAGATTGAGATGATCCGCGGCATGCGCATGGCACCAGAACACGGGTCTGCGGACATGGCAAAAGCGGGATCGAGCATGGACGTCCCAGACACTGGCGACACCTTTTCAAAAATCAAGCGTCTTCGCGCCCTGGTCCCATTTCGAAGCTTCATCATCGGGGAACAGTACTTTGCGATGCTCGTGTTCATCGCATTCGGTGCGGTTTACCCGTATATGGTCTTTGTGTCGGTGCTCGGTCTGCTGATGGCCATTTATCGCCCACTCATTGACTACGTCAAGTTCCGCCGACGTATCACCGCGTAACCGGTTCGAGCGTTGCAGAAATCGAGCGTTGCAGAAAAACCAACATTGCCTGACGGGAGACTCAATATGTCAAAGTCACCGACAATTGTACTGACTTCTGCCGTAGCATGGACAGGAACACGTGCACGGCCACAGCACTTGGCTGCTGGACTTGCGGACCTCGGATGGGACGTCTTGTTTGTCGATGGTCCCGTCACATGGATTGGCCCTCTGAAAAACCGCGCATTAAAGAGTCGGCTGCTCCCGGAGATGCCCGTCTACGAAGTCAAAACGACTGGCTCGGGCCGACTGCGCGTACTCTCGCCAACAGCAGCGCTTCCGTTTGGCAATGTGTTTCGTACCGTCAACCGGCTGAACCAGTCGGCGCTCGCCGACCAAATTAAGCGGGTTGCGGCGGGCCCGTTCATTTTGTTACCGATGCTGCCCGGGTCTGTAGACTTAACCTCACACCTCGTTCCCCTCGCAACCCTATACGACTGTGTGGATTTACATGCAGAGTTTGGCGGGTTTACAAAACGTGACTTGGTCCTGCAGATGGAACAACAGCTCGTTTCCCAAAGCCGCATCGTGTTTGCCACAGCGGATGCACTTAAGGAGCGTCTGGAGCGTTGGCACAACGACGTCCGGCTGGTTCCAAACGCAGCTCAGATTGAACATTTCGCCGTCACGCCGACACTCTCGGAACATCCAAAGCTCGCAGACATCCCGAAGCCGCGTGTTGGTTACGTGGGTGGCATCGGATCGTGGGTAGATCAGTCTTTGATTGAGCAGATGGCGAAAGCGCGGCCAGACGTGCACATCGTCATGATTGGCCCCGTCGAGACCGACGTATCCCGTCTTCAGGGTCTGCAGAACGTGCATTTCCTTGGCCTTCAGCCATACACCGAGCTGCCCGCATTTTTGGCCGGGTTTGACGTGACACTACACGCATTTGTGCAGAGTGAACTGACCGAAAGCGTCAATCCCATAAAGATATACGAGTACCTCGCTGCGGGAAAGGAAGTCATTGCGACAAGCAGCCGCGAACTGAATCGACTGTCGGAGTTGCTGTGGGTCATTAAAGATGCGGATGGGGCAATAGACGCGTTGACTCAAATCCTTCAGGGCGCGAAACGGACGGATGACAAGTCCCGTTTGGCCTTCGTCTCACAGCATTCTTGGGCTGCTCGAGTAAAAGCTGTAGACGACGCATTACGAAGTGTGATTGGTCACCAATACCTGCCTGAAGAAGGATAAGAAGCAGAAGAAGTACATGAAGGATGGCGACTCTCCCCGCCATTTTTTGTGTTTCGGAGCCCTTCACCCTCGCTTCACCCTCGATTCGCCGTCGCCTCGCCTCCGCGATTTGCCCCCTCCATGCAAAGCCCTGCGCCCGCGCGCTCACATAAAATGTGCCGATGTCGCTCTCAATCTCGTCTAATAGGTGAAGTCATGGCGTGGAAAGGCGGAGTGCAGGTGGCCCACGATGATGAACGGCAGATGGTCGGCGATTGGATGCAGCTCTACGGTAGCGCGGTTTGGGCTTATCTGTACGCCATCACGAAAGACCATGCCACGACAGATGACTTAGCACAGGATGTCTTCGTTCAAGCCTACCTGAACTTTACTGCTTTTCGGGCTGAATCGTCACCAAAGACCTGGCTGTTTGCTATTGCCAGAAACAAAGCTAAGGATTACTTCAAATCCGCATTCTGGCGGCGAATCATCCCTACAGATAAGCTGAGTGACCAAGGTTTTGAAACTGGCATTTCTGCTGAAGAGGAAGTCATCCACTTTTTCTCCTCCCATCGCCTCGCTGAGGCTGTTTATCAGCTAAAGCCTATCTACCGTGAAGCCGTCGTCCTTCATGTCCAGGAAGAATTGACCTTTCGGGAAATGGCGAGTGTCACTGGGACGTCGGAATCGGCCGTAAAGGTGAGATATCAGCGGGCACTGGTGATGCTGCGACAAAAGTTGGAACGGGAGGGGCTGCAGTATGGGGTTCGAAGACAAGACATCTTTTGAACGGAAAATTGAAACTGAGCTTCGCAGCACGCCAAGCGGATGGACGGTAGAGCATGAACATGCTGTACTTTCGACGCTCGACGACATTGCAGGTGGAAAAAATACAGGTGCCGTCGCAAGGGCGCGAGACAACAGAGGTAGTCGACGGGATGGCCAGGCCCTAAGCCCCGGAAGTGACCGGAAACACCGCTATCGCCGCCTTCTGGCACCGGCTGGCGCAGTTGTTGCTTCAGTGTGTATCATCGGCGGAGGCATCTGGTGGGTTCACAGCGGGCCGCAGACCATTGTACTGACATCTTCTGCCACGAATGCATCGCAGGCTACGGAAAGTCAGTTTCAATTGACCTTCGGCAGCGAACCGCCGCTAAATAGAGCTGACTACCTAAATCAGTCGGAGACTTTTCGTGTCCATGTGACCGATTGGCCGCTCGACAAACTCCCAAAAGGAGCTGAGGTATGGCTATTCCCTGACTCCGCACAGGCCCCGTTGCAACTGTGGTCGGTTCCCATCGGAGGTGGATCCATGCCCGGTTGGGGAACGACGTTCAATCGCGTGCTTGCAGAAAACCACTTATCGACGCTTCCCATCGGATCGTTTATGACATGGCTTCCACAATCCGTGAAACCAAGTAAGCCATACGATTTCCCCTTTGCGCTCGCACCGAATACGACTGTGAACTTGAGGGACGTTCGCCTGGTTGCCGTGGCACTTCTTCCGCGGCGAAGCGGGCAACCCCAGGTACTGTGGTCGAAAGTATTTCCACCTTCCGATGAGATGGCGACAGCCCTGCAGACCTCGCTGGAGACGTCAAGCAGCGGTGAAGGCGCGTCCAACAGCGCTGCAGGTGCGAGCAACATCGGTAAAGGACCTGCCGACAACCCTGACGGCGTGACCCCCATCGGTAACGAGCCGGTCAACAGCCATGCGGGTGTGACCGGCCTCAAAATTCAATCGGATCAAACCGCAGCAAATGGAGTTGACCACTATCTCCTGTTTACGTATCGATTCCCAGGTGGGACGAAGGGACAAAACAGTTCTGCGACAAGCAGCGCATTGTACGAAGGTCTGGCTGTTGTGCACTGGACAGGTCAGAACTGGCAGGTCGCCAATGTGAGGACAAGCAGAGTTCCAACGGGAAGTCAGGTTCCGCCTCTTGATGTGCTGGAACTGTCCGGCATACTATCGTCCGGGCAAGACTATCGCATCGTTGGAGGAATCGTTCGAGATAACCGTGTGGCGAGCGTTTGGCTCACATGCAACGACGGGACTCAACAGGTTGCGTTTGTAAAAGATGGTTTGTATCAAATCGTGTTGAGTCATCATCGCGTGCCGCTCTCCGTGGAAGGTGACAACAGCCAAAACCAGACGCTGTTCTCCTTCCCCGTTCACAAGCTGACGTGACACAGAGGACCTTGGTTAACGCTGCAAGGCACGCTCAAGGACAGCGCAAAGACACATGGAGGGCAGATTTGGGACAGATGTACGGCAGGTGAAGCACAGGCGAAGGGCAGGTGAAGGACACATCTAGGACAAGTTAAGGAGAGACGAAGGACGACTCACCACTCCGGATGTTTATCGAGGAGTCGCAGAAAGATGTCTAGAATCTCCGGATCAAACTGTGTACCCCGCCCATCCTTCATCATCTGGATACTGTCTTCACGAGCCATCTCTTTGCGGTACGATCGCTCTGAAGTAATGGCGTCCCAGACATCTGGAACTGCGATAATGCGGCCTTGAAGTGGTATGTTCTCGCCACTCTGGCCATATGGATAACCCTTACCGTCCCATCGCTCGTGGTGGTGCAACACACCATCGCGCATGTGCTGCCCAACTTCCGACGCCTTGAGCGCCCAAGCGCCCAGATTTGGGTGTCTTTTGATAACGGCAAATTCTGCATCCGTGAGTTTGTCGGTCTTGTTGAGTATATCTTCGGGAACACCGATTTTACCGATGTCGTGGATCAAGGCTGCCCATTCTAGATAGAGGAGTTGCGTGGTGGAAAGATGCAATTCCTTGCCGATTGTGACGGCCATCTTCGCCACCCGTTCGCAGTGTCCGTTGGTGTACGCATCACGGAGCTCAATGGTATGGGCGAGCGTCTTAATGAGTTCGGTACCAGCCCGTTGAAGACTATCATTCTTCTCCTTCATGCGCTCCAGCAAGAGGCCAATTCCAATTCCAAACAGCATGAAGATGACCGTTCGGACGATGATAACAGACCATGGTTGCAGTGTGTCTGTCCAACTATTCAAGTACATCAACGGTCCACATAAGAATCCAGCAGCAAGTGATATCACCATAGCTGCCCGTGCAGACCAATACCACGCCGCAAGAACTATCGGTGCCACAAATACATATGGCAACCCATGGCTTGTGCCTCCTGTAAGATCGACAACAAGCCACGACAGCATTAGACAAAAGATGACAACAAGAAGCCTAAATGAATTACGAGTGCTTGGATTTAACAAAGTTGCGAACACCGACTCACCTCGTTTCCCGGAAGGCCAAACTTCGGAGAGCCTGTCCACCCCACATCGCGACACGCATGGACTCGCGTTAACGCGTTAACCCTGACATATCTGCTTGTCTCTATCTCTATCTCGTAAAGACTAAGAACGAATCCTGGAACCGACACAGAAACCAATACAGAAACCAATACAGGAACCAATTCAGGAACCAATTCAGGAACCAATTCAGGAACCAATTCAGGAACCAATTCAGGAACCAATTCAGGAACCAATTCAGGAACCAATTCAGGAACCAATTCAGGAACCAATTCAGGAACCAATTCAGGAACCAATTCAGGAACCAATTCAGGAACCAACTAACAAACATCATCGTGGAACAAAATATTACATATGTATATTAGACATTATATCGAACAACACCTGCCTCAATAAATACCTATGGTGTTGTAACAACGATTTGCGGCAAAACAAATGTGGCGTGCAGATGGCACGCCACACCGATTGTCGGCCCTTCGGGAGCCGTATATGGTCATGTAAGGTGATAACGCGCTCACAGCGCGTTATTTCCAATCATCCTCGGCCACCGACACCGAAATAGCGCGTTGTCGAAGCGTTATCCTGCAACGCCGCGTCATACATGGACAATAGCGCGTTGCGGACGCGCTATTGGGGTCATGTAAGGTGATAACGCGCTCACAGAGACTGTCGATTAACTACGCGAGATGCCGTTCGCCATTTTCGAAGATTATATCTGTATTACTCGTTATTTCTACGTAAATCTCGTGTTTTCTGGTATAATTGAGGTATCCGAGATTACGGGGAGTTGGAGAAATGAACGGGGTAAAGTACAAGAACTTTGAGCAAGCCTCCTTCGAGGACATCATGGTGTATTCAGTCATACCACCTCATCCATTCTGGGATGCAGTGGCGAAATACATTGATTTCTCGTTCGCGGATAAGCTCTGTGCTCCCTTGTACTCACCCATCGGCCAACACCCGTATGCCCCGTCCTTGAAACTTAAAATCCATCTCGTACAGCGGTACTACAACATTTCCGACCGTGAGATGGAGCTAAAGATCGTCGGTGATATCTTCATTAAGCGATTTTTAGGTGTACCGATCTCACTCGCAAAGTTTGACCACAGCACAATTGCGCTGGACAGGAGTCGGCTTGGCGCGGATATATTCCATGCCTGTCACGTGAATATCCTCGCTCAGGCACTGAACCTCGGCATGTGGGGACAAGATGATGACCGCTGGTTGGTAGATGCGTTCCACACGCATGCCAATGTTGCTACGCCAAGTGTATATGAGCTCATTCAACAAGCGGCTCAAAAGCTTGTGCGTTACTTGAAGCGTCATAACCCAGCGCGTTACGAAAAATTGAAGGAGAACATGGATGTGGGGGCATTCTTTCGCAAACTCAAGCGTGAGGTGCAGGGCAGCGAAAGAAATCTCGCCTTCAGCAATCTATGTGTTTTGGCGTTCAGTTTAGTGGCATGGCTGGAACGTGCGGACACCGACGACATGGATACCCAGTGGAAAAACGACAATGAGCAGGAAACAGCCAAGCAACAACGCGAGGTGCTCCTGCGTATTTTACGTGAGAACGTTACTCCGAAGCTCCCTGACGAAAACCAGTCTCCTTCATCTGAGAATGTGGAACCACAGAAAGAGGATATTCAGTACGTTGAACAGGACAAAAATAACAAGCCCTCCGACCGTGTAGTGAGTGCACATGACCCAGAAGTACGTGTTGGGCACAAGTCCAAAAAGCTGGCGTTTATTGGCGATAAGACACAAGTCGTGGAGTCGGCCAACTCTCACCTAGTCCTCAATGCGGAGCCTATCCCTGGTAATGAAGTAGATGGAATTGCACTGGAGTCGGTTGTAAAGGCTGTGGTGGATGAGTTCGACAAGCGTCCCAAGGAAGTAGTGGCAGACTCAGCTTACGGAAATGCTGAGAATCGCGACAAGCTCTCCAAGGAACTACATATCCTTCTAACGGCACCGTTGCCCAAATTCACGAACCCGTCCGGAAAGGCATTTCGAGCTGAAGACTTCACATACATACCGGAACGTGACGTGGTCGTGTGTCCTGGTGGGTACACGTCAGTCCGAAAGAACCACATTAAGCAATCTAAGGGTACACAACATGGATTTGCTGAAGAGGATTGCACAGCATGCCCTTTACGTGCGCAGTGCACCGACCATGCAAAGGGACGTACTGTGTTCGTGAGTGACTACTGGGAACTGATTCAGGAGGCAAAGAAGTACAATGCGAGCCAGGAGGGTCAAGAGGCACTTCGAGCTCGATACGAAATTGAGCGCACCAATAACGAAATGAAACGTCACCACGGACTCGGAAAGCCCCGAACCCGTGGTCGTAGCAAGTTGCGGATCGACGTTAAGATTACCTCTATGGTGGTCAATGTAAAGGTAATGGTGAAGGAGTTATTGAACCGAGGTAAGCCGTTAGAGGCCCCCGTCTGCCTTTAAAGTGGAAAAGGAAGCAAAAATGGAGGAATTGAGCGTGGGAAACCCAAGGTTAGCAACCAAAATTCAACCATTTGTATCCAATTACCTTCAAAAAATTCCCTAACAAAGGAAAACAGGAGCCTTACGGCTCCTGTTAATAGACACTCTCTCACAGCGCGTTATTTCCAATCATCCTCGGCCACCGACACCGAAATAGCGCGTTGTCAAAGCGCTACCCTTCAAAACCGCGTCACACATGGACAATAGCGCGTTGCGGACGCGCTATTGGGGTCATGTAAGGTGATAACGCGCTCACAGCGCGTTATTTCCAATCATCCTCGGCCACCGACACCGAAATAGCGCGTTGTCAAAGCGTTATCCTGCAACGCCGCGTCACACATGGACAATAGCGCGTTGCGGACGCGCTATTGGGGTCATGTAAGGTGATAACGCGCTCACAGCGCGTTATTTCCAATCATCCTCAACCACCGACACCGAAATAGCGCGTTGTCAAAGCGCTACCCTTCAAAACCGCGTCACACATGGACAATAGCGCGTTGCGGACGCGCTATTGGGGTCATGTAAGGTGATAACGCGCTCACAGCGCGTTATTTCCAATCATCCTCAACCACCGACACCGAAATAGCGCGTTGTCAAAGCGTTATCCTGCAACGCCGCGTCACACATGGACAATAGCGCGTTGCGGACGCGCTATTGGGGTCATGTAAGGTGATAACGCGCTCACAGCGCGTTATTTCCAATCATCCTCAGCCACCGACACCGAAATAGCGCGTTGCGGAGGTCGCGGAGGCGCTATTCGGAACAGACCGTACAAGAGCCCCCGCAAGGGCACCACATCGGGATGAGACAACACAGCTACTCACCATACAGCTAACATTAGGTCATGAAGTGGTCGTCCGCTCCGTTTCCATCTGCCTCAGTTCAATGCGACGAATCTTGCCGCTCGTCGTCTTTGGCAGACTGTCCACGAATACAATGGCTCGCGGGTACTTGTAAGGTGCTGTTACCTGCTTCACGTGATCTTGAAGCTCGGCAACAAGCCCCGGGTCATTGGCATCGTCAGGGTTTCTGAGAATCACGTAGGCTTTGACGATGGCCCCCCGCTCCTCGTCAGGACTGGCGACAACCGCACATTCTGCGACCTTTGGGTGCTTGACCAGTGCGTCCTCAACCTCAAACGGCCCAATCGTGTAGCCAGCTGAGATGATGATGTCATCAGATCGGCCCTCGAACCAGATGTATCCATCTTCGTCCTTGCGGCCCTTATCCCCTGTGATATACCAGTCGCCGCGAAATGCGCGCTCAGTGCGCCCTGGGTCGTTGAGGTAGCCTTTGAACAGGGCCGGGAACGATTTGTGCACGGCAATGTGACCAATATCCCCTACCTCGAGCACTTCTCCTTCGTCGCTCACGATATCGACACGCATGCCGGGAAACGGCTTGCCCATCGACCCGGGCCTGACTTCCATGTCTTGCAATGTGCCGGCGAGTAAACTGTTCTCCGTCTGACCGTAACCGTCGCGAACCGTAACCCTAAAGACCCGAGCGAACGTGTCAATGACTTCGCGGTTGAGAGGTTCGCCGGCAGATACGGCGGATCGGAGGGAAAGTTGGTAGTTTTCGATACCTTTGACCTTCGCCATCAGGCGATACTCCGTCGGTGTGGCGCAGAGCAGTCCGACTTTGTACTTTTCCATCAGGCTGAGATAAGTGGCCGCGTCGAAACGACCCTGGTAGACAAAAGCTGTGGCTCCGTTCCCGAGAATGGCGACAAACGGACTCCATACCCATTTCGCCCAACCTGGACCCGCTGTTGCCCACGCCAGTTCACCTGGCTTCGCATCAAACCAATACGTGCCCGCCACGGCAAGGTGTTCCCGCGGCCAATCATACGTGTGCATAACCCCTTTCGGTCCGCCCGTCGTGCCGCTGGTATAGGAGAGAAAACATAAGTCAGTGTCTTCCGTGTCCACGACAAATTCGCCGGGGGTGCCAAGGTCATAGAGACCGTCGAGATTTGTCCAACCAGGCACAGGCTCGCCGACAGCCAACAAATACTTGAGTGTGGATGAGTCCTCGCGAACCTCGTCAACCGCAGGTGTCAGATTCGACGCAGCAATGACAACGCTTGCATCTGAGTGCTGCATGCGGTAGCGAATGTCCCCGGACCTGAGCATCTCCGAACCTGGCAAAATCGTTGCCCCAATCTTGAGCAATGAGAGATAAACGACATACGCATCCATCCCGCGCGGCAACAACACGAGTGTTCGGGCACCTTTTTTGATGCCAAGTCGGAGCAGCGCGCTGGCTAACCGATTCGTGCGATGTTGCAGCGTTGCATAGTCCATTCGCTCTTCTTGCCCGTCCTGACTTACACACAAGATAGCCAGTCTGTCCGGGTATTCCTCTGCAAACCTGTCAACCTCGCGCGCAAAATTGTATCCCATATAACCGCCCCCTCTCAAAATTCAAACCGAACATAAGATAAAGCGGCCAGTGCCGCATCATGCCCCGTACAAATCATCGATTTCGCTGTCTTCTTCATTCTATACCAGATGATTTTGAACTATCTACCGGATTTATCAACCAACCAGGATAGAATTTGAGATACGCAGCCCCGCGTTCAGCTCTGGATACACCCCCACAGTCAGCCTCGCGTGCAGCCCTTGGCGCAGCCCTGAGTTCAGCCCCGCGTTCAGCCCTGGGGCTCAAATCCTCTTTCCGCACAAAAGGGCCCCACGGCGTACCGTGGGGCCCTTTTTAGACGATGAAGAGAAATCAAAATCAAATTCGATTACTGCCGCCCGGCCTGCAGGCGTTCAGCCACGCCAACTTCGGACAAGGAGCGGTAGGTGATATCGTCCATCGGCGGATTGTGCAAACCGGCACGGACATCGCGGTACAAGCGTTCGAGCACTAGGTCGCGCGACAGACTGCGTGCACCGACGACACGCATCGCCAGGTCGACGACTTCTACAGCCGTATTCGTTGCCAGCGTCTTGACGGCTCCGAGTTGTGGCCGTAACTTCGGCCGATCCGCTGCCGATGCCTCATCCCACCTCCGCGCCAGATCGTACATCATGGTTCTGGCGGCAAGCAGTTTCAGTTCCATCTGGCCGAGTTTGTTCTGAATGTGATCGACCTTGGCAATCGGATGCGGCAAACTGTTCGGTTGATAGGTTCCGGCATACTCAAGGGCAAAATCACGAGCATTGAGTGCGACGCCAAGGTATGTTGCGGGAACGTGTAACATCCAGCCGCCACCGTCGCTGTTTCGTTTGGACCTCTCGCCTGGCTCCAGGCGTGCCACCAAATGGTGCCGAGGCACAAACACGTTCTCGAGGATGATGTCGTGACTTCCTGTAGCCCGCATCCCAAGGACATTCCAGGTCTCATCAATCCGGACATCTTCTCCATGCACAAGGAACTCGCCGATTTGCGAAGAGTCAGCTATACCTGCAGTGACAAGAATCCAGTCCAGTTCTGGAGACAGGGTACTAAATGTCTTGCGCCCTGTGATGCGATACCCGCCATCGACTGCAACGGCCGTCGTCTCCGGGCGCCCACCACGGCTCGGACTGCCCGTCGCAGGTTCACTGGCACAACTGTTGATAAGTGACCCTTTCTCAAGCACGGACGCACAGATCTCGCGATAAACATCTTCGGGCAAGGCTTCTGACGCCCCAAGGTTGAGAATCATGCCAACATGCCAACCGATGGAAAGCGCGGTCGATCCGTCACCACGGCCAATCTGCTCCTGATGGAGCAGCATCTCGTACAGGGAAATGCCGGCACCGCCATATTTCTGCGGCACTGTCCAGGTGACATACCCTGCCTTTCGCAATGCGTCAATGTGCTCATGCGGAAACGTGCCATCTTCATCGTGTATTTTTGCTGTCGTCGCGAACTGACGGGACAATTCCGCAATGACCGCGTGGCGGTTTGCTTCTTCATCGGATCGGATAAACCACGTCTCACTGTTCACAAGCGATAACCTCCTCAAGCACTTTCCACAGCCGTGTGAACTTGCTCGAGGAATCCTTCGACCTCTCTCTTCGTCTTACGGTTTCGATTGACGAAACGAGTGACCACCTGGCCTTTGTGATACGCTAGGAAACTCGGAATCCCCATGACATCGTAAGTTTCACACAACTCCGGAAAACGCTCTGTATCTACATGATAGAAATCGTACTCTGACTGGTGTGCCTCGACAACTTCATCGATAAAGGTATCGAGGTAGCGACAGTCTGGACACCAGTCTGCGGAAAACAACATTACTGTCGGTTTGTCAGCGCGTATGGCGTTCACGTATTGCTCTAAGGATGTAATCTCCTCCATGAGTGCAACCTCCTTGTTCCTTCAAACTGATAATCCCTTGACTATCTGAGCGCCGTCAGCGGATCCCCGGAACCATACGCCTTGATAAAGTACTCTCTGGCTGACAGGCGCTCCATCGCTTTTACATCACTTTGCCACAACCAACCGTTTAAATCGGACTGCGTTTTGTGCGACCGAAACGCCTGCAGTTTGGCAGGTAATTGACGGCTTACGTCCACTTCAAGAAAATCGTTCGTCGATAAACCATACTGTTTCGGGTACGCAGCCATTCCCGGCCACGCAACGAACAACAAGCTTGCGTCCCCTTCGCCATCCGTTTGACGATGAAGTGAGTCGCGGCTCCTGACGTGGCTGGTTGCCTGACTCGCGTCGTGGCCGGTTGCCTGGCTCGCAGCCTGACCTGAGTCGTGGCTCGCGCCTTGGCTCTGATTGTATCGCTCGAACGCCCGTGTTGCGGCCAGACCTATCGTGCAGTGGTCCGGGTGCCCGCCAAAACGCTCGTGGAACGTAATCACGGCTCGCGGCTGCTCCTCACGGAACGTCTGTTCGAGTATATCTATGAGCTGCCCGATAGGTGCAATCTCTAGTGACTTGTCCCGATAGCCAAGAAATCTGAGGTCGGAGATGTGCAGGGCGTTGCAAGCATTCCTTAGCTCGTCTTCCCGCAATCTCGGAAGTGTTTCACGAGTGGCTACAGGTGGAACGCCGACTCTGCGCCCCATTTCTCCCTTGGTGGCACAAATGAGTATGACTTGATCTCCTTGTGCTGCGAGTGCTGCAAGGCTGCCGCCGCAGATGAATGTTTCATCGTCCGGATGAGCAAAAACAGCGATAATTCCCGCCATCGTCCGCCTCCTCCTTATACCGCGAAGGGTGAGAGCGACACTTCAATCGTCTGAGCGATGCGACCCTTATCGTCATAGCCCGTCAGAATGAGGTATTCGTCTCCCAGTTCCATATGGGTTACGTCATTGACTTGAATCAGCCCTGGTTCACCACCGGATATCTCCGATATCAGCCGGAGAAAGGCACGATACGGTCCCTCACCCTTGACGTGTATGGCCTTCAAGACTGATTTGCCATTGCGCCAATACCCTCCCGGATTTACCTCGAAGTGGAGATAGACGTCTCGTTCCAAGAGCAAATTTGCATGTCTGAGCACGGCGTCGGGTTGTATCGGTTCCATATCCAGCCCCTCCCATCTCAAGCAGTCCCGGCTGACAACCGGGACTGCAGCTACTCCATTGATATGCGAAGCCACGCGGTCTATCATACGGTTGTCACCAGGTGAACGTCATACCGGGTGTCCGCCCGCCGACCGCAATGCCAGGTGGAGCGAAGGCACCGTCATTGGAGTGGCCCGGTAACCTGTGAGCAGCGCCCACTGCCAAATCAGACGTGGTAAAGTGGACGGTACTTGTCATTTAAATACCGCACAAGTGCGGCAGAGTCTATCCCCTGCCCGGTCACGTTCAGGAGAATCTCACGCGGACCGAGCAGCTTGCCGTGGCGATGCACCTTGTCGTTCAGCCATTTCTTAATGCCCTGCAGGTGACCCGCACGCACATCATCCATGTAATTTGGCATGTCTCGCTGCAGTGCCTCGCGAATTTGCGCCGCATAGATGTTCCCGAGGGAATAGGAAGGAAAGTAGCCGAAATCACCGCCAGACCAGTGAACGTCCTGCAAGACCCCATGGGCATCATCGGACGGTTCCACGCCGAGGTAATCCTGCATCATTTCCCGCCACACACCTGGCAGTTCCGCGACCTTGAGCTGACGGTTGATGAGGGCCTTTTCGATTTCGTACCGAATCATAATATGAAGGTTGTATGTCACTTCGTCCGCATCAATGCGTACCAGCGAAGGTTGTACTTCGTTGACAGCGGCGTAAAAAGCCTCGAGGGACATGCCCTTGAGCCAAGGAAAACGCGCTTGCAAAGCTGGATACCTGGTTACCCAAAACTCCATCGAACGACCAATCATGTTCTCGTAAAACCTGGACTGGGATTCGTGCATCCCCATCGACGTTCCTGTGCACAGCGGCGTTCCAATCAGTTCCTTTGCAATCCCTTGTTCATACAAAGCATGTCCACCTTCGTGAATCGTGCTGAACACGGAACTGCGCAGGTCATTCATCACGTACATCGTCGTGACGCGCGCATCGTAGCGGTTGATGGTCGACATGAACGGATGCATGGTGGTGTCAAGCCGCCCGGCCGTGAAGTCGAATCCCATGTAGGTGAGTAACTCCGCGCTCAACTCACGTTGCTGCCAAAGTGGGAACTCCTGAAGCAGTGGTGCCACGTCTGGCCGAACACCAGATGCAACAACATCTTGCAGCAGCCGGACCGTCTCTTGGCGCAGGTTGCTGAAGATAGGGTCCAGTTCTTGCACCGTGATGCCTGGCTCGTAGTGGTCAAGCAGTGTATTGTAAGGGTCCTGTTGATACCCCCAGTAGCCGACAAATTCCAGTTGCATGTCCACAATCCGTTCCAAATATGGACGGAACAATGCGAAGTCAGACGTGTCCTTGGCTTCTTCCCAGACGGACTGCGCCTCTGAGGTCAGCATCACAAACGCCTTTTTTCTATCGGCCGGAATTGCCCTGTCCCTGTCAAACTGTTGCTTCAACTCACGAACCGTGCCCGCCGTAACATCGTCAAGGGTTGCAAAAACATCAGTTTCTGACAGGCGGTTCAGATACTCTTCCATTTTCGGACTGGTTTTTGCCCGAAACACTTCGTCAGACAGAGTGCCAATCGCTTCTGCGCGAAGCGGGACCCCGCGCTTCGGAGCCCCCGTGCGCAGGTCCCACTCCATCAAATACATAGCTTCCTCAAAGTGCAATATCCGCTCGACTTCGCTTCTGAAGTCTGCGATGAGTTTCTCGACGTTTGACAACTACGCTCTCCCTTTCCAGACGCCCATTCTAGTTGGCTGATTCGGCGGTTGCGGGCGGTGCCTGCTCAATTGCAGCCGACTGCACCGTCGGGAATACCATCCACGCATCTGGCAGATGCCGTTGTCCGTTGGGATCAATCGTCGACGGTGAATTGATGATCTTGCCGTTGTGGTACAGAACTGACGACGATCCGCCGTCCATTGCGCAGGCGTTGACTGCCCCGTAGTGGAGCATGATGTCCATCACTTGGCGCTGGCTTGCACCCATACCGGATCCACCTTCGAATCGACCATTGATGACAACAAAGATGACCGTTCCGTCCTTCGCCTGGCCAATCGCCGTCCGCGGTCCGTACCCCCATCCGCCGTCGCCCACGGTAATCATCGGTTTGCCGTTGACCACGAGTTCCGGATGAAATTGCATGGCATCCTGAACGCCCATATTCTGCAACTCGCTGACAGAGTAATGTCCCATCACGAGTACACCAGACTTGGTGAAGCCCACGGTGGCCCAATCGCCGGAAGGCTGCGGCCCGTGAATGACTTTGCCGCCAACCATCTCAAGACCGACAGGGATGCCGCCCCACCCGTTTCCATTCGGGTCCTCAAACCCGCTGGCATTGGTACCGGCCACGGCACCATCCTGTTTCCCGATGTCCGTTATATACTGTCCCATCGCCCCGTGCACAACCGCTGGCACAAGTCTGACCAGGCGTGGGTCGTGTACGAGCATGACATATCCGTTGTAGCCCTTTGCCGAAATCGGATCGACCTCAATCACACTGGTATGTGGAGGACTGACCGTTGTCGTGGTCGGAACCGAGGTGACATGGACGCTCGTCGGAATGCCGCTCGCAACCACAGGTGCGTGCAATTGGGCCGCAAGGGCATTGTATTCTTTCTTCGTCGTAATATACTGGGCCAAATAGTAATGACGCGTAGAGATAATAGTTTCAGCCAATAACAGGCGCTGCTTTTGTCCCCATGGTGTACCAAATCCGACTGCATAACATCCCAACACGAAGAGCACCGCGACGCCGACGATTGTAAGGATCGTATTCCGGAACGCTCGAAACACCGATCGTCGCCTATTCATACGTGCGTTGTCCTTCCGCGCCTTTCGGCTCGCCGGGTGACTTGGCTTCATTGGCGTATTTTCGAGTTCTTCTCCAGGACGCATCGTTCGGTTCTGCTCCTCCCTGTGCTCACATTGACGTACCGACCAGACGCTCCGTTACACGAAAACGCCTATCAGATTCCGTCAGAGGCTCGTCCCATTATAGCGCACCAAGGCCGCGAAAGTCGTTGGCTAGTTTTGCCGACCTTTGTCGGACGCTGTGAATATTTGCTGAAAAAATGCGGATTTTCGCAATTTAGGTCATACCACGACTGCACGGTGCGGATGCATGGAGACCTAGACGGCCGGATGCATGGAGCCCGAAACGGCCAGATGCATGGTGACTCACGCTATGGAGATTCAAGGAGTCATGCCGCGCCCCACAGGGTGTTCAGAGTAGGAGGACCAATCGCTCCAACTCCCAGGGTACAGTTTCGCATTCTCAATTCCAGCGAGTCGCAGTGCAAACAGGTTTGCACAGGCACTGACACCGGATCCACAGTACATGACAAGCGGCTTCTGCGCCTCAACAGCCTTCGCAAACCGCTGCCGTTGCTTATCCGCGTCCAGCCAGCGGCCGGCCTCATCGAGCCCTTCTTCCCAAGGCGCGTTCAGAGCTCCCGGAATGTGGCCCGCCACTTTGTCAATCGGCTCAACTTCGCCGCGGTAGCGATTCGCTGCCCGCGCATCAACGAGCATTCCAGTTACATCACCTGCAACGATTGCCCGCACCTCTTCGACATTGACCACTTTGTTCGAGGTGTCCTCCACGTCGAACTCTGCGCGGGCTGTCGCTGCGGCTTCTGGGGCAACGGCAGGGATGGCCTGGCTCACCGGCAGTCCTGCAGACACAAAAGCGTTCCAGCCTCCGTTCAACATGCGAACGTCCTTAACGCCGAGAGAATCCAGCAACCACCATGCCCGCGGAGCCATCCCGCCGCCTGCGTCGTACACCACAACGGTCGTGCTCTTTGTGGCTCCTGCCATCGCAACCTTGCCAGCGAACTCCGACATATCAGGCAACGGGTGACGCCCCCCGTGTTCTTGCACGGGACTTGATAAATCGTGCTCAAGGTGTAAGTAGTGTGCACCAGGAATGTGTCCCGTCAGATACGCTGTGAAGCCTTGATTGGGGTCTCCGAGAGAAAAGCGGCAGTCAAACACAACAACTTCTTGCGTCTCCATCAGTCGAGCAAGTTCTGCGGCTTCAATTAACAAAATCATCCCATCCTTCCGCCGACGTCTGTACATCTACTTGATGTGTATCAAGATACTAACTAGTGACGTGCTACTTTGCCTGCTCCAGCCTGATCTGTTGGTTTGATGATGATTTCATCAATATTGACGTGAAGCGGTCGTGTCACGGCATATAAAATTGCGTCCGCAACGTCGTCAGCTCTCAGCGGAGTCATGCGGTCGTACACCTGTGCTGCTTGAGACTCGTCTCCGTGGTAGCGCACAATGCTGAACTCTGTCTCAACCATGCCCGGGTCAACACCAATGCTGTCAACTTAGGGTGGTATGAATTGGTTATTCTCTGGCTACTAATCAGGGATTACAGAGTGAGGCAACAGTGCGGTGAGTTGTTCTCGCCAATCTCTAATTAAAGGGTACATCCAGAGGTTTTTCACCGATGTGCCATACTCGTGATGGGCGTCCTGACGCCCTCTTCCTGAGGTTTGGCCGACATGGACCCAATTTGCTGCTCGGTAGCATGTCCCTAAGTATTTCTGTTCAACGAAAGTTTCCAGGAGGACAGGTTCATAGCCGTAACGGGTCTGCCAGTCCGATCGAAGCCGTCGAGCTGCTAAGGCCAGGGCATGGCTTGCTAAGTGGGGCACGTGAACCTGAGGCAAAATGAGAAAGCGATTATTATTCACAATCCGCGTCCGATAGCGAGTTCGCTGCTCTGGGCTCCAACCAATCCAATGGTCTCGAATTCTTAGCGATTTGGCGGCCGCACCAAACAACAAACAGCCAACTACCACTCGTTCTTCTTGGATTTGAGCCCGAATCCAATATCGTTGATGGGCACCGATAGGGCGGCAATACCCTAGAGGATGGTACGCCTGCATGGTGACATTCCAGTCTCCCAATTCTGACGGAGATACCGGGTCGACACTGACTGGGGAGACTCCTCCAAGGGAAGCGGTTAGAATCGTTTCGGCTGGTGTTCCGGCCATTTCTTTCCCTCGATTCCCTTTCGCAGCGTTCCTGCGCACGGGGGTTGGAGAAAGCAGTCCAGTCCGTTCGAAATGTGCGAGTAACTTTAGACACGCATCGACCCTCAGTCGACCATTGGGCGCTTTCCAGGGGAGATTCTCGCATAGAGTCCACGCGAGTTCTTTCCGGCTTAACTGCCGAAACTGAGCGACAGTGGTTTGAATGAGCTCTATGTCGTCTTCGGAAAATTCACGGTCGCCAATCCAAAAAGGCACGTCGATAGAAGACATCTGATCACCTCACTTACAAGGGGCGGCGCTTGTTCTTCGCATACTTATTCGCGCCGGGTCGTGTTTTCCGCGGATAGGTTCGACCCTTGATCACAGGCACGATGTTACGCGTTAATTCGTGGATCAGTCGCCTGTACATAGCCGAGCGCTTCTTGTCGTCATCTTCAAGGACGATTTCGACCAGTTTGTTTTTCAACTTCCCGACGAGAATGTTGTGATTGATGTTATATACGTCATACTTACGACGTGACTTCTGGGCTTGTACTTCCTCAAGTGCGTCCTGCTCAATGACAGAGGCCATGTTACTGAGTAAGGCAGTTGCATAAAAGTCCTGTTCAATGGCGGTCAGGGTTTCCCCGGAGAAGTTTTCGATTTCAAACTGGTGCTTTAGCTCCTTGAAGTGAGTCTCAATTCCCCATCGTTTAAAGTAGAGGTCGCCCATTTCTGCGTAACCGACCCTGTCCTCGGAAAGATCCGTGATGAGTAGTTCCGTTTCCCCCGTAGATAAAGGGACTTTCACGACGCGGATGGGGAGAACCGTTCCCTCTGGGACGGGAGTTCCTTGCTTGCGTAGCTCCTTGGCTCGTTCTTTGGTGATCCGCAGTTGAACGATTTCATCCTTCGTCTGTGCCTGTATAATCTCCTTGCAAAACCACGAAGAAACACGCATGACGAAATGAACCCGTCGTTGCATGAGGTAGTGGATAAACTCTATGGATGGGTAGCCCCGGTCAAACAAAACCAAGGTCTCATACGGAGAGGTTTCCGGAATGAGGGTGAGCATCTTTTCGATGTTGGCCCTGGCCAGCACTCGTTCATTGGTGTCATAGCGGCCCATGGTTGTGGATACGGCGAGTCTGTTCTCTACATCGTACAAGTGAGAAGAGAGTGCTCTAGCCAACTTGAAGTTGCCCATCTTATTGGTGACATAGCCGTAATGACCTTGCGTTTGCGCGGTGTTTGGAATCTCCAGTACAGACCCGTCCATAGCAAATACACGAAACCCCTTGTGTGTTTTGTAGTCATGATCCGCATAGAATGTGCGAATATACACCTCATTGAGCGTGACAAAAGCCTCGGGTCGAATCTTCTGTCTTGCCTTGGAGAAGGATTGCTTCGTGTACGTGGTTGCTTGGGCGGATTCCGGCATGAAGTGTTCGCGAAACTCGTCAATCTCCAACTGGGACGATTTGCGAACCATGTTGAAGATGAGGAGCACAAGCGCGACAAACCCGACCTTGCGTTCCCTAGTGAAGTCTTTCTCACTATTCCTTGCATTGTTCCTGAACCTGGTGCATTTCAAGGTAGTCTCCACACAGTCCGCGAGAAGATTAGTTTTTTTTCATTTTAACACTCTCCCAATGCACCATAACAAAAACAAGCGAAGTTGTCCAGCGGAGAATAAAAACAGGAAGACGGACAATACTACTCATCCGTCTTCCTGTTTGCTCCAAATTGAACTAGGATCGCTTAAGTTGACAGCATTGGGGTCAACACTGGTCACCCGTACCGGTTGTCCGAGGAGTTCCTGCCTTAGGGCTTGCGTAATTGCTGCAACGGCAAACTTGGTACCGCAATACACAGACCCGCCTGCGTAGGTCTCATGGCCCGCAATTGAACCAAGGTTTATCACGTGTCCTTCACCTGAGGAAATCACATGCGGAAGCAACAGCCGCGTCATCCGGAGCAAACCGGAAACATTCGTGTCAATCATCACTTGCCAATCTGTCTCGTCCTTCGCTTGTGCTATGTAGGACGTCCCGCTGGCGAGTCCCGCGTTGTTGACGAGGACGTTGACCTTGCCAAATTGGTCAATCACACCCTGCACAAATTGTGTGCTTGACGCGAGTGAAGTCACGTCGAGGTTTGCTGTATAAGGACGCTGCCCAGTTAGATTCGTAATCTCGTCAGCAACGGCCTGGAGACGCTGCTCCCGCCTGGCACCGAGTGCGAGCGTGAAGCCAGCACTGGCCAACGCTTTCGCCGTCGCCGATCCGATGCCGGAACTCGCTCCCGTAACGACAGCTATCTTCCCATCTGCGTGAAACGTCATCTAAATCCCTCCCATGGTTCAATAGGCAAATCACCTCGACCCACCCAAGCCCTCATACATACAATGTACCACTGCAGCGACCAACCCGTCGCGTGGAAGGAGTGGGGTAAAATGCCGTGTCCCGGAGTCACGACAGGTCGCGTCGAGATCCCTGGAGAAAACTATCGCAAGATTCAGCAGGCTGTGGACTCCGGTCGGAATCTATGGCGTCTCAGCCCAGTGCGAACTGCGCAAGTCGTGGGAACGCAGCATCTGGGTCTGCGAGAACGTGACTCATACACATTTGTTGAACAATATTTTGATCCCGGATCGGGCCTCCAACACGCAGTCGTTCGAGTCCGCCATCAATCCTGTACCTACCTGGTTGAATTGTACCAGCCGGAGTCACAGGGACCAAAGGGTATTTGGGTGGTCAACGAAATAACCGAGATATAACCCTGAAATCGCCAATCTAACCACGATTCGACCAGCGTTGGTTAAACATCTGGATAGTTTGATACAATCAGATGTGGACAGCCTAAGTCTCAGACTACCTTATAGGGTCTCCTGAATTCGATACAGGTGAGGATGAATTCGCTTGAATGAAATGAACTTTGCAGAGGAAATCGGGGCTGGGAGAGTTCTCCCCCCCCATACCTTCATATTGTTTGGTGCAACGGGTGACTTGGCGCGACGCAAACTCTACCCCGCTTTGTACGATCTGTTTAAGGACAAGCTGTTACCTGACAAATTTGCTGTCGTTGGCGCTGCTCGGAAATCCTACACGGACGAGAGTTTTCGCGACGAACTGCGGGCATCTCTGGAAGAGTTTGGGCGAGACAGCATCAAACCCGAGTTATGGGAACAGTTCGCGAAGCATTTCTCTTATTGCACCTTGGACGTCCGAAAACCGGAGGAGTTTAACAAGCTAGGTGACCAGGTTCGTAAAGTAGAGCAGGAATTTGACATCCCTGAGCAGCGCGTGTTTTACCTCGCGATGGCACCGGAATTCTTCGGCGAAGTGGCGTTGCACCTGTATGACAGCAAACTCTCAGAAGTGAAAGGTTGGCGCCGGCTGATTATTGAGAAGCCCTTTGGACGCGACCTCAGTTCCGCCGAGACTCTTAACAGCCAACTGCGAGAGGTGTTTGAAGAAGAGGAAATTTACCGGATCGACCATTACCTCGGCAAGGAGATGGTCCAGAACATCGAGGTGTTGCGGTTTGCCAACTCCATCTTCGAACCAGTCTGGAACAACCGCTCGATTGCCAATGTGCAAATTACGTCGAGCGAAACCGTTGGTGTAGAGGATAGGGCTTCTTACTACGAACGATCCGGCGCCTTGCGCGATATGGTCCAAAACCACATGCTGCAGATGGTCATGATGATGGCCATGGAACCACCCAGCCGACTGAAGACAGAGGCCATCCGGGACGAAAAGGTGAAAGTCCTCCGTTCCCTGCGGCGTTTTTCCGAAAATGAAGTAAAAGCCCATGTCGTCCGGGGTCAGTATGCTGAAGGCGAGGACAAGTCGGGAAAGACCCTGCCTGCCTACAGGCACGAACATGGCGTTGACGAAGCGTCGACTACTGAGACCTTCATCGCAGCGAGACTTTATATCGACAACTTCCGCTGGGCCGGCGTCCCGTTCTACATTCGGACAGGCAAGCGGATGAGTGTCAAAGCAACGGAAATTGTCATCCAGTTCAAAGACATGCCGCGGATGTATTTCAACCAGGAAGGCCAATTGCTGCCAAACCTGCTGGTCATTCGGGTGTACCCCGAGGAAGGCATCTCGATTCAACTCAACGCCAAGCGCCCAGGTACGGACGGAACCGTTGTGCCCGTTGCAATGGAATTCAGCCAGGAACCGGACAATTCGCCTGAAGCCTACGTTCGACTGTTGTACGACGGCATTCAAGGGGACTCCACATTCTTCACGCGCTGGGACGAGGTCTCGCTCGCTTGGAAGTTTGTCGATCCGATTGCCGCCGCCTTTCGCGCTGGAATCCCCCCGTTATCAGAGTACGAGTCAGGCTCGTTTGGACCCACTGCCGCCAGCGAGTTGGTGGAGCATGATGGGTTTGTCTGGTGGCCGGTAACTGGGCAGCAGCATCCGGCGGCAGAGCAATCCGCAAAGCCGCATCATCTCCCTGGTCATCCGGTGGGTTGACAAGGCGCTACTGGCTAACAGGTTAGAGTTCACGACTAGATGAGGTGACAAAATGACCAAAATATACGATGTGACGATGCCCATCACACTTGATATGCCAGTGTACAAGAACAAACCCGAGAAGCGTCCGGAGTTCATTGTCACATCGGATCACCCTGACAAAGGTGTGCGTGAATCACGAATCGCAATCGACGTCCATACAGGAACTCATATTGATGCTCCTCTACACATGGTCGCAAATGGAGCGACCATTGAGTCGATTCCCGTCAGCGATTTGATGGGCCCATGCAAAGTGGTCGACCTGACCCATGTGGAAAATGCCATCTCTCAAGCCGACTTGGAACCTCTGGCGCTTCAGGCCGGGGATTTCGTGTTGTTCAAGACGAAAAACTCCGGCGATTCGAGTTTCAATCCTGAGTTCGTCTTTCTCGGGGAAGAAGGCGCAAGATACTTGGCCGGATTAAAAGTAAAGGGAGTCGGCACAGACGCTCTCGGCGTCGAACGTAGTCAGCCGACCCACCCCACTCACAAGGCGCTGTTTGGTGCAGGGGTCACTGTGATTGAAGGGCTCCGGCTCGCCGACGTCCCACCTGGTACATATCAGATGATTGCCTTGCCACTTCCTCTTGTCGGTCTGGATGCGTCCCCCGCTCGGGTCGTGTTGATGGCGCAGGAGTAAGCACGTCAGTGAGGCCAGTCATGGGTAAAGTGGTGAGTATAGTGATGAGTAAAGTGGTGAGTAAAGTGGTGAGTATAGTGATGAGTATAGTGATGAGTATAGTGATGAGTATAGTGATGAGTATAGTGATGAGTATAGTGATGAGTATAGTGATGAGTATAGTGATGAGTATAGTGATGAGTAAATGGAACACGGCGGCGCTGCAAACGCGCTATTTACTCCACTAAAATGGTTAACGCGCTCTCAGCGCGTTATTTCCACTTGTACCGTCGCGACCGCCCCGCAATAGCGCGTTGCCAAAGCGTTACCGTTCGGCCCCGGCAACACCAATGCAAATAGCGCGCTGCAAACGCGCTATTTACCCCACTAAAATGGTTAACGCGCTGTCAGCGCGTTATTTCCACTTGTACCGATGCGACCACCCCGGAATAGCGCGTTGCCAAAGCGTTACCGTTCGGCCCCGGCAACACCAACGCAAATAGCGCGCTGCAAACGCGCTATTTACTCCACTAAAAAGGTTAATGCGCTCTCAGCGCGTTATTTCCACTTGTACTGACGCGACCGCCCCGCAATAGCGCGTTGCCAAAGCGTTACCGCCCGGCCCCGGCAACACCAATGCAAATAGCGCGTTTGCAACGCGCTATTTACCCCACTAAAATGGTTAACGCGCTCTCAGCGCGTTATTTCCACTTGTACCGTCGCGACCGCCCCGCAATAGCGCGTTGCCAAAGCGTTATTTCTACTCTACGCCTTCTCCACCGCGTGACCGCCAAATTCGTTGCGCAATGCGGCCACCACTTTACCTGTAAACGTATCGTCTTCTGTCGACCGATATCGCATCATCAGCGACAAAGCGATAATCGGTGCCGCAGCCTGAAGATCGAGTGCCTCTTCGACCGTCCACTTTCCTTCGCCAGAGGAATGCATCACGCCGCGGATGCCAGCAAGCTTCGGATCCTTGGAAAATGCGCTCTCGGTGAGTTCCATCAACCAGCCGCGGATAACGGATCCGTTTGACCACACCTTCGCGAGCGCCTCATAGTCGTAGTCAAACTGACTCTTCTCAAGGATTTCGAAACCTTCGCCGATTGCCGCCATCATTCCGTATTCGATCCCGTTATGTACCATCTTCGAATAGTGCCCACTGCCTGACGGTCCCGTGTACAAGTAACCATTCGGGACGGCAGTGTCCTTAAACAGCGGTTCAATCGTAGCAAAGGTCATCTTGTCTCCGCCAATCATGTAGCATGCGCCGTGCCGAGCACCGTCCATGCCCCCAGACGTTCCCACGTCAAAGTAGTGTAGCCCCGACGCGCTCAACTTTTCGGCGCGGCGCAGTGAATCCTTATAATGCGAGTTTCCTGCCTCGATAACGATATCGCCCGCTTGCAAAAGAGGCTCGATTTCGTCGAGGAGGTTATCGACAATCTTCCCCTGTGGTACCATGAGCCACACAATTCTTGGAGTTCCAAGACTGTTTACGAGAGACTCAACCGAACTGGCACCTTCACCGCCAGCGCTCCGAAACCGTTCAACAGCATCAGGGCTGACGTCGTAGGCTGTCACCTGATGACCGTGATCCATCATATTGAGTCCTAGATTCATACCCATCTTGCCGAGACCAACTAAACCAACCTTCATAACTATCACTCCAGTTTTTGCACGGCTTGCCGTGATTCATAGATGCTGCCCCGTTGCATCCGCCTGTCTTTGCGCGGCTTCCAGCTAGCCATTATACTGTATCCATGACAACAATCCTATTCGATCTCGATGGCACATTGGTTGACTCCACTGCGATTGTCTTGCCCGTGTTCAAGCAAACCCTACAGACTTTTGGTCGACCGGCCCCAGATGACGCCGTGTTGCGAAGAACGTTTGGCATGCCAGATGACGAAATTTGGAAAATGTTGATGCCAGACTCGGATGCAGAGACGAGAAAAGCCGCTTTTGAGGCATCTGAACGGGACGTCGTCGCCGGGATGTTTAAAACAGACATCATGATTGCAAATGCGAGAGAAGTTCTCGAGACCCTATGGTCCTGCGGACACACCCTAACCACGGCCAGCAACTGCGGTAACCAGTACCTTGCTGCCGTGCTCGACTCGCAGGATATTCGCCGCTTCTTTACAGCGCCGCTGTGCCTCGAAGCAGTTCATGGCACCGCCAAGGCTGACATCTTGACGACCCACTTTAGACAGTTCGACAGATGTGACACCGTGATGGTTGGAGACCGCTTTTCGGACGTTGAGGCTGCTCATCATCACAACGTCCCCGTTGTTGGCTGCCTCGTCGGCTTCGGAAATCAGAGTGAGCTTGCAGAAGCCGACTTTATCATTTCGGACCTCCGCGAGCTCGTGCCGCTCTTTCCAGCAAAATCAGCGCATCTTGTCCCACATCGACGGGGGGAGTTTTCCAACCGTTTGAATGAGTAAGTCGTATAGATTCATTTGACGGGCAGTTTCAGGGTCAACACCCGCCGTCGCTGCGATGTCATCTAAGGTGTAACCCTCCCGTTGCAGGGTTCGCATTGCTTTCTCCCACTGCTGAATCTGCGGGCCGTGATAGTCTATCAAGAAGTTCCACTTTTCCGGGTCAAGCTTTACACAGGCTTCAAACATGTCTGCAACGATGTCTACCGTTGCGCCCTGCGCACCTTTTTCGAACAATCGCTGGCGAAACACCGTCTTGATGAGGGCTTCCTCGGAAAACTCCATTAAGAAGGGCGGCATGATGTAGCCGACAGGCAACTTTGCCCGAGCCGCCTGCATCTGTTCGACGCGGTCTTGCTTGGCCAAACGGATGACGTTTCTGATCCGTTCCAGCTCTTCTTCGTACTCGTCTTTGTTTTTCGCTTCAACCGGCAGTTCGAAACCCCACGGTACGTTTGCCCGTTGGCCACCTGCGATACGTGTCGGGCGGCCAACCGTGTATGTAACCAGATGATCATAAACTGGTTTCCCCACACCGATGTATAAAAACAGCACCAACTCACCGCGGATCGGCTCATAAGAGTGTCCGGCAGTGACCATGCTGCGCAAGAAGCGTTCAGTGTTCGCCATATCGCGATACTTGCCGAGGTAAAGACTCGCTTTGAAAGCACTGCTCTTCCGAGATTCATCCGTACCCCGCAGAGCAAGCACGCGACCATGTTGGGTTACTGTCCATCCGTCGTCGGTGTAACAAATATTTATGAATTTTTCAATGTTCGAGAGATGTTCCTCAATCGGTACGACATCGTGGAGAAACTGTAATCTCGGGTGATTCAAGAATCCTCTGTCCAGGACAAACATCAGTGGTAACCTCCCCAGTGGCTCATTCTCCTATTATACCGTTGACAGCCACGTCAACAGAGGTAGATTTTCGAATCTCCTGGACAGAGTCTTCCGTAAGTTTGCGTAAGCCACACCCGGCCAACCAATCCGGCACTCGCTTACGCACCCACAGTACGTAAGCAACGCTCGGCCGACCGACCCGGCACTCGCTTACGCACCCACAGTACTTAAGCAACACCTGTTGCATCGAATGGTGCTACATCGGTTTTTGGTTCATCGCATGCTGGCTGTTCATAGCGGCCTGTTGCGCTGACCCGTTTAACATCTGGTTTCCTGCGACATTCGAGGAAGTTCCCACCGATCCGAGAAACTGGTCCGTTTGCTGTTTCGTTTGTTGACCGTGCTGGATTTGCTTTTGCACTTCCTGACTGGGTGCTGGTGATGGAGCCGGATACCAATTTTTCTGTTCCATCACTTTAAATACCTGACGGTGAGTCTGCAGGGTATTTTGCAGAAGCTGAGAAAAGACGTCATGAACCGTCTGGCAATTTGCTTCAACGGTAGCCAGTACGTATTCACCTGCCACTCGTTTCTCATCGGCCAATAACATCGTCACCATATCGTGTTCGCTCATGCCAGTCTGCATCTGCATCTGCATATTCATCTCTTTACCACTCTCCTATTGTGCCTGTGTAGGCGCCAGATTTGCATGCTGCTCAAGCAGTTGCTGTAATTGCGTGTAGTTCTGGACGTGGAGAGAAGCCACCTGGTTGCACATGTTCTTGACTTCTGGCGTTTGCGACTGATTTGCGAGCGTCACGCATCGCTTTGCGAGCAGGTCCTCATTACTGAGCATGTCGGCGATGTAGCCCAGTTCCTTCGTGGTCAAGGGTTTCAAAGAGAATTCCTCCTTTTTGTCAGTCCGTGTTGCATCAGTCCGTGTTGCATCAGTCCATGTTCAGTGCGGTTGCATGCTAGATTGGAACGCGACAAAACGGATCGGAACCCACAAACATCCACTTGAGTTCACAGCGGATGGATTGTTCGGTTCGTCGCCGATGTTAGGGTACCCGCAAAATTCCATGTTATGATGGAGTGACGGGCGGCAAGCGTGCTTGCAACACAATTGCAACGCGATGGCCAAACCGTTGCTGCACCAAAGCTTCGACTGGCGCCATAACGATTGGCATATTCCCTGTAATGGTGGATATGCGACCAGCGAGATTTGGTGATGCGCGGCGCTCAAGATTTACGGAAGGGAAGGCTTATGATGGGAAAGGAGATCAGTCGTACACGGGTGGTCGTTGGAATGTCTGGCGGCGTCGACTCGTCGGTTGCGGCGCTTCTGCTCAAACAGCAAGGATACGACGTCATTGGCGTCTTTATGAAGAACTGGGATGACACAGATGAGTTTGGTCATTGCACGGCGACGGAGGACTTTGAAGACGTGCGCCGGGTCTGCAATCAGATTGGCATCCCCTACTATAGTGTCAACTTTGAACAGGAATACTCGGAGCGCGTTTTTGCTTACTTTCTCGAAGAATACAAGCGAGGTCGCACGCCAAACCCAGATGTCATGTGTAATCGTGAGATCAAGTTTAAAGAACTATTAAACGCTGCACTGGAGCTCGGCGCCGACTATCTGGCCACAGGGCACTACGCACAAGTTGGACAGGCAGAGGCCGGTCTTTTTGAATTGCGCCGGGCTGTCGACACCGGCAAAGACCAGACCTACTTCCTGCACACGCTGTCTCAGTATCCGCTTGGCAAGGCCATGTTCCCGATTGGCCATCTGAATAAGCCTGAGGTTCGTAAAATTGCGGAACAAGCTGGGCTTGCCACGGCCAAGAAGAAAGACAGCACAGGCATCTGCTTCATCGGTGAACGAAACTTCCGGGAGTTTCTGAGTGCCTATCTCCCAGCGCAGGAAGGCGATATTCTCACCACGTCTGGAGAATACAAGGGTCGCCACGAAGGGCTCATGTACTATACCACGGGGCAGCGCCAAGGCCTTGGTATCGGCGGCGGTTCTGGTACAGGAGAACCATGGTTTGTTGTCGGAAAAGACCTGGCGAAGAATGTCCTGTACGTTGAACAAGGTCACGATAATCCGCTCTTGTTGTCTGCAGGATTGTTGGCCTCAGAAGCGCATTTTATTGCGGGCCAAGCTCCGGCCCAAACCTTTTCATGTACGGCGAAGTTTCGCTATCGCCAGCCTGACCAAGCAGTGACTGTCGAGCTGAAGGAGAACGGGGTCTGCCAGGTGACATTTGACGAGCCTCAGCGCGCCATAACTCCAGGTCAGTCCGTCGTCTTCTATCAGGATGCAGTTTGTCTCGGCGGGGCGGTCATCGACGAGGCCACTGCGCTTCACGGGCGGGACTAGCGAGGACAGGGAAGAGAACGGAAAAGGACGACCCAATGTGCAAGGTCGTCCTTTTCAATCCCGCAACACAAGCCTCGGCGTCATCAATCTGGTCCTCTCGACAGATAATGCAGCATGGCGTATACGGTAGACGAATCTTACCGCTTACCAGTGGCTGTCGACCTCACGTTCCCACGCTGTCGTGCACTCACTACACAGTGCATGTTGCTTTTGCTGCTCCGTAGACAACTCCTCTCCGCAAATCGAACACATCTCGTTACGATCCCGATTCTCCTCCATCGCGGCACCTCCTCCATGGTGAATTTGTTTGTTTTCAGCCTGCCCGACCTGCGGAGAAAATACCCACCCACTCTAAGCTCGTCGGTGAATATGTAGACATTATAAATACATGAATACTCTGATACAATACCTATTTTCTGATAATTATGACGAAAATGTCACGATTGATGGCGGATTTTGTTGAAATGAGGCATCAAAACGGCACAACAAAAGCTGGGTACGGTAGCTTCTTGAGCGCCGCCGTACCCTCCGGAATTTCAAAAAACCGTCTCTGACCGTCTCTGACCGTCTCTACTTGGTCAGTTCCATGAACTCCGTCACGTCTGTGAGCAATGTATCCATGGCCTGTTGCCAAAACTCCGGTTGGCGCAAATCGACACCCAGGTGTTTCGCTGCGAGGTCTTCGACACGCATGCTCGCGGTGTCACGCAGCAGTCTCACGTACTGGTGCGCAAATTCAGGACCCACTTGCCGTGCCTTGGCATATATCCCTGTACTGAACAGATAGCCAAAGGTGTACGGGAAGTTGTAAAAAGGTGTCCCGGTGATGTAGAAATGGAGCTTTGAGGCCCAGAAACGCGGATGGTATGTGCTCAGTGCACCGGCGTACGCCTGTTCCTGTGCGCTTTCCATGAGTTGATTGAGTCTATCGACACTGACAAGCCCCTGCTTTCTTTCCTCGTACAACTGTGTCTCAAACAGGAACCGTGCGTGAATGTTCATGAACATCGCGACACTTCGACGCAGCTTGTCATCAAGCAGCGAAATACGTTCTTCTCTGCTCGTCGCCACACGAAGCGACGCATCCGCCACCACCATCTCGGCGAAGGTTGAAGCCGTTTCCGCGACGTTCATGGCATAACTCTGTGCGAACCGCGGCAAGCCCCTCATGACGTGTTGGTGATAGGCATGCCCGAGTTCATGCGCAAGCGTCGCTACGTTGCCGATGGTACCGGAGTAAGTGGTAAAGACGCGGGTTTGCTCACTCACCGGAAAACTGGTGCAGAAGCCGCCGGGACGTTTTCCGGGCCTGTCTTCGGACTCAATCCAGCGCTTGTCAAAGCACGACTCTGCAAACGCCGCCATGTCTGGGCTAAACGCCCGGAACTGGTTGACGATGAACGTACGCGCCTCATCGTATGGCACCGTCCGCGAAGCCGCTCCGATAGGGGCCTCCACGTCCTGCCAGCCGAGTTTGTCGAGGCCGAGCAATCGCGCTTTCGTTTGCAGATAGTCGACGAAAAAGTGTTTGTTTTTATCGATGACATCCCACATGGTGGAGAGTGTCGCCTCATCCATACGGTTGATATCGAGGGGTTCTTTGAGCACCGAATCCCAGCCCCGACGCTTGTAAACCGCAAGTCGAAAGCCAGCCAAGTGGTTTAGTGTGTCACCGAGCACGTCTTCCTCGCGCGCCCACGCGTCTTCCCACTTCGAAAACACCGCGTCCCGGACAGCTTTGTCAGGGGCTGAGAGCTTATTGTGCGCTTGCCCCATCGACAGCGTCGTTTCCTGACCTTCGCTTGCAAAGGAAAGGGTCGTTCGTCCAACCACGGTATCGTACAATTGGCTCCACCCGTGATAGCCATCCACCATTAAGGCGGAAATCAACTGTTCCTGCTCCGGGTGCAGACGCTCCTTCGCACGTTGGCGTCGTTCTTCTAGACCGAAACGGACCGTTTGCAACCGTTCATCTTCAAGCAATGCTGAAAACGTGGCCTCAGACAAGTCCGTGAGCAAGGCATCGAAGCTGGTAAACACCGAATTCAATTGCGCACTTTGCTGACTGATTCTGCCCCGCAGGACTTTGGCATCTTTGTCTTTCATATCGGCCGCTTCGAGGCAGGATACAAACGCGCCTGCTTCACGCTGCCTATCCGCCAGCTGTTGCACGGTCTCAATCACCGCTACCCATTCATTCACATCTTCAGAGCCTTTGTTTGTTGCCAAATCAACCGCAAGGTGTTCAATATCGGCGGCCAAGCTATCAAGAAACTCCCGGAATTGCGGCGATGTACTGCCCCCCGGAAAGACAGTGTCCAGGTTCCATCGTCTTTGTAGTGAGTCTGTCAAATGAAATCGCCTCCTTTCTTGAGATTACCAGAGACAAGGTTTCCGTGCTATGATGCATCTTAAACAGGCTGGGAGGGTTATCACAGGACACATGGATACCAAGGATATCGCGTTATTCCTGACAATTGCCAGATTGGGGTCAATCTCGCGGACAGCCGATCAGATGTTCATGTCGCAGTCCACAGTCACAGCCCATCTGCAGCGACTCGAACGGAACCTTGGCTATGCCCTGTTCCACCGCCTCCCAAACGGCGTGGCGCTGACAGCCGAAGGACAGCAACTGATTCCGCTCGCGGAACGGCTGACGGCGCTTGAAGACCAAATCCTGCACCCCGAAACAGAGCAGACACCTGTGCTGAACATCATGTCGGGACGAGCATTCTTGTCGGCAGATGTGCCAGAGTGCCTGCACCGCATGGCACGTAGAGCAAAGGTCCATCTCAAGGTCCGACTCGGGATGTACGATGAAATGCAAAATGCTCTGCTTGCAAACCAAGTTGATTTCTGTTTTCTTGGTGAACCGATATACCACGTCAATGTGAAACAAGTCGAGTTTCCCGCGGATAGAGTGGACTTGATTGTTCCCAAAAATCATCATTTCGTGAGAGACTTCCCCGGACTTCACGCACTGAATCAGGAACCGTTTGTCGCCTTCGGCCGGCCAACGTCTCCTTTTCGCAAACGCGTGGCCGATTTACTCGCACATCAGGGGGTCTATCCCCCCATCCAAATGGAACTCGACAGTATTGACGGCATCAAGGCCATGGTGGGACACGGCCTCGGCGTGTCATTTCTCCCCCGCAGGACGCTTCACGATGCTACGTATAAGTCATACGAAATCATTCCCATGTCGGGTGACGAGTGGAGACGTCCGACTTTGCTCGCATATCCCGCGATGCAGGCGGATAGGCCGCTGACATCTCTGTTTGTCGAGATTGTCAGCAACTATTACCGAGAGCTTAGTAACTCCCAAAGGAGGTGACGAACCTGTGCGGGTGCCAATGTCAAAGCAAGAGCGACATGCACACATCCTTCGCGTCGCCAAACAGTTGTTTGTAGAACGCGGCTATGACGACGTTACCATCGCTGATGTCATCAAAGCCAGTGACATCGCGCGCGGCACTTTCTATCTTCACTTCGACTCCCTCGAGTCCTTGCTGACCGCGCTCTTCGAAGAAGTGGTTCAAGAGACGTGGCAGCGAATCGCTCCCATCCTGGAACGCGTGGAAGGCATCGAGGCGTGCACGGTGGAGACCGTTCATACGGTGTTTCGCATGTTTGACAACACCGATGACTCTCTGGTTGGAGTGTTTTTCTCCGGCGGTGGCGCAGAGTTCATGAAACGCAAAGAGGAGGCCATGTATGACCAACTAGGCCGACTCGTGGAAGAAGCAGTCGCCAAACGGCACCATTTACTCCATAACGGGCAAATCCCCGAGGCGGAGCGAAATCTGAAGTGGACGGTTGTCATGCTGGTGTCCCTGGTCGCAAACATGTCACACTACGCAGCGCATCACGTCCAGCCGGAAGCAAGGGACGAATTTGAACAGCACCTGGTGAACTTCGTCCTCGCAGGGATGATGAATCAGATGCAAACGCTCGAGGTTCAAAATTCCTCGTGGTCACCAAAAATCGGCTGAAACAGCCGATTATTGCGCCTATCGCGTTCAAAGACGAGCCATCGCCGCAAAAGCGGCATAAATCAGGGGCCGCCCCCGATTACCGGGAGCAGCCCCTGATTCATGCATCCGTCCGTTGCGTTTGACTGTCGGGCGGTATAGACATCCAAAAACCTGAGGCGGTGCCCCTGCAGGGAACGCCTGAGTTGCACCGCACTGCAGCGCGTTAGCGGCTCACCATGTCGCGCGCAATCGCGAGCACGTTGTCTTCAGTGAAGCCGTACTGTTCAACCACAATGTCCCCAGGCGCTGACGCCCCAAAGCGGTTGATGCCAAGAATCCGGCCAGTCAATCCGACGTAATGGTACCAGGACATCGGATGGGCCATTTCCACGGCAAAGCGGCGGGTCACCTGGCTTGGCAGGACAGATTCCTTGTACGCCTCATCCTGTTCATCAAACAATTCCATCGAAGTCATGTTCACGACGCGCACGTGTACGCCATCAGCAGCAAGCTTTTTCGCGGCACCAAGAACCAGGTGAACCTCAGATCCGCTCGCCATCATAATGAGTTCATCGCCACCTGCGTGTTCAAAGAGGACATAACCACCGCGCTCAAAATCGCCGGCGTGTGCAGCCACTTCGGGAAGTGTGGGCACCTTCTGCCGCGTCAGCGCAAGCGCCACCGGTGCGTCCCTGTGCGTCAAAGCGTACTGGAAAGCCTGCCCCGTTTCTGTGGCGTCCGCCGGGCGGAACACGCGGAACCCTGGTATGATGCGCAAGGATGCCAGTTGTTCGATGGGTTCATGCGTTGGGCCATCTTCGCCGACGGCGATACTGTCGTGCGTGAAGATGTGAATGACCGGCTGTTTCATCAGCGCAGAGAGACGGAGAGCGGGGCGCAAATAGTCGCAGAACACGAGGAATGTCCCCGCAAACGGGATGACACCTCCGTGCAGCGTCATGCCGTTGAGCATCGCGCCCATGGCGTGTTCACGCACACCGTAGAAGAAGTTGCGCCCGCCGTAGTTACCCTGCTCAAAATGTCCGAGATCCTTTAGGAGTGTCTTGTTTGAACCGGACAGGTCCGCCGATCCGCCAATCAGAAATGGAAGGTGCGGCGCCACCGCGTTGACTACTTTCGCGAAGGCATCGCGCGTGGCTACACCGCCCTCAAACTTCGGCAGCACTTTGTCGAAATCAAGACGGACATTGCCGTGCATGGCATCCACAAAGACTTGTGCTGAATCTGGATGTTCACGGCCAAAAGATTCCAGTGTTGCGTCCCAGGTCTTCTCAGCTTCTGCACCCACCGCTGCACGGCTGGCATAGAGCTCATGAACCTCCGCCGGTACGTGGAACTCGTCGTTATGCCACTGATAAGCCGCTTTCGCTTGCTTCGCTTCCTCTGCTCCAAGCGGGGCCCCATGGACAGCACTCGTCCCTTGCTTTGTCGGCGCACCGTAACCAATAATCGTCTTGACCTCAATGATGGTTGGTCGCGAAATCGAATGACGTGCTTCTTCAATGGCCTTTTCGATTTCGTCGAGGTTGTTCCCGTCCTCTACGCGCAGGACATTCCAGCCGTAGGCGCGGAAACGTGCCTTAACGTCTTCCGTGAAAGACCACGTTGTCGGCCCGTCGAGGGAGATATCGTTCGAGTCGTAAAGCACAATCAGCTTTTCCAAGCCCAAGTGACCAGCGAGGGATGCCGCCTCTGAAGCGACGCCCTCCATCAGGTCGCCGTCGCCGCAAAGAGCATATGTATAGTGATCTACGACCGCTGCGTCATCGTGGTTGAAAGTGGCCGCAAGAAAACGTTCAGCCATGGCCATACCGACAGCCATGCCAATGCCTTGCCCGAGCGGACCTGTTGTTGCATCCACGCCTGGTGTATGTCCGAATTCCGGATGGCCTGGCGTCTTTGAACCCCACTGCCGAAAATTCTTCAGGTCCTCAATCGAAACGTCATACCCAGCCAAATGTAAGAGACTGTACAATAGCATCGAACCGTGACCCGCAGACAACACAAACCTGTCGCGGTTAAACCACTTCGGATTTTTAGGATTGTACTTCAAGAAACGAGTCCATAACACGTGCGCCATCGGTGCAGCGCCCATCGGCAAGCCTGGATGCCCCGAATTCGCCCGTTCAATTGCGTCGATGGATAACGTTCGAATCGTTTGCACGGCCAGTTCATCCGTCGTTGTAAACGGCATACAACACTCCACTCCTTTGCGTTCGCTTTCGCGCTAGCTTCACTTCCATGATAAGGGGTGCCACTCTGTCTCTACTGTGAAGCTTCGCAAGTATGATAGCACTCCTCTGCCGCTCTTCAAAATAGACGCAACCAGGACGACATGGCCAAATTTCCAATTCTACCGTGTCCATCGACCTGGCCGTGGACACGGTCTCGTTCAACACCCTTCAGGCGGATTTCTAAGTTGCGTAGCGCAATTGGACAATGCCTGTGATATAAAAAACCAGCGCAAATGCTGCCAGTACGCCGAGCGGGAGCCATAACGTGTTCACAAAGACACCGTTCACAGCTTGCTCGAACGCCTTCATCGTCCAACTCTGCGGCACAAACCACGCCACGTGCTGCATCCACGACGGTTCGATATCAACCGGCCAATACGCTCCGCCAATCATGGACGATCCGATGGCCACAAAGCTTCCGATGCCCATATGTTGCTCGGAGGTTTTCACGAGGTTGGCGACACACAGCGCGATGCCGCACATCGCAAGCACGTAAAGCGACACAACCAGGGCCATCACCCCGTTCCAAGGAACCTGAATCCCAAACAGGAGGCGGCTCGCAAGGACCAAAATTCCGTATTGTACCCAACCCATCACGAAGAATGCGAGACCGTATCCTGCCACGACATATCCTTTATCGATGGGACTCGCCCGCATTCGCTGCCATGTCCATTTGCGCCGCTCCTCCAAAATGGAACTGGTGCTGCCAAACACCGCGAATGTGATGAACATGACGCTGAAGCCAATCGTAGACTGTACCCCCGCAGGTACAGTGTCAAACCCGTTTTTGTTCTTGCTCGTTTGAACAACTTGCGGTTTTGTCGTCAACAAAGAATGGACCGTGTCTGCGGACGTCATTCCACCAACGAACGCGCTGACAGCTTGGTCTGTCGATGCGCCGGACCGTATCGCCCCTTGCATCGCCGGTTCTCCAAAGGACATCCACTGGCGAATCGACGTCTGTAACGTGGCTGTCGTGTTGGCAAGGTTTTCACTTGCACCGACGTTCGGTGCTGGTGTCCACCCCAAGGTCAGTTGGTGGTTTGCTAAAGCGTCTGCTTCAAACCCACTTGGAATCGAAATGAGCACGGACACCTTCATCTGTCGCATCAGACGCTCGGTCATATTCGGTTTTACAGTGAGCACCTCAAACTGCGGCTGCGCGGACAGTTTCGCGACAACCGCTTTGGATAAAAGGCTGTTGTCATTGTCCACCACCGCAATTGGGGTCTTGGAGTGATTCCCGAGGTTAGGTACCACGCCGAAAATGAAGGTGAAAGCGATGGGCAGCAACAACATGAAAATCCAGTTCCCGCGGTTGCGCAGGGAGGTCTTCAGGAATCGCAGGACTATCACGAAAACGGTGTTCATCTTCAGACCCCCTTTCTCTGCGGGACACCGAATCGCAGTGCCCCAAACGCACCGAGCAGTAGCCCAAGCAATACTAGATAACAAAACGGCAGCCACAACTCGCTCGTTGAAATGCCCATGACCGTGTCAACCAATTGCGTTAGTGCCTGCCCATTTGGCAGCGCGTGGCCGATATACTGCATGGCCTGCGGAAAGCCGTAGAGCGGAAAGATACTCCCGCCGAGGACCGCGGCAATGTTTGAACCGACGCCAGCAAGTCCGCTCACCACCTGCGCGGATGACACCCAACTGCCAAGGGCAGTGGCGATACCGGCGATGGAAGCAGCATAGCCAACGAGAATGAGTCCAGTCTGGCCGACGGGTCCCAAGTGAATTTGCAGGATGAATCTCGAGCACAAAAGCAAGATGATGCCCTGGAAAGTGAGAATGAAAAACATTGCCAACCACTGACCCATTGCGAGTGTGAAATGCCCAACAGGGGAGGCCAAAAGTCGCCTGTAGCGGTCACCCTGACGCTCCTCAACCATGCTGTGGGCACGGTTAATGGCATTGGACAAGAGGAACATGACCATCATGCCGATGGCGTAGTAAGACCCTGCGCTCACCGGTTTTAGACCGGAGACGGTCTCATCAAACTTGACAGCACTCCCATTTCCAATCCCGGCTGAGGATGCCTGGAGTGCGCCTTTCCCAGTGCCACTGCTTACAACATGTTGCTTCTCAAACTGTATGTCAGCAGCATACAGCCCGTATCCAGACACCAATTGTGAAATCAGCGACACTTGAAACGAATTGGAATTTGTGGCAAGCAGCTTGAGCGCAACTTTTTCACCGTTTGCCATGTCTCTCGAGTACGAAGGCGGAATGACGAGGCCAACGTCCGCATGCGCATCACGTACCTCAGCAGCTGCGTCGCCCTCGGTGACCGCTTTGACCGTGTTAACGTATTGTGATTGCCCTTGCAAGAACTGCGCCAGCTTTGCCCCGGCAGGTCCACTGTCTTCATTCACGATGGCCAATTTTACAACCGGATGACTCGTGCCGGAGAACAAACCTCCGAGTGCGAAACTGAGAATCGACGTGAGCACCACGGGGAACGCAATCAGCATCATAAACGCTCTGCGGTCGCGAATAAGTTGTCTCCACTGGACGAGGGCAAGTGCGAAGGCAACCCGTATCATCCTTCCTTCCCCCCATCCGCAGTAGAATCCCGCAGCCGCCTGCCCGTTAGATGCAGGAAGGCAGTCTCGAGGTTCGGCTGCGCAACGTCAATTTTCTGCAGTTCTGCACCTTTGTTTGCGATGATGCTCACAGCCCTGCTGATGGCGGAAGCTGCCTCCTGAGCCTGAAACACCACCGCTGACCCTTCGTGCTGAACATCTTGAAACGTGAGGTCTTGTTTTAAAGCTTGCACAACCTCTCTGCTGTTGCCCGCTATCTCGAGCGTAACGGTGGACTTTGCACCCGCCAGTTGCCGAACATCCTCAAGGTCTCCGTACGCAATCATCTCGCCGTTGTCCATAATCGCAAGCCGCTGACACAGATATTGAACTTCCTCCATGTAATGACTTGTGTAAATCACGGTAACGCCGTCTCGATTGAGGTTCTTCACTGTCTCAAGGATATGATTTCGCGACTGTGGATCAATGCCAACGGTCGGCTCATCCATGATGAGAATGGACGGTCTGTGAATCAACGCCACCGCGATATTCAGACGACGCTGCATACCGCCCGAAAAACGTTTGGCAAGTTGCTTCTTGTGATCCGTTAAACCAGCCACTTCCAAGCTCCACAACACATTTTCTTGCAGCGCAGAACCTCCGACACCGTAAACCTGGCCCCAGAACTTGAGATTCTCTTCAGCCGTCAGATTCTCGTAGAGTGCGATGGATTGCGGTACAAGCCCCATCTTGCGTTTGAGGTATTTTGGATCCGATTTGAGCGTATGTCCATCAAGCCGGACCTCTCCTTTATCTGCAATCAACAACCCAGTCATCATGGCAAGTGTTGTCGATTTACCAGCACCATTTGGACCGAGCAAGCCGAACGAATCACCGTCCTGGACTTGAAAGCTGACGTTGTTGACAGCAACGTTATGGCCAAAACGTTTATATAACGACTCGACTTCCAACATGTGTGAACCTCCTTTCACTTCACCGTCATCATAACAACTTGCGGGCATTGTTTGCTTGTGTCAAAAGGCATAAAAAAACTGGGCCAATGAGGTCCAGTTAACGGATAGGTCCATGACTTTCGTCATGGGTACATCTGTCCAAACCCGTGACGCACGGCAAACAAGGCGACTTGGGTGCGGTCACGGAGCCCAAGCTTTGCAATCAGGCTGCTCACGTGGTTCTTAACGGTTCCTTCTGTGACAAACAGACGGCCCGCGATTTCTCGGTTCGAGAGCCCTTCCGCAAGACAGTGCAAGACTTCACGCTCACGGTCTGTCAGCTCGCGATGAACAACCTCCTCGAGCGGTTTACTCGCACCGGGGCTCTCCCGCATGGCATCCTTATCGACACGAGACTGAACATGATGAAGCAAGGTATTCGCGATGTGCGGCGGCAAAACTGCGCCTCCCGTGTACACCGTGCGGATGGCGGCAGCAATTTCATCTGCCGGCATATCTTTCAGCAAATACCCCTGGGCACCCGCAGACAGTGCCCCAAGAACATCATCACTGTCGTCGTAAGTGGTTAACATCAAAATGCGGACGTCGGATTTGGCGGCTCGAATCCGACGAACGGCCTCAATCCCGTCCATGGTCGGCATCCGAATGTCCATTAACATCACATCCACAAGTCCTCCGAGGGCCGCCGCCACTGCCTCAAGTCCGTCAGCGGCCAGGACGCTTGGCTGAATATCCGATTCGAGCGCAAGCAGTGTCTGCAAACCATCGCGCATCAGACGCTGATCATCTGCGATACACACACGAATCATCGTCACGCCTCCCACGCTGGAATTCGCAAAGACAAGGCAAATCCTTTTCCTGGCTGCGTTTCAATCGTTATCTGCCCGCCCAGATTTTCGACTCTGTCGCGCATGGTTGAGAGGCCAAAGCCGTCCTTAGGTTCACTCGCTCCGCGACCATTGTCACGAACCAACAGGTGCAGTGTCAATCCGATGCGTGTCAATTGAACCGTAACCTCCGAAGCCCGTCCGTGACGCTTCGCATTCGTCAGTGCTTCCTGAATTACTCGGTATAAGAGGGCGAGGACAACCGGTGGAGTGCCCTGAAGTGAGGCTTCGAACACGGTCGTGATTGTCATCCCGGTCAAGCTCGCATACTGCGTAATGAGTCGGCGCAGGGCGCCAATTCCCTCGTTTGCCGAAGTACGACGGATACGGCGCACCGACTGCCGGACTGCCTCAAGCGACTCCTGAGTCAACGCTTCAGACACTTCGAGGTTTTCAACGGCCCCTTCAAGTTCACCGCTGGTGAGCCGCCTTCTCGCGGCCTGGAGTTGCACAAACAACGCTGTGAGTCGATGGGCAACCGTGTCGTGAATCTCTGAGGCAATGCGATTTCGCTCCTCAGTGGCCGCCAGTTCATAGACCTTGTCCGAAAACTCATTGAGTTGTTGGTTTCGGCGCGACAGCTCCTCTGATTTTTGCTTCAGCTCGTCCATCGTAAACTGCAACTGCCGTGTTTGTTGTGCATGCTGGCGCAGCAGGAAAGCCACGACAAACAAGGACAGTCCAAGTGTCAGGTACAGTCCAAACAAGAGTGCAGCCCATCTGCCATCGGCGGCGATGCCAACAACCGCGGGCGCACCACCGACACCCGTCGCATTGTTAATGCCCGACGTACCACCGACGCCCGTCAATCCGCCAATGCCCGCGCTGGTGGTTCGATGACCGATGGCTACCGGTGGCAAACCAAACGGCAACCCGTTGGAGAGCACCGGAAAGTCAAGAACAAAGCTACTCACGACCGCAGCCATACCAATTGCCATTCGAAAAGAAGCTTTGTCGTTTCGCACCATCAATGTCGTCAGCGTCGGCCAGAGAACGAGTGGCAGAGGACCTTCAGGTAGAAGCGGAGACAGCCACAGAGCGGCCAAGATGGACGTCGCCAGTTCAACGGTCAACGTCTTGTCAATGACGTTAGACCAGCTCGGGTTATCGTTCCGAGTCAATAACACCATGTTGGTCGCCGCATAAATGATGCCAAAAACGGTGACAATGCCGCGTTCCCACATTTCTATCGGCTGTACCGCCGCCCATATCAAAATGCTCGCATACCACAGGGGCCGAACCCCCATCGCGAGCCATGTCACACGTGCGCCCAAAGCTGCTCACTCCATGCCATGTGTTACGTCTGATGAATCTTGATTACGTAATAACGGACCATCAACAATGACAGACTTCACTGGGTTGAATGACGACCTTTGACAGAGACTCACATGCAGAGGCGATTCATGTTATCTAACAACAGACTTCATCAAATCGATGTTTTCATCTTATCAGATGACAAAAGACCTCGTGTGTAAACGGCCCATACACGAGGTCTTTCACTGTAAAACCTTCTCCTTGGTTCTGCTGATTCATAGGGTTCGCCCTACTGATTCGTCCTGCCGATCCGTTCTCCCGATCCGTTCTCCCGATCCGTTCTCCCGATCCGTCCTGCCCGATGCGTTCTCCCGATGCGTGTCACTCGTCCTACAGACGATTTCCTAAGACGACCACAAAGATGCTGACTAAGACCACTGCAATGCTGTAAACAAGGTCATATAAGCGCATCGGGACATTACGGTAGCTCGTTCGCCCGTTCCACTGCAGGGCTGCAGGGCCTGTAAATCCCCTCGCCTCCATTGCCACTGCGACCCGTTCAGCCATACGGATGGATTCGGCAAGTAATGGCAACGCGTATGTTACGGGCCGTAAGGACGCCCACTTGGCATCCTTGCCGCGAATGGTGCGTGCTTGACGAAGCTTCCGCCACTCTGCTTGAAACATGGGTGCAAAGCGAATTCCGGCCAGAACACCGTAGGCAAGTCTTGGCTGCAGTCGAAAATTCTGCGACAGGCTGACGATGAGTTCTGTGATATCTGTGACAGATACGACAAGGATGCCGAAGCCGACGACAGCCAACATGCGGAACGCCAGTACCAACCCGTTATGCAACCCAACCCAACTTAGATTCCACCACAGAATATGCATATGCGGTGAACCCTTTGGAACGCTGGAAAAAAGCACAAAGGACAGTGTGTACAACAGGTAAAACACGAAGAACGGGGAATATCGCTTGACAACCTTCCACGGTGACATGAACGCGAGCCCAAGCATCAGGATGATGGGGAGTGCAAACAACATCAACGTCGCTGGCAGTGTTGCAGCAAATATGCTGACCAGCGTTGTCGCAACGACCGTTGTCAGGTGAAGTCCTGGATTTAGTCGATGGGCCGGTGTGCGGCGTTTCGGAGTCGGAGTCTCCCAGTACGAGCCCTCGAGGGTCCCTTCGTCCGCCTTGATTCCATCCTCTGCACCTTTCCCCCACACGCTTGGGCAATGTCTCCCAATCATCAAGTCATCGAGCAAATGTGCTTGGGCCATTAACTCTGGTCGGGCTGTCAAATCACGTGGATGGCCGTAAAATATCATTTTCCCCTCCGCCAGTACGAGGACGTGGGTCGCAAATCGATGTACGAGGTCCATGTCGTGTGTGCTCATGATGACTGTCTTCCCTGAGTCCCGCAACTCCACAAGCTTATCCATGATGACCTGTTGCGTCTTTGCGTCCTGTCCGAACGTCGGTTCATCCAGTACATATAACTCATGCGGTTGTCTGAGCATAGAAGCCACACTGAGTCGCCGTTTCTGTCCTTGGCTCAGGCTGTATGGACTTTGCGCCGTGCACGAGGCAAGGCCGAACTCGGAGAGTGCCGCCAGCACGTCGGCTGGAACGTTCTCACCAACGAGATGGTTGGCGAGTTCATCCCCCACACGTTCGTAGACAAACTGATATTCCGGATTTTGAAAGCAGTAGGCTACCGTCCGAAATTTGTCTCTAGCTTTCCACTTTCCCATGGCCCGGCCGTACAGTTCGACGGAGCCAGAAGTCACTTCCTGTAACCCCGTCAAAACCTGCAACAGCGACGACTTTCCCGATCCGTTCGGTCCCACCACCGCCACAAGCGCCCCCCGCGGAATCGCAACGGAAACGTCTTGCCAAACGGGCGGATTTTTTCCGTAGCGAAGGGAAGCTTGACGGATGCGAACGGCAGCGGGTGCCTCCTCGGCGATGGCAATGGGCCCATCGACCCCAGTGCCAACCGATGGGTCACCAAGTGAGTGCTCCTCGCTGGTGGCAACGGGACCGTCGATCCCAGCATCAGCCGATGGGTCACCAAGTGAGTGCTTCTCGCCGGTGGCAAGGGGCCCATCGCCCCCAGCCAGGATGACTCCATTACCCACCGCGTGGTCTTCATCACTGCGGCTCCCATGTAGCTCTCCGTCCACCAGACCCAGTGGCGCAGACTTCCATGGCGAAACAATCCCCTCTTCTACCATCCAAGCCCATTCTTCCGCCACAACTTCCCTAGCCGATCCGATACGATGAATCGCCCCCGCGCTTGTGAAGAGAACAACCGTGTCCACAATTGGAAGCAGTGCGTCAAACTTGTGCTCAATCACAATCATCGTATGGCCCTGTGCGCGTAATCTGGCGATGGTGTCAAAGACCATGTGAGTCGAGAGCGGATCGAGATTGGCAGTTGGTTCATCGAGAATCAACAATTTCGTATCCACAACCAGTGCAGACGCAATCGCTAACTTTTGCTTCATTCCGCCGGAAAAATTCACGTGTCTGGATGTCGGTGCAACGCGTAGACCCGCATCTCGAAGCGCGCCTTCCATCCTCGACTCCATCTCGGCACGTGCAACCTGCCGATTCTCAAGCCCAAAAGCCAGTTCATCGTCGACCTTGAGCATACAAAATTGGGTTTCAGGGTCTTGAAACACCATTGCAACGGCACCCGGGGAGGCAAGTTCCTCATCCCGCCAGATACGACCTTTAACGTCACCTTCCAGCGCGGACGGAATCAGGTTTGCAGACGCAAGCGCAAGCGTACTTTTTCCGCAACCGCTAGGGCCGAGGAAGAGAATGCACTCGCCTTCATGCACCGTCAGGCTCACACCATGAACGCTTGGTCCATCTGCATAAGGATAGCGAACGGATACGTCCTGTAACTCGAGGAGTACCTTCCGCAAGCTGTGACTCTCTGTCCCCACACCGGTTACTAGAGAGGAGGCACTGTTTGAGTGCAGGGCGTCGCTGCCTAGCGAACTGGCGTCGCCTTCTGCCACCCGCCTCCCGACTGGCGCCAATACGCCACCGCTCATGGGGCGAGCCCCGTCTGCTACCATTTGTCCGCCGCTTGGCGCAAAGACGTCACTGTTTCCCGAGCGAGCCCCGCCTTCAACGACTGAGGCCGCATCTTTTATCGGCTCCAATGGCGGGGTGACTGCCTTCACCGCAGCGCACCTTCCTGCTCGCGTCCAATTGCAAAGTTGCGAACGACACCGGATCGTTTCAGCGCCGCACCAATCCACGCCGGCAGGAGGCCGGCAATCACGGCTCCGCTGACGAGCGTTAGCACGCTGTACCCAATGATGACACCAACCGGATATTTGTCTCCGCTGTATTCAGTCAACCACTGAACAACGTTGCCGACACCGCCGATGGCTGCAGCAAACGCCATGGCTCCCGTGTTGTAGCGACGCCACCCCAACAAGAGTAGGCCAATTTCCATGCCGCCACCTTGCACCAAACCGCTGATAATCGCTCCTGGGCCGTAAGGGCTTCCGAAAATAAACTCGAACAGCGCACTGATGACGCCTGCAAACAAGGCCGCACCAGGGCGACGAATAATTACTGCAACGAGGCCAGAGGCTATCCACCACATTCCGTTTACCAATCCGCCAATCGCCGGATTCACTGACGATCCGAACAGTGGCATGCTCAAATAGTCCCAGCCCATGTAAATCGCACCACATACAACAGAAAAAATGACGGTAAGAACAATGTCTCTCAACTTCCACATGTGCGTTCCCTCCCATTTCTTAGCACTTCTGAAACAACGACGATAGGGCTCGCTGGAGGAAGGACCCTGCGTTATCCACCGCACCGCCATGTGGCACTGACGCGTGGCACTGCCATGTGTCACTGACGTGTGGCACCGCGATGTGGTACCGCGATGTGGTACCGCGATGTGGCACTGACGCGTGGCACCGCGATGTGGTACCGCGATGTGGCACTGACGCGTGGCAATGCCTCGCGGGGCGCCGCAGGTCCAATAAAAAACCTCTCTGAGCGCAAATACGGCGCATCAAAGAGGATTATCATCAAATTTCGATGTCGAGCACTTCCTCCCGCTGGTATTACCCAGATCGAGTTTCAAGGGTTAGCGTAACAACGCTTCTCAGCCACGTGGGCACCCCTAGCGCCTATAATTCAATTGTCGATTCGAATGTATCACTTGAGAGTCCGGTTGTAAATGACATGTTCAGACGATGGATACAAATATCATCTAACGATTGATGCGGTTCTAGTTGTTGCGGTTGCCGTTTAGGGTGGTAGGATGGACAGTGGACGGATAATCAGATTGTCGCAAAAAACATCCTGAACCGCGCGCTGGCATAGGGTTCCAACTTGGACTTGGCTGGGGCCGAGCGTTTAAACTGTAACGTAGGCGGTTGCGCCGTGCGTGTTCTGAGAAGCCCCTCCCGTTTACGCATGGGGAGCGATCTCGTGAGGAGTGATCTGATGGTGGAAGTGACAAAGGGAATTCATCTGCTGGCGGACGAGACCAAAGGCAGCTTTGTATATCTCATTATGGGGGATGAACCAGTGCTGGTTGACACGGGTATCCGTGGTCGCGCAAACCGCATCATCGGGGCTCTGAAACGCATGGGCATCGGTCCGTCTGATGTCGCTCACATCGTCCTTACACATCAGGACTTTGACCATATTGGCAACGCGAAAGCCCTGCAAGAGTGGTCGGGAGCTGCCTTGTGGGCCCCGGAGACTGAAATTCCATACATCCACGGGGATAAGAAAGGTCCGGGAATCCGTCACGTGTTTCAACGGCTGATGCGCGTCGACAATCCCATTGGGGTGCAACCGTACCAAGCGGGAAAGCAGATAGGAAACCTTGAAGTGATTCCTGCGCCTGGTCACACACCTGGCCATGTCTGCCTGCGCACAGGTGATGTGCTTATGGCAGGAGACCTTGTGATGACGCGGAAAGGCAGATTACAACCCGCGCCAAGTTTTCTAACGTGGGACAAGTCAGTCTTGCAAGAGTCCCTGCGTGAAGTTGGTAGACTAGAATTCGATTGGGTCTGCCCTGCCCACGGAATGCCTGTGCGCCGCGGTTCTCTCTGGGAAGCGATGAACGTTTAAGAGCACATCGGCTGAATTCCTGGTTGTCGCCTCAATTCGATGAATGGTCAGGGTGCATGCTATAGATCATTCAGGACCCGATGTTCGATGGCATACGCAACCCCGTCTTCGTCATTCCGACGCGACACCCAGTGTGCAGCGCGCTTGACCACGTCCTGCGCATTACCCATGGCAATCCCGAGGCCGGACCACTCCAACATCGGTACATCATTGAGGCTGTCTCCCATCGTGACTAAAACGTCGCGATTCAGTCCGCATATCTTGCATACATCTGCTAGCCCCGCTGCCTTGGTGACGCCGACGGCGTTCACTTCAATATTCAGTGGATGCGAATTGGACAGGCTAAACTCCCCAAGTTTGTCCAATTCGTCCCATATGTCAGCGATAACTTGCGCTTCAGTGGCATGAAAACCGAATTTCAACCATTCCTCAGTCGTCACATCTTTAGGGATCTCTGCTTCCTGGACGGGCCCAACTACGGTCGCTCCCCAGTAGTGACTCTTCTTCTGTTGCGCGAGCCGAAGCAAATACTCGACGGACTCTGTCCGAAGGTGGCGGCGGGCAACGAGATCGCCATTTGGCAAATGAACCTCGGCACCGTTGGATGTAACGACGGGTATCTCCACACCGAGTTCGGAGACCAATGATTGAACTATCCCGTTCCAGTGCCGACCGGTCGCAAACGTGAACAGGATACCGCTGTCTTGCGCCTTTTTGAGCCAATATCGGGTTAACTCACTGATTTGGCCGTCCGGTCCGAGGGTTGTACCATCGAGATCGAGAGCGATTAACTTCCACTTTGACATCTTATAGCCTCCGGCAAACATCCTGCATGTTGTGACTTTTTTGCTCGTTCCCTTTAGAATGTACAGTATAACACTGTCACGAATCCCGGAAGTGTTCAAGGGCTGGCATCGGAGAAATTTTGATATGAAAACGCATACCGTATGGTTGCGACACGGATGCCCGGGGTTTTCACTGTTCACCGTTTTTGTGAAGCCTTTTCATGAAGCCTTTTCATGAAGCCTTTTCATGAAGCCTTTTCATGAAGCCAGTTCGTGAAGTCAGTTCGTGAAGCCAGTTCGTGAAGCCAGTTCGTGAAGCCAGTTCGTGAAGCCAGTTCGTGAAGCCAGTTCGTGAAGCCCGACTGCGAGGAGTGAGACGGTTGCCATCCACCCATCTCCGATTCAACTCAAATCTCGGCGCAAAAAAGCCGGAGAACATAATCAATCGTGAGGTTGCATGCCCATTTTGCGACAAGTCTTCGCTGTCCGGCATTTTGGATGAAGATGGTTCCATCGTCCTGCTTTTGAATAAATACCCGGTCCTCGAAGATGCCTTGCAAACTGTGGTCATCGAAACCGATGATTGCAATGCGGAATTATCCGAATATCCGAAAGAGCACTTATATAAGTTGATGCGCTTTGGGCTGCATCACTGGTTTCGCCTGCAGGAGACAGGGGACTACGCTTCGGTGTTGTTTTTCAAAAACCACGGCCCGTACTCGGGTGGGACCATCCGCCACCCCCACATGCAAATCGTGGGCCTGAAGAACGTAGACTACCATCAAGTGGTTGATGAAACGTATATACACGGTTTGGAGATTGCAAGCAGTGGTGGTGTCACGCTGAATGTTTCGACACATCCACGCGTAGGTTTCTTTGAGTTTAATGTGTTGTTTCACGGGATGGAAGATGTTGAGACAATGTCCGATTTCGTGCAAGTCGCGACTCACTACACATTAAACCACTTCCATCGGTTGTGCCAAAGTTACAATCTCTTCTTCTACACGTTACCAAGCGATGTGCGAGACAACCAATCCGAAGGCCGATCTTACGCCGTCAAAATTGTACCTAGGTTCGTTACGTCACCGCTGTTCATCGGTTATTCAATTCCGCAGGTGTCCGACAGAATTGAAAATGTTGCCAACGATATACAACAGCGCTATTTCTCGTGACCTGTGTTATCGACCCCACTTTAGCGGTGATAACGCGCTCACTGAGAGTGTCTATTAACAGGAGCCGTAAGGCTCCTGTTTTCCTTTGTTAGGGAATTTTTTGAAGGTAATTGGATACAAATGGTTGAATTTTGGTTGCTAACCTTGGGTTTCCCACGCTCAATTCCTCCATTTTTGCTTCCTTTTCCACTTTAAAGGCAGACGGGGGCCTCTAACGGCTTACCTCGGTTCAATAACTCCTTCACCATTACCTTTACATTGACCACCATAGAGGTAATCTTAACGTCGATCCGCAACTTGCTACGACCACGGGTTCGGGGCTTTCCGAGTCCGTGGTGACGTTTCATTTCGTTATTGGTGCGCTCAATTTCGTATCGAGCTCGAAGTGCCTCTTGACCCTCCTGGCTCGCATTGTACTTCTTTGCCTCCTGAATCAGTTCCCAGTAGTCACTCACGAACACAGTACGTCCCTTTGCATGGTCGGTGCACTGCGCACGTAAAGGGCATGCTGTGCAATCCTCTTCAGCAAATCCATGTTGTGTACCCTTAGATTGCTTAATGTGGTTCTTTCGGACTGACGTGTACCCACCAGGACACACGACCACGTCACGTTCCGGTATGTATGTGAAGTCTTCAGCTCGAAATGCCTTTCCGGACGGGTTCGTGAATTTGGGCAACGGTGCCGTTAGAAGGATATGTAGTTCCTTGGAGAGCTTGTCGCGATTCTCAGCATTTCCGTAAGCTGAGTCTGCCACTACTTCCTTGGGACGCTTGTCGAACTCATCCACCACAGCCTTTACAACCGACTCCAGTGCAATTCCATCTACTTCATTACCAGGGATAGGCTCCGCATTGAGGACTAGGTGAGAGTTGGCCGACTCCACGACTTGTGTCTTATCGCCAATAAACGCCAGCTTTTTGGACTTGTGCCCAACACGTACTTCTGGGTCATGTGCACTCACTACACGGTCGGAGGGCTTGTTATTTTTGTCCTGTTCAACGTACTGAATATCCTCTTTCTGTGGTTCCACATTCTCAGATGAAGGAGACTGGTTTTCGTCAGGGAGCTTCGGAGTAACGTTCTCACGTAAAATACGCAGGAGCACCTCGCGTTGTTGCTTGGCTGTTTCCTGCTCATTGTCGTTTTTCCACTGGGTATCCATGTCGTCGGTGTCCGCACGTTCCAGCCATGCCACTAAACTGAACGCCAAAACACATAGATTGCTGAAGGCGAGATTTCTTTCGCTGCCCTGCACCTCACGCTTGAGTTTGCGAAAGAATGCCCCCACATCCATGTTCTCCTTCAATTTTTCGTAACGCGCTGGGTTATGACGCTTCAAGTAACGCACAAGCTTTTGAGCCGCTTGTTGAATGAGCTCATATACACTTGGCGTAGCAACATTGGCATGCGTGTGGAACGCATCTACCAACCAGCGGTCATCATCTTGTCCCCACATGCCGAGGTTCAGTGCCTGAGCGAGGATATTCACGTGACAGGCATGGAATATATCCGCGCCAAGCCGACTCCTGTCCAGCGCAATTGTGCTGTGGTCAAACTTTGCGAGTGAGATCGGTACACCTAAAAATCGCTTAATGAAGATATCACCGACGATCTTTAGCTCCATCTCACGGTCGGAAATGTTGTAGTACCGCTGTACGAGATGGATTTTAAGTTTCAAGGACGGGGCATACGGGTGTTGGCCGATGGGTGAGTACAAGGGAGCACAGAGCTTATCCGCGAACGAGAAATCAATGTATTTCGCCACTGCATCCCAGAATGGATGAGGTGGTATGACTGAATACACCATGATGTCCTCGAAGGAGGCTTGCTCAAAGTTCTTGTACTTTACCCCGTTCATTTCTCCAACTCCCCGTAATCTCGGATACCTCAATTATACCAGAAAACACGAGATTTACGTAGAAATAACGAGTAATACAGATATAATCTTCGAAAATGGCGAACGGCATCTCGCGTAGTTAATCGACAGTCTCTGCGAGCGCGTTATTTCCACTCAATCTACACCGCTGGCCCGCAAATAGCGCGTTCTCGACGCGTTATCGGTTAAACCCGGTGTCAGCCCGGCGAATAGCGCGCTGCGGACGCGCTATGTCAACCGCCAGCGGTGATAACGCGCTCACAGAGACTGTCGATTAACTTGTAGGTGCTTGCGCACCGTGGGTGCGTAAGGGAGCATCAAAATCGGCAAAACAGGCGTTTCTTACGCACCGTGGGTGCGTAAGGGTTCGTCGGAGTGGCTGGCTGAGCATTGCTTGCGCACCGTGGGTGCGTAAGGGACCTCCAAATCGGGTGGCTGACCGCCGCTTACGCACCGTGGGTGCGTAAGGGAGCATCAAAATCGGCAAAACAGGCGTTTCTTACGCACCGTGGGTGCGTAAGGGTTCGTCGGAGTGGCTGGCTGAGCACTGCTTGCGCACCGTGGGTGCGTAAGGGACCACCGGATCGGTTGGCTGGGTACGGCTTAGGCAAGGTGGATGAAAAAGTGCCGTGCTCGTGACCTGTCGAGTTAATCGATAGTCTCTCACAGCGCGTTATTTCCACTCAATCTACACCGCTGGCTCGCAAATAGCGCGTTCTCGACGCGTTATCGGTTAAACCCGGTGTCAGCCCGGCGAATAGCGCGCTGCGGACGCGCTATGTCAACCGCCAGCGGTGATAACGCGCTCACAGCGCGTTATTTCCACTCAATCTACACCGCTGGCCCGCAAATAGCGCGTTCTCGACGCGTTATCGGTCAAACCCGGTCACAGCCCGGCGAATAGCGCGCTGTGGACGCGCTATGTCAACCGCCAGCGGTGATAACGCGCTCACAGCGCGTTATTTCCACTCAATCTACACGCCTGACTCGCAAATAGCGCGTTCTCGACGCGCTATCGGTTAAACCCGGTGTCAGCCCGGCGAATAGCGCGCTGTGGACGCGCTATGTCAACCGCCAGCGGTGATAACGCGCTGGCTCCATATTGGCAGTACGAGTGGACATGCAAAGGAGCGGGATGAACCCCCTAGCGATGCCGCTCCCGTAACACTTGAAACACGTCATCCGGCGTGATATCAGCCTGCTTCCACAAGGCCAACAGATGATAGAGTAAATCGGCACTTTCCGAAGCCAATTCAGACTTCCCAGCCGAACCAGTCATGGCGTTCTTCGCGGCAAGTGCGACTTCCACTGCTTCTTCGCCGACCTTCTTGGCGATTTTATCTACACCGTGTTCGAACAGGTACGTCGTATAGGCTCCCTGCGGTCTATCGCGATAACGCGCCTCGATGGTCTGCCACAAACGCGAAATAATGGACGCATCAACGTTCGTTGATGCGTCTGCAGCACCCTCTTCAGTACCTGCTTCCGCACCCGCTTGGGCACCCGCTTGGGCACCACCCGCGTCGACAGGTTTCGCATCTCCCGCTGCGGCGTCTGCATCCACGGCATTTACCGCGCCTGAATCTACAGCGCTCTTTGGCGCGATGGTGCGGAAGAAGCAAGAGGTCTCGCCCGTATGGCATGCCGGACCCGCCGGTGAAACGAGATAGAGAACCGAGTCACCGTCACAATCCAGTTTTATGTCGTTGACCACCATCACATTTCCGCTGGTGGCGCCCTTGTGCCAGTACTCTTGGCGCGATCGGCTCCAAAACCAGGCCTGCCCTGTACCCAGAGTCCGCTTCAAGGCCTCGCGATTCGCGTAAGCCTGCATGAGTACCTGGTGCGTCGCCGCATCCTGCACAACAACGGGAACCAATCCCGTTTGCGAATCATAGCGAACCGCCTCAAGCGGCACTGTGTTTATCAAGTCGTCCCCCGCTCTTACGCCGTCTCCCACCGTATGGGTACCCCCCTTTGGCGCAGATGCGACTTGACCTGAGCGATGGATGTCTCTTCAAAATGAAAAATACTCGCTGCTAACGCCGCGTCGGCCCCGCCTTCCGTCAGGATGTCGACAAAGTGCTCCTTTTTGCCTGCCCCGCCAGAAGCGATGACTGGCACATTGACGGCGGCGGCGATAAGACGTGTCAAAGGCAGATCGAAACCTTCTCGCGTGCCGTCCTGACGAAAACTGGTTAGCAGAATCTCGCCAGCCCCCAGGTCCACCGCTTTTTTCGCCCACGCGACAGCATCCATTCCGGTGCCTATCTTTCCGCCCTGAATCATGACCTCGTATGTTCCCATCGTTTGATTCAAATTGGCATCGATGGCCACGACGACGCACTGTTCCCCGAAGCGATGCGCTGCTTCGCGAATCAACTGCGGGTTGCGCACGGCCCCCGTATTCATGGATACCTTATCGGCCCCGGCTAGCAAAAGTGCCCTGACATCGTCAATTGTCGTCACTCCGCCGCCAACGGTCAGTGGAATGTTCACTTGCTGCGCGACTTCTTCGACGATCCGGTGCGTCGCCAATCGTCCCTGTTCAGACGCCGAAATATCGAGCAAGACCAGCTCATCTGCGCCTTCCGCCGAGTAGCGTTTGGCGAGTGCAACCGGATCGCCTGCGTCACGACGGTTTTCTAGAAATCCCACGTGCTTGACAACCCGTCCATCAAGTACGTCAAAGCAGGGGATGATACGTTTAGTTAACATCTCCGGTGCCTCCCGTTGTCAATCTCTGTGCGCTGCCGGGCAACACTCCGTCGCCCTTCGCAGCCCTCAGCCGCCAGCGCTCAGTCACTCCTCAGCCAACGCTCCGAGGGTTTGCACAGCCTCAGCCAGGTTCAGGGTGCCGTCATAGAGCGCTCTCCCCGCGATAGCACCAGACAACCCCGCGTCTCTCGCGGCAAGGATGTCTTCGAGGTTCCGAACCCCTCCGGATGCAATGGCTGCCATACCGGTTTCAGCAATCGCCCTGGCCAGTTCGAGGTTCGGCCCTTGCAGCGTGCCGTCTTTCTGAACATCGGTGACCAAAGCGGATGAAATACCGAGACCATACAACTGCCGGGCCACGTCCACTAAGGATATGTCTGTTTGCTCAATCCAGCCCCGCACGGCCAGCTTACCGTCGCGTCCATCGAGCCCAGCCACAATCCTGTCACCGCCAAACCGCTCCACAAACCGCGCCATGAGATTCGTGTCGAGGGCCGCGGTACCAATGACGCAGCGCGTCACACCGATTTGGAGCCACGCGTTCATCGCATCCTCATCCCGCACTCCGCCGCCCACCTGAACGCTGGCGCCGACGGCTTCGGTGAGCTTGACGATATCGCGAATCACATCCCTGTTTACCGGGGAGCCGGACTTGGCCGCATCGAGATCGACGACGTGGAGAAACCGAGCACCCTGGTCAAGCCAGCGCTGTGCAACGGCTCTGGGATTCGCTTCGTAGGTTGTCGATGCCGCATAATCGCCCTTGAAGAGGCGAACACAGGCAGCGCCGAGGATGTCGATGGCAGGGTACAGGGTGAAGGGCTCTCTGGCGCGCTGCCCATCGGACTTCGCATCGGACTTCGCATCGGACTGCGTAAAGGGGAGTCTAGAGGGCTGTCTAGAGTTTTGCCCATTCGAATTTTGCGTCTGGCTCATGCCGTCGTCCGTCATCCCGTTTCGCAAGTTCTTTATCCTCCCTTCACTCTGAGTGCACTTCGTTCGGAACGAGCCCGGCTTCGTTTAATTCCGGCTCATCGGACCGCATCACTTCATCCGGTGGTGCTGTTCCCTGCCTGCCTGTGCAAATCTGAACGAAATTGCGCAAAATGACTTCGCCGACGCGCCCGCTTTTCTCCGGATGAAACTGGGTTCCGAAGATGTTGTCTTTACCAATCACCGCGGGCACCGTGATGCCATTGTAGTCAGCCGCCGCAAGCAGACTCTTGTCGTCTTGCAATTCTGCGCGATAGGAGTGAACAAAATAGACGTAGTCTCCTGGTTTTACGCCGACGAGCAGCGGGTGCTGCACAACCTGAACGAGGTTGTTCCAGCCCATGTGCGGGACCTTAACCGTATTTGGGAACCGCGTTACTCGGCCGGGGATGATGCCGAGCCCGACATGACTCCCGTGTTCCTCACTGATGGAGAGCAGCAATTGCATCCCTAGGCAGATGCCAAGCACTGGGATTCCATCCCGTGCCATCTGTCGAACAACGCGAAGCAGCCCAGAGGCTCGAAGCTGGAACATCGCGTCGCCAAACGCACCAACGCCAGGCAGAACAAGACCGCTGATGGAGCGCCCGGTTGCAACGAGTTCATCGAAGGACGCTCCACTCGAGACGATGACGGTCTCTCCGCCAGCGCGTGCAAAGCCGCTCTGGACACTCGACAGGTTGCCAATCCCTAAATCAAGGAGCACTATCATTCCAATACCCCCTTGCTGCTTGGTACGTTGTCGCCCACAATTTCGACCGCCATCGCGACAGCCGCCCCAGTCGCCTTGAACAGACCTTCGACCATATGGTGACTGTTCTCGCCGTAGAGAATCGCAAGATGCAGCGCCATCCGGGCTTCGTTCGCAACCGATTTAAAGAACTCCCGTGTGAGTTCCGTTGGAAAACTGCCGATCCGCTTGTCAGGAACATCCCCCACCAGCACAAACGCCGGGCGCCCGGAAAAGTCGACGACAGCGCGGGTCAGCGTTTCATCCATCGGCGTGTGACGTTCGCCGTAGCGGCGAATCCCGCGTTTATCCCCGAGCGCCTGATGCAATGCGCGGCCGAGTGCGAGTCCGATATCCTCAACCAGATGGTGGTCATCCACGTCAACATCTCCCGTCGCATGCACCGTCAGGTCAAAACGGCCGTGCACCGCGAACAGATGCAGCATGTGACGAAGAAATGGAACAGGAAAATCAAGCTGGGCTTGGCCGGTCCCGTACAGCGACAGTGACAACTCGACATTCGTTTCTCCAGTGACGCGGTGAATCGTTGCCGTACCTGGTACGTTCACTTGGGACATGTGCGCATTCACGTCTGACATCTTGCTCATCGGCCTCCCTCATGTATGTCACCCAAATCCTCACGCTAGTTGCGCCTGACACCTGAATCCTCACGCTAGTTGGCCTGGCACCTGAATCCTCACGCAGGTTTGTGTCTGACACCTGAATCGTCTCGATTCGTGTCAGGCATCTTCAGCAGCGCTCTTGGTGATGTCGGACATCTCATCCAGGCGAATCGCAATCGACTCTGCATGAGCATCGAGTCCTTCTGCCCGCGCAAGGGTCATGATGTGGCTCCCGTGTGCACGCAGGGTTTCCGGTTTATAAGACACGTAACTCATCCGCCGTAGGAAGTCGGCAACGCCAAGCCCCGAAGCAAAACGTGCGGTTCCGTGCGTTGGCAGCACATGGTTGCTCCCTGCGTAGTAATCACCCACGGGCTCCGGTGTGAACGCCCCCAAAAAGACGGCACCAGCCTGATGAATGGCATCAAGGTATTCTTCAGGTTTGTCGACAAGCAATTCGACATGCTCCGGTGCGCTGCGATTGACCACCTCGAGTGCCTCCGCGAGTGAATGGGCTGTGACAATCGCGCCCCATTTTGTCAGTGCAGCCTCTGCCACCTCGCGCTTTGGCAAGACAGACAGTTGATGCGTAAGAGCCGCTTCAATGGCATCAGCCAGCTCGGGGACAGTCGTGACGCAGACGGCACCCGCTTCCGGATCATGCTCCGCTTGCGCCAACATATCCGCCGCAATGTAATTCGGATTCGCCGTCTCGTCTGCGACGATGAATACCTCACTCGGCCCGGCAATACTGTCGACGCCGACATCCCCCATGACTGCCCGCTTCGCGAGCGCGACATACAGGTTCCCTGGTCCTGCGAGCTTGTCCACTTTTTGAATCGACTCGGTTCCATAAGCGAGTGCAGCAATCGCTTGCGCGCCGCCAAGTGCATACATCTCCGTGACACCAAGCAGGTGAGCTGCTGCCAAGACATGCGGGTGCGGCAGCCCGGTTTCGCGTTGCGGCGGTGAAACGAGCACCATCTCACTGACGCCGGCCACCTGCGCGGGAATGAGGTTCATCAACACAGTCGAAGGATACGCTGCTCGGCCACCCGGAGCGTAGACGCCCACTCGGCGAATCGGACGCCACACAAGCCCGAGAACAGCGCCCTCCGCATCACTGATTTCAACCGTGCCGTGCAGTTGTGACTCGTGAAACCTGCGAATCCGATTTGACGCAGCCTGCAACGCTGCTTGCAACTCCCTGTCGAGGGCGTTCCAGGCAGATTCCATCGCGGCAGGCGAGACCCGAAACCGAAACCCGCCATCGTCTGCGCCAGGGTAGTCCAATTTTGCCGTCCAATGACGAATTGCTTCGTCGCCCCTCTGTTTGACATCGGTCAGGATCTCTTGAACAGCAGCCATCGCTGTATCGTCACTGTCACTTGTTCTTTGCCACTGGAACATTGCCGCCGTATCGCGACGGATTTTCACTGCCAACTCCCCCGCTCTTGAATGGATTCCGCCAGCCGCGCTGAAATTTCGTCAATCAGTCGGCGTTTGGTGCGGTAGCTCGATCTGTTTGCGACCAACCGCGCCGACACATTCATGACCTCGTCAAAGACGATGAGTCCATTGGCGACAAGGGTGCCACCGGTCTGAACGAGATCGAAAATCCTATCTGCAAGTCCAATGACTGCCGCAAGTTCTATCGATCCGCCGAGTGGAATGATTTCCACCGCCTCACCCCGACTCCGAAAGTACTGGTCAGCGAGCCGAGGATATTTGGTCGCCACACGCCGGGCCGGTTGATGCCGAGATTCTGGGCGACCGGCAACGCAGAGGCGACATTCCGCCTTCTTCAAGTCAAGCAGTTCATACACCTCGCGACCGGACTCGAGAACGACATCTTCGCCGACAATGCCGATGTCTGCTACACCAAACGACACATACGTCGGTACATCCGCGGGCTTTGCCAAGAGGAACCGAAGGGCAGCATCGTCCGTGTCAGCAGGCTTAGCGGGCAGATGAAAAACAAGCGATCGGCTCTCATCCATCCCGTCCGGCTTCGGCAATCCGGCACTGGTCCACAGAGGCATCACATCATCGGTCGTTCGACCTTTGGCCAGGGCAATAGTCAGCATTCCGTGTCCACCTCTCGTGTCCCGTCAGCAATCGACGCCTCAGGTTGGCTGGTCCACTCCACCTCACTGAGTGCAGCCATCAGCCGTTCAATCTCGTATGTGAATCCAACAGCTGGGGCAGGGGCACCGAATGATGCCAAAAGCCCATCGTACCGCCCTCCGAGGGCGACCGGCGCACCGACTCCGTTCGCGAACACCTCGAACACGATGCCGCTGTAGTAACTGATATCTCTGGTCAGGGTCAAATCGAATGTTAAATGGTCTGTTAACCGCATGCGTTTTAACTCTTCAGCAAACCGTACAAGGCTGTTCCAATAATTCTCCACCTGCGTCCCGAGAGCCGGGTTACGCCAGCGGATCTCCACCAGGTCTGACAAGTTAGTGCCAGACGGTCTACCAGCGGACATCTTGTCACTGGACATCTTGTCACTGGACATCTTGTCACCGGACATCTCAGCAGCCGACAGCGGGTTTATTTTCGACAGCATGGCCAACAATGCTTCCCCCGAGGGTAAGTCGACACTCCCTTGGTCATCGACGATACGCCGGAAACCAACGTAGTCCCCGCGTGCAAGCGTGCCCATCAGGTCGTCGACTACTGCCGCTTCGAAACCACTCGCGGCCAGAAACGCGGGAGCAAACGCAGCGTGACTGACCACCATTTGCCAGTCCTTTAATCCAAGCTTGGTCAGTCCTGACTGACACAACCGGAGTAAGCGTGCATCAACTTCAACGTCCGCAGGACCAATCCACTCGACGCCCACCTGAGTCGACTCGGCGGCGCGGCCGCTAATCCACGATAGGGAAGCGGGATCGTCCGTACGATGATATACGCGCTCAGCATAACACCAGCGGATTTCGCGATTGCCTGAGGACAATAAAGGTGCTGCCATCCGTGCAATCGACGGCGTCATTTCCGGCCGCAGGGCTACCGTCCGTCCGAGGGTGTCAAATACACGTACCCAAGCTTCTGCCTCAGCAGCGGCTCTACCGCGAAGCAGTGTGTCCACATATTCAAAGGCGCCGCACGACACCATGTCAAAGCCGTGATCTTCAAATTCTGCAAGCAGTTTCGACTCAACCTTGCGTCGGAACCTAGCTTGCTGGGGAAATAGATCCTGCATACCGAGTGGTCTGTCGACCCACTTTCGTACAACGTCCAAGCTCATATTTTCACCACTTCCAGCATCCATTTAAGTCATCTAAGTCGTTTTGGGGCGCTACATCGGTTAGGTATTTTTGCTGTGACGACCCCATTGTGAGGACCCCATCCCGACCGCCTTCTAAGTACCGTCCATTGTAACAGTTTGCACACAAAGAATTCCAAATCACTGTGCGGCACACTTCATCACGGCTGGTACACACTTTACCGCAGTGGTGCGCTCCGTGTGGCACTAGCGCAAACTTCACGGTGGCGTCAGTCCCGTTGCCAGTGGCTTCGGTAGGCTGGGGCTCCCGTAACGGATCGAAAACGCTCTAAACCGCGCGTGTGCTTTAGCTTGCTAACGCAGTAAAGTACGAGGCTTATTTTATATGCAACCTTGCATTCACGTCAATGGGGCAAGTTGGAGCGGTTAAGTTAGAGCGATAGGTCAAAGAGGTGACTCAAAGGAACGGTTCTGAGTGGAGATAACGCGCTTCGAGCGCGTTACGTATCGTGATGCGCAGGGGAGGTCCGAATTGGCTGAGAGGGCTCCGCTAACGCACCGTGGGTGCGTTAGGGAACGCAAAATCGCCTGCCTGAGCGGAGCTTACGCACCGCGGGTGCGTAAGGGAACGTCGACATGGCCCTGGTTTTGAGGAGTAATTTGTAATAACGCGCCCTGAGCGCGTTATTTCCGATTGAATCTATAGTGTCGGCAAGAAATAGCGCGTTGTGGAAGCGCTATGTTCGCACCTGGAGTGAATAGCAACGTGGGAACACGTTATTTTGATGAGTTTCAGTGAATAACGCGCTACGAGCGCGTTATTTCCGCTTGAACATGTTTCGGGCAGGGTGAATAACGCGTTCTCGGCTCGCTATCGGCGGGAACGTTGCAGAACGTGCCCGAATGCAGACGAGAACGTTACAGAACGTTACAGAGGGTTACTAAATGTGACAAAAGGCGGACCGGAAATCGACCAAATATAGGCTACCGCGGAACAATGTTACAAAATGCGGATCTGAGTGTGGCCGTTCCACTCCACACCACTTAGTTACCGGACAGCATGCGACGCCAGTCAGGAGACAATTCCGTGCATGCCGCAAGGGCAAGAGCGTCTTCCGGCATCACCAGACTATCCCTTCGGATTTTGTGCGTCTGTCGAATCGTCCACTGGGGATGCAGCCGATGTATCAGGCGAATCTCCATTCCAGCTTCAACCGTGCCTGTTTGCAGTACACGAACGTACCAGCCTGTCCATCCGAATCGCTCAACGTCTGCTGGCAACTGCGGCAGATGGTGCTTCCGCCCAAGTTTCCAACACGGCGAACGAGGCTGTGAAACTTGCAGGATAACTTCTCCTACCTTCAGAGTATCGCCGAGACACATGTTGTCTTCAGTGAGGCCCGAAACAGTAAAGTTTTCTCCGAATGCCCCGTAAGCAAGAGAGAGCCCACGCAACTGCTTCCAGTCTGGGTAATGATTAGCGCTGTACATCAGGATTGCTCGATGCGGACCACCATGATTCTCCAAATCAGCCTGGCCATCACCAGCCAGATTTGTTACGCCGACCTCGACTGCTCCGAGCACACTGGACTTATCAATGCCCGAGACGTAGGCAGCCTCTTTTCCGTCCGATGGATGTTGGAAGACCTTCTGCTCTGGTAACCCTACTTGAATGGAGAGGAGCTTCCCCTGAATGTCTGGCATCGCTGCAACCCCCTTCACTTCCACACGCCCCACCTCTAACAGCCAACGCCCGGGCCGCCGTGCTGGTCCTGGTCCTGGTCCTGGTCCTGGTCCTGGTCCTGGTCCTGGTCCTGGCACTGCCGTCGGCGCCCACACGCGCCCGAAGCTTCGGCCCTTGCCTTATTCCAGGCTTCCCGTTTGTGCATAGCGCTGCGCTAGCACGTCAATTTCCTTTTTCAGTTCCGAAACCAAATCCTGCTCCGGAATCTTGCGAATGACTTGGCCCTTTCTGAACAGCAGACCTTCTCCACGAGCCCCGGCGATCCCGATGTCCGCCTCCCTCGCTTCCCCCGGCCCGTTGACGGCGCAACCGAGCACAGACACCTTGATGGGTGCCTTGATACCCTCGAGGTACTCCTCGACTTCATTCGCGACGGAGATGAGATCGATGTCTATCCGCCCGCAAGTGGGACACGACACAAGCGTCGCCGCGTTTGAAATGAGGTGGAAGTCCTTCAGCAGTTCGCGGGCGACGCGAATCTCTTCGACCGGATCGGCACTGAGAGAAACGCGCATCGTGTTGCCGATGCCCATCGACAAGAGCGTCCCGAGCCCCGCTGAACTCTTGATGGTCCCGCTAAACAGTGTCCCTGACTCCGTAATGCCAAGGTGAAGCGGGTAGTCGAACGCTTCAGCAGCTAGGCGATACGCGTCAATTGCAAGCGGCAGGTCTGAGGCTTTCATCGACACAATGATGTCTTCAAAATCGAGATCTTCAAGGATGTGAATGTGATGCAGGGCGCTTTCCAACATGCCCTCGGCCGTCGGGTAGCCGTGTTTCTCAAGAATATGGCGTTCGAGACTCCCTGCATTGACGCCGATACGAATCGGAATTCCCCGTTCCTTGCAAGCTTTCACAACGGCTTCGACCCTATCCCGCTGCCCAATGTTACCAGGGTTGATTCGGACCTTGTCGATTCCATTCTCAATGGCCATTAACGCCAATCTGTAATCAAAATGTATATCGGCAACAAGTGGAATGTGGATCTGCCGCTTAATATCCTTGACCGCGGCCGCCGCCTCTTTCGTGTTGACCGTGACACGCACCAATTCGCAGCCGGCGTCTTCAAGGCGGTGGATCTCCTCCACTGTACTCTTGACGTCAGCCGTCTTCGTCGTGGTCATGCTTTGGATGAGCACTTGGTTGGATCCGCCAATCGTCAACGGACCGACGTGTACTTTTCTAGTATCTTTTCGATGAAACATCGTTCATACTCCTCGAAAAAAACATAGTGTGTGAACAAAAAAACAAGTTCTGTGAAGCAAAAACATAGTCCGTGAACCAGCAACTATCTAGAACGCACAGTCTGTACACAAGAAAGCATCATCTGTCGTGGCTATTATACCGCAAAACCAATGCGGGTTTGAGAGCAGATGCTTGCCAATGTGTTTCCCATTTGACTACGGATTTGATACAGTAATAGCGATCACCTGCATGCATAGGTATGCGATTGGTATGCGCCGCATACCAACAGGACGAGACGGGAGTGTAAGCCATGATTGAACAAATTCAAAATTATCTCGGCGATGAAGCATCTTACTATCTGGAACACACCTCTACGACCATTCCTAAATCAGTACTGACTTCCCCGTCACCGGAGACCGTCAGTGAAGTCTTTAGTCACACGGACCGCAACAACCAGGTGTTGCGCAGTCTGCAGTCGATGCTTTCTCATGGCCGACTCGGCGGCACGGGCTATGTCTCGATTCTACCGGTAGACCAAGGAATTGAACACGCCGCGGGCGCGTCATTTGCGAAAAATCCAGCCTACTTTGATCCCGAAAACATTGTCAAACTTGCCATTGAGGGCGGCTGCAATGCGGTTGCTTCCACTTTTGGAGCGCTTGCCCTGACCTCTCGGAAATATGCCCACAAAATTCCATTCATCGTGAAGATTAACCATAACGAATTGCTTACCTACCCGAACCAGTTTGATCAGGTCATGTTTGGCAGTGTTCAGGAAGCATGGGAAATGGGCGCTGCGGGTGTGGGGGCGACGGTCTATTTCGGATCGGATCAGTCCACAAGACAGCTGCAAGAAGTCAGCGAGGCATTCCAGCAAGCGCATGAACTTGGGATGTTCACCGTTCTTTGGTGCTATCTGCGCAACCCGGACTTCAAGGTTGGCGGCGTCGACTACCATACTTCGGCTGACCTGTCAGGCCAAGCAAATCACATCGGCGTCACCATCGAAGCGGACATCATCAAGCAAAAGCTGCCGGACGTAAACGGCGGTTACAAAGCCTTGAATATGGAAGGCAGCAGTTACGGCAAAACCGATAATCGCATCTACACCGAACTGACGACGGAACATCCCATCGATCTCGCTCGCTACCAAGTCGCCAATTGCTACATGGGCAAGATTGGCCTCATCAGCTCAGGCGGTGCGTCAGGCTCCAACGACTTTGCAGATGCTGTGAAGACCGCAGTCATCAACAAGCGTGCTGGCGGCATGGGACTCATTTCCGGTCGCAAAGCATTCCAACGCCCAATGGCAGAAGGGGCAAAGCTTCTCAATACCATTCAGGACGTTTACCTCTGCGACGACGTCACACTGGCGTAAAGGTAAACAAACCACGCGCCACGCGTAAGCCTAAACAAACCACGCGCTACGCGCAGTTCTAAACAAGCCACGCGTAAGCCTAAACTGCCAGTGCATACTGCTCACCCCCGCATGTGATACTACATCTGCGGGGGTGATGCACATTGGGACAACACAATCAGTTTGAACCAGGCTGGAAAGTGCCAAACGACGGTGAGTATGTCGAAGTTGGCGAGCATCCGGACAGCAACAACCTCAGCCATCCCAAGAAAGTCCGTCTGCGCAAAGGCGATATTTTCCCTCACACAACCAACGGTAATCGGAAGTGGACCAGAAATCGCAATCCCTGACCACAAAGTGACCTGGCCCACCAAACGACAAGACAAGTAAGGCTGCCCCTGTATATCTCCAACGGGCAGCCTTACGACTTGCGCATCTTTTTCGAATCGGTCGAATCTCTTTGCGACTTGTGCATCCTTTTCGAATCCGTCGAATCTCTTTACCACTCTTGCGCGTCGCTTCTTCTCGATTCCCTCGAGGACCCACATACCATACATTTCATTTAGTGGTTTTGAAGAGTTGGAGTCGCATGCGAGGCAACCGTGCGTTGCTGCGGCGAAAGCGACAGCAACCGAAAGCCGCCAAATGCAACGACCCAGCCGGCTAACATCGCGATCCAAAAAAATCCTGGCCACCCTAAGCGCGCTGCACTTCCTGCGCCGGCGATGATGAGCACTCCAATGGCGAGCCACAGATTTCCCAGGAAAAATCGTTTTGGAGCGGAACGGCGGAATAATCTCCAAGCCGACACCAGTGCCACGACAGGCACGGCGACTGCCCCAAACGTGTTTAAGACGATGAGCGGCACCAGCCAAAGTGCGGAAACACCAACGACACCCGTACCAGCCCCACCGTCAAGATGAGACAACGCTGCCAAACTCAAGGGAGCTACCATCAGGCCAACCGTTCCAACTACACCGAGCACGGCGACAATGACCGTGATGACATAGACAGTGCGCTTCGAAACGACGAGTGCCAAACTGCCGAGTCCCATCATCGCAGCCATCCACAGTGCGCCACAGATATAGTACAAAATAAACCAGATGCCACTAGCGGCTTGCGTCCAGACGGCCAGCGCATATGCAAGAGAACCCACAGCAGACAACAACAGGGAGATAGTCCACAAGACGTGACTTAGACGATGATTGCGGCGATATTGACGAAACACAAGGATCATGAAGTAAAAGGTCACGATAAATACCAGTAAAGCAGGCAACCCAGTCACAGTTCCTCCTCCTTTCGACAGCAATTTACATCTTAATGCACCCATCATAACGTTCGTTCATCATGCACACAAGTGACCTTATTGGCGCACACGAAGGTATCGCATCCCAAACCTGACGAGCACTGCAGGAAACAAACATGTCGTACCCCTAAAGCGGATGACGCGCTCACAGGGCGTTATTTCAACTTAGAACCCGGCGCCCACGGCAAAATAGCGCGTGGGCGGAGAATATCAATTGACTCGTAGTGGCTTACGCATCGCTGGTGCGTAAGTGAGCATCAAAATCAGCAAAACGGGCTTGGCTAAGGCGCTGCGGGCGCGTAGTCTTATGTGGACATTTCCTTGGTCTTAATCGGTAATTCGCAATAACGCGCCATTGGCGCGTTATTTCCGATGGACTCAACTGTGCCGGCAAGAAATAGCGTGCTGTCGAAGCGCTATGTGCGCACTGTGAGACAGTAACGACGTCCGAACGCGTTATTTTGACCCGTTTTAGTTAATAACGCGCCACGAGCGCGTTATTTCCACTTGAACTTGTTTCACGTAGAGTGAATTACGCGTTATGAGCTCGCTATCCGCAGCCCAGCTTCCAACCGAGCCAAGACCAGAGGGTAGGACGGAATTTGAAAGTCACGCACCTAGGGTGCGTGACGGAGCGTCGGAGTGGCTGGCTGAGCACTGCTTACGCACCTAGGGTGCGTAAGGGTTCGTGTCTGGCGCCCTAACGTGTTTCTGAACAGTTTGAAGGCACGGCTTCTGCCGTGCCTTCATGTGCGTCTATCGGTAACCTATCGGTAACCCATCGGTAACCCATCGGTAACCCATCGGTAACCCATCGGAGACCCATGGTCCTCAGTGTTTGTTAACGTGCTGCTTCTTTGTGTTGGACAAATGTGTGGTGTACTTGAGAATCAACAGCGTCAACGCGGCGAAGGCAAACACCCCGAAGGCAAAGAGCATAAATTGCATCGTTGTTCGTTCCCCTTTCGGCAGACCTCGTGATTAGGTCAAATGCTGTCCACACCAGGCTGCAAACTGACCAACCGTCAGGACGTCTTCAAGTAACAAAATTACAATGCCGGACATTGCCGAATACAGCCAAACGTTCATCGCGACGGGAAAGAAGGCGTTGATCTTAGCCTTGTTGGCAAAACCCGTGTACCAACCTGCTGCCGCCAACAGGACGACGCCAACGGTCGTCAACGCAAACTGAATCACCGCAGTCGGTGCATAAATCGTAGCGGACTGAGCACTGGCGTGGCCAAACCGGAGCATCAATTGAAACTGTACCGCTGCTAAGGCTACATAGGAAAGGGTTCCTAATGCAAGCGTCAGCGAAAAGGCACGCCATTTGTCTCTCGTGAAAAATTGGCTCGCTACGAGCAAAATTACAGCAGACAAGATAGACAACAACACAGCGTAATACGGAAGATCCTTTAACAGAGCAGATTTGAGCACAAACTTCGTTGGGCTCCATCCGCGCAGGTAAACGTTAGAGGCGACGAAAGTCGCTGTCATGAACGTCAATGCAACGAGCCCAGCCCATGTAGCAAAATTCGCATTTGCCTGGGGATCCATGTTTTCATGGTGATCAAAATGTGGTTTCGTTGACGGATTTACAGCCATTCGCTGACCTCCTCCTACTGCCGCCGGTGTTAAGTCGTGACAGACGGCTCGCATACAAACCCTCACAACCTAACCCGCATAAACGAGCTTACAACCACTAACCTACAACCTAATCCTCAACACCATAACTCGCATACTCGCTCACATACTCAACCTCGAAAGTCGGCCCTCATTAAACTAAACCGCACTCACAATCATCACGAGACACATTGCTGTCAGGTATAGCAGCGAAAATCCAAACAACTTCTTCGACCAGGCAAGGTCATCTTTGACGAACAACCCTTGAATAGCACGCCCGAGGAAAATTAGCCCTAGAATGAGGCTGACACCTAAATAAAGAATGCCTTCGTATCCTAGTCCATACAGGAGCAAGGATACGGGCACCATAGCCGACGTGTACAGCAGAATCTGTAGTTTAGTTTCACCAAACCCACGTACGACTGGCAACATTGGAATTCCGGCTGCTCGGTACTCTTCCGTGCGTTTCATCGCGAGCGGAAGAAAGTGCGGTGGCTGCCAAAAGAAGAAAATAAAGAACAACACCCAAGCCCCAAGCCCGAGACTGCCATGACTGCCAGCAGCAAAGCCAATGAGTGGAGGCAATGCCCCGGCGACACCCCCGAGCACCGTACTGAGGGTCGTTGTCCGTTTGAGCCAGACTGTGTAGATGTATGAATAGGCTATCAAGCCACCAAAGGCACAGGCAGCAGCCACAATGTTCACAAGTGCAGCCAAAATCACTGTTCCGATGACTCCAAACGACAACCCCATCCAAAACACAATCGTTGGATTGACCTTTCCACTTACTACTGCACGTTCCTTGGTACGTGACATACGGTAGTCGATATCTCTGTCGACGTAATTGTTTAGTGCCGCACCTCCAGCAACGACCATCGCTGTGCCAATGATGGTAAAGAGGAGCGTGAGAATCTGCGGATGCCCGTGGCTTCCGACCCAGAGTCCTGCGATTGTCGCCATCACATTGGCAATCGTAATGCCGAGCTTGAGTACAGAGATATAGTCGCGAAGAGAACCGCGTGCCGAAGTCGTAGATTGTTCACCATTCCCCTGAGGGATTGGTTCGAGCGCGACATCTTTCATCGCCAAGAGCGGGACACCCCTTTCCAGCTAAACTCTGGAACCAACGGACTGTGCTGTAAGCACGTGAGTACTATCGCTAATACCTTGTGAACCAGACCCAAACAACGTTTCACATTTTCACAGGAAAACTACCACCATCCGCCAAGACGAACAACTACGGTACCTAAGATGAACAACTACGGTACCTAAGACCAGCAACTACGATACCTAAGATGACCTATAACCCACGGCACTATCCGTTTACCCTAGACCGGATGCCTCCGTCCAGATGCACCAGACCTACTCGGTAAAGCCCTCAACCTGAACCGTTACACCCTGAACCGTTACACCGGACTTGGGGTAGGATTCGGATTTGCATTCGGCACTTTCCGCAGATTGGGATCCGTATATGGTTGGTACGGATTGGACGTAACAACGGGCAAATCGTCAAAATTGTGCTCGGGCGGCGGGGACGAAATAGTCCATTCGAGCGTTTGCGCACCCCACGGATTGGCCGCGACTTTTTTGCCGCGTTTGGCGGAATAGAGCAAGTTAGACACAATCACCAACGTCCCAAGCCCAAGTATATAGGCGCCAATCGAAGATACATCGTTCCAGAATTGAAACACCGGGGCGTAGGAAGCAATGCGCCGCGGCATCCCCGCAAGGCCGAGGAAGTGCATCGGAAAGAATGCTACCTGCGTGCCGATGAAGTAAAGCCAGAAGGACAGATAGCCTAGTTTCGTATTGTACATGCGCCCGGTCACTTTTGGGAACCAGAAGTGCAAGCCCGCCATGATGACCATGACACTGCCGCCGAATAACACATAGTGAATGTGCGCGACGATAAAGTACGTGTCGTGAAGCTGCATATCAAGCGGTACTGCTGCCACGATAACGCCGCTAAATCCACCGATGATAAACGATCCGATAAACCCAAGTGACGCAAACATCATCGGCACCGTGTATTCAACAGAGCCGCGCCACAACGTCGCTAGCCAGTTAAAAATCTTGACCGACGTCGGTACCGCGATAATCATCGAGGAAATCATAAACGGAATGCCTGTAGCCATTGCCATGCCTGCCACAAACATGTGGTGAGCCCAAACGAAGAAGCCGAGGAAACCAATTGCGATGCTTGAATAGGCAATCGCGTGATAACCGAAAATCGGCTTTCTTGCAAACACAGGAAGGATTTCCGAGACAATACCAAAGGCAGGCAAAATCATGATGTAAACCGCAGGATGCGAATAGAACCAGAAGAGGTGTTGGTAGAGCATGGGATCGCCGCCGGCAGAGCTATTAAAGAAGACGGTGCCAAAATGCCGGTCGGAAATCAGGGTTGTAATGGCACCTGCCAGGGCCGGGGTACCAAAGAGTTGCATATACGCCGTAACCAACATACTCCAGGTAAACAAACTCATGCGGTTGTACGTCATGCCTGGTGCGCGCATTTTGTGAATGGTAACGATGAAGTTAATGGAGCCGAGAATCGATGACAACCCCGCGATGTGCAGAGCAGTCACCCACAGGTCAATACCAGGTCCTTGGGCTTGTACGCTGTATGGCGGGTACGAAGTCCATCCGGCGTCTGGCATACCAAACACCATGCTAAGCAGCAGCACAAATCCGGACGCAAGATAAAGCCAATAACTGAGCGCATTCATCCGCGGGAACGCCATATCGCGGGCACCGATGTGGAGCGGCACCAAATAGTTGCCAAATGCGCCAGTGAGCAGTGGAATGATCACTGCAAAAATCATGATGGTGGCGTGCATCGTGAAAAATTCGTTGTAGTTCTGAGCTGTGAAAATGCCGGAAGGACTGAGCAAGTCGGTACGAACCAACAGTGCAAAGAGACCACCTAAGAGAAAAAAGAAAAGTGCCGTTACACCGTACATAATGCCGATTTTCTTGTGGTCAACGGTGAAGATCCATTCCCTCACGAACGACCTTCGTGGCGGCTGCAACGCTGCCTCCATCTTTCACATCACCTCGCACGACGCTGATAGATTGGTAGCGGACTGACCCTCGTGATAGTGACAAGTCCGTCAGGGATGAGCGACTGTGGCGCCCGGAACATCCGGTTCTTAGCCTTGCGAAGTCTTCTGGGCCTGTTTCTCCGTCTGGAGCCAGGTTTGAAAGTCAGCAGGGCTCATGACTTTCATGGTGGCGACCATTGTGGGGTGTCCTGGACCGCAGAACTGGTCGCATGGGACTGGGAATGTTTGACCCGTGTACTGGCTCTCCACGTTGATCCAGAACTGTGTTTGTCGTCCCGGAAGTGCGTCTTGCTGCAAGCGCACTGCGGGAACGTAGAACCCGTGAATGACATCCGCTGAAGTGATATCAAACAGAACATTCTGACCGGCCGGAACACGCAAGTCGTTAAACGTGTCCACTCCGTTCGGGTATTGAAACTCCCACTTCCACTCATGGCCAATGACTTTAATCACAATGGGTTTCGCTGGCGCAACCTGAGCTGCGTATACGTACTTTACGCTAAAAACACCAATAGCCACTAGAATAAGTGCTGGAATCAGCGTCCACAGAATCTCTAACTTATTGTTCCCGTGAACATTGGCTCCGACTGCATTCCTCTTCGTTCGGCGGTAGCGAACGAGAAAAACCACCAGCAAAACTTCCACAAGTACGAAGAAGAACGTGACTACGCCTAGAACGCCGTAGAAAAGTCCGTCTACGCTTTGCGAAAAGTGTGTCAGTGCTGCTGGCAACCATGTAGAGTTCCCCACTCTTCACCCTCCTCGGCGGTTTCGACCGTGCCGACAGCGTTTACACCTTACACCAGAGCATTTCTATTCCTGCTGTCAGGTATTTCAGATAGAAATCACGAAACCCTGAGAAATAAAAATCGCCAAGCATAGCTGGCGAACGAAAGTTTCCGGTTTTGGCTGACCAGTTTACCGGACCTATTTTCTAGCTCGCCAAGCAATATGGCTCTGGTGTACTCAATCCTAGCCTCTGGCAACCGGTACAACCCCACAAAGATACAGGTACAGTTTACCACACTTAGTTGTCGCAGAGTCAAGCGGATCGGTCACAACAGAGGCGCCGAAAGAGTAAGTTTCATGATTGTTTCGGACTTAGCAAAGTTTTCTCTGTTTGCACCGTCATCTGATACCTGAGGACGAGCACCATCGCCAAGATGGCAACCACGGCTGCAACGAAAAATGGAAGATTCATATGTACTTCAAATATTAAGGTTGCAAACACCGGTCCAACCATCCGTGCCAGGCTGTCCATCGAAGACAAGAGACCGTTTGCGAGACCTTGACCAACCCGTGTTTCCTTTGTAATTACAGAAGTGAGCGTCGGCTTAATGACGGTATTTCCGGCGCCAAATATGGTCATATAGAGGGCTGCCGTGGCAAAGTTTGACGAGAACACGAGCAGCACGAGCCCCAAGGCTGACACAAACAATCCAATGTACAGTGTCGGAACCTCGCGCCCATGGGTCACATAGCGTCGGACAATCCCGCCCTGAATCAGAGCACCGACAATGCCGGAAATAAAGAACATCCAGCCAATTTGCATCGAAGTGGCGTGAATCTTGTCCATTTCAAACAGCTGCAAACATCCCTCGAGCGATGAAATGGTAAATTGGGCCACAAAATCAACCAAATACATGTATTTGAGTCGACCTTCGAACGCGGACCAGCGCGATGTAGCACCAGATGAAGGCTGCATCGCTCGCTCTTGCCGTTGTTCCGGTGTCAGGGATTCGGGCAGTGCAAACAGTCCCCATAACGCGTTAAGAAGGGCTAATCCCGCAGCAACAAAAAACGGCAGTGAAACGCTGATGCCGCCAAGAATACCACCCACGGCGGGGCCGATGATGAACCCAAAGCCGATGGACATGCCGGCAAGAGCCATTCCCTTTGTACGGTCCATCGTATCTGTGACATCAGCCACGTAGGCCATCGCTGTGGCTGTCACGGCACCTGAAAAAGCGCCGCCAACAATTCTTGAGACGTACATGAGCCAAATGGTATGCACAGCCAGCCCAAGGATGAGAAAACTAAGGGCAAAGCCAACCAATCCTACGACTAGAATCGGTTTGCGTCCGATACGGTCAGACAAGCGCCCCCAATAAGGTGATAGGAAGAACGATACTGCGGAATACAAGGCAAGCAGCAGGCCGAGTTGGAAGGCGTTTGCCCCGGCATTGGTCACCATCAGCGGCAATACCGGAATTATCAACCCAAATCCGATAAATACGGTAACAAGCATCAGCAGAATAACTCGCAGTCGTTTGAACATTCGGACCCACCCCTTCAATCAAACAGCATATCACCGCGGGGAAAATCGACCAAATTAGTAGTCGTTCGTTGTCGATTGCAGTATAATCGGGCAGAGCCCTATGTGTCAGGTTGTCAAGGTAGGCCGGTGGGATATTGAGGGGGATTACCATGCCAGACAGCCAGTCGAGAAAATCGTCCCGCCGGACTCAGATGTATATGATTATTATCGCTCTGGCGATTGTCGCCGCGAGCGGTTACCTCTATCTATATATGAAACAAACCGCCGCGCTCCGGAGCGCCGAGCACAAGCACACCTTCACCGAGTACGTTACGGACCACAAACTCGGCAAGTTGGTACTCGTTGATACAGGGACTGGCATCGATCCGATGGCGTTTGTCCTGCAACTGGCGGACAACGTACCTGACATTAAGCGCGAAACGTTTGCGGAAAACCTTGCACACCTGTATGCAAAATACGATCATGGCGCACTGCTAACCATTGTCTATATCGACCCAAAGACACACAAGCAGTACCCAATTGCTGAATCCAACTACGATGACGACACGAAACAACTGCAACTGACGGTAACGTTGTCGTCTGGAAATCGTGAACAATTCAACAAACACGTTGACTGGTAGTGGTCTTGAGGAGAGGGTAAATCGATGCTCATCTTGTTTTCCTGCCTGACTGCCCTTTTAATCTCAATTGTACTTGTCCCATACATCCGGCGTCTGGCAATCAAGTGGAAGTTCGTTGACCTCCCAAACGCACGTAAAGTACACAAAGAACCCCTCCCCTTACTTGGCGGATTGGCGATTCTTGCTGGATTTGTCATCAGTTCATCCGTGTTTTCCATCGTTGACAAGCCTGTTCCCTCCGTATATTACGGACTGTTGGGTGGGACATTTTTGCTCTACGGCGTCGGAATGATTGATGACTACTATAAGACGAGGAGACGAGACTTTTCCGCAGGAATCCGAATTATTGCGCAAACATTGGCCGCCGTTCTCGTCATCTGGTCTGGTGGCACAGTCCACACCTTGACGGTACCCTTTGGGGGCGGTCACTACATCCTGTTACCGCATGCTGTGGCGTGGATTTTGACGGTTATTTGGATTGTCGGCGTCATTAACGTATACAACTTTCTCGACGGACTTGATGGATTAGCTGCAGGCATCGGCACCATATCCTCGCTGACGATGGTCTTTTTCGCCTGGAAGACAGGCGATTTGCAATCAGCCATCTGGGCTGCCGCGTTGGCGGGAGGCGCAATGGGGTTCCTGCGCTACAATTTTTACCCCGCCCGAATCATCATGGGTGATGCGGGCTCGACCATGCTCGGATTTGTGCTCGCGTCTGTTGCTGTGATTGGTGCCTTTAAGTCGGCAACCGTGGTTTCGATTGTCGTACCTGTGCTCGCACTCGGTGTCCCTATCTTTGATGCCATCCGCGTTGTGATTGGACGGCTCATGCACGGGCAACCTATCTACAGAGCGGATCAAACGCACGGACATCACTGGCTCCTTCGAGCCGGGTTTTCACAGGTCCAGACGGTGACCCTCTTGTACATCATCAGCGTTTGTTTTTCCCTGGCCTCGGTCATCGTCGTCCTCTTGCACTGACCCCAAATTGATTGATAGGAGCACAACCAGAGTGGATGGATTTAACCTGATTGCAACCGCACCTTTTGGCCTCGAAGCCGTCGTAAAGCGCGAGGTGGTGAATCTCGGCATCGACACCGTCACGGCACACAATGGCTACGTCGAGTACGAAGGCGATGCGCTGTTACTTGCCCAGAGCAACCTCTGGTTGCGGTCGGCAGACCGTGTTCTCATCAAGATGGGGGAATTTCGCGCAGAGACCTTCGACGAGTTGTTTGAAGGGACGAAGGCCCTGCCGTGGGGAGACCTTCTGCCCGCAAATGCTGCGTTCCCCGTCGAAGGGCGCTCCGTAAAATCGACACTGTCAAGTGTGCCTGCTTGCCAGCGGATCGTCAAAAAGGCTATCGTGGAGTCCTTGCGTGACGCTCATGGCGTGCTCGAACTTCCGGAGGATGGCCCGCTTTACAGCATTGAAGTGTCCATCCAGTCGGACACAGCCATCTTGACGATTGATTCGTCGGGCCTAGGGCTGAATAAACGGGGCTACCGCTCGATTAACGCGCGTGCTCCTATCAAGGAAACCCTCGCTGCTGCGCTCGTGCAGCTCAGTCGTTGGCTGCCCCACCGACCTTTCGCCGATCCGCTTTGCGGTTCCGGCACCATCGCGATTGAAGCGGCAATGATTGGTCAAAACATGGCTCCTGGCCTGCAGCGAGGGTTTGCGGCCGAGCAGTGGGCGTGGATTCCGGAGCGCACCTGGGCAGATGCAAGGTCACATGCGAAGAGCCTTATCCGCCCGCTTGAACAGCCGGTTCTGGCTTCAGACATTGATGAAGGCGTTGTACAGCTCGCCAGGGAAAACGCCAGCAAGGCTGGCGTTTCGGACAGCATCGTGTTTAACACGCGGGACATTCGACAGTTCCGCCCTGAGGAACCATACGGCTGCATTGTGACCAACCCGCCATACGGCGAACGGCTCGGTACTGAAGACGAAGTGGAAGCCCTGTATCGAACCATGGGTCGCGTCAAAAAAGGTATGGAAACCTGGAGTTGGTTCGTCATCACGTCTCATCCACAATTCGAGAAATTGTTTGGCATTAAAGCAGATAAGAAGCGAAAACTGTACAACGGTCGCATTCAGACAAACCTATACCAGTACCTTGGCCCGTTGCCGCCCCGCTCTTAGCACGGAGCCAACGAGCCCGGGGCAGACGTCACGTTGCGCGGGTCTACGCAGACTGGTCTACAGCACGGCTGGCTCCGTCTGCCGTGCCCTGACTGGCTACGTGGTGCGCTGCGTGCTGCGTGGGCAAATGGCCCAGCGAGCCCGGGGAATGCGTCACGTTACGGCGGGTCTACGCAGACTGGTCTACAGCACGGCTGGCTCCGTCTGCCGTGCCCTGACTGGCTACGTGGTGCGCTGCGTGCTGCGTGGGCAAATGGCCCAGCGAGCCCGGGGAATGCGTCACGTCGTAGTTCTGTGCCTCGGTACGTCAGGACAATTACTCTTCCCCACGCAGAGCGCACAGGGCCCGTCCAAAACTCTCCACCAATGAATTGGCCGCCGTCCTCGGCGCAGAGCCTTGCGCTGTACGCACGTTGCCGCCGCCCTTGCCCCCTGCGGTGGCGAACGCCTCCTTTAAGAGCACGTTGGCTGCGATATTCGATTGCTCGCTGGCAGCAACCACAGCAAATTCACGGTCTCCTTGGCTTCCAACGAGAGCCACAACATAAGGTGCGCGAGCGCCCGCAAACCCTTCTCTGTCAAGGAGTTCCGTAACAGCCGCCATCATTGGTTTGAGCTCATTCGCGCCGTATCCTGCACCGACGTCTGTGATAAGTGTAATCATACCGTTGTCGCGCTGCTGTGCGTGCTGTAAGACTTCGCGAGCCATCAGCGTCGCGGTCTGCTGTTTCAGGTCCTGCAGCTCTTTACGTGCCTCTTTCAGTTGTGTTTGCAATCCTTCCACAGTCGTCGTGACATCCTGGAGTCCCACGGACAACTGATTCCCGAGCACGCGAAACGTATCCGTCAATTGCCGAGTGTACGTCAATGCACGGCGTCCGCAGAGAAAACTCACGCGAACACCGCCGCGCATACGTTCCGTCTTGGTCAGGACAATTTGACCAATCTGTCCTGTTGACGATACATGCGTTCCCCCGCACGGATTGTGTTCAAGGCCCTCAATCGTTACGATTCGGACGTCTTTCTCCACTTTTGGCGGACGTCTGAGGTCAAGTGCGGACAGTTCTTCAAGCGTCACGAAGCGGGCTCGAATCGCAACATCCCGCCAAATCCATTCATTGGCTGCCAGTTCCATGCGAAGGAGGTCTGCGTCAGATAACTCGCTGATATCGAGGTCTATCGTCGAAGTCGTATCTCCCATGTGAAAGCTCACGGTATCGACATTCAGCAGCTGCTCAAAACAGGCGGACAACACATGCTGACCAGAGTGTTGTTGGACAAAATCAAAACGACGGACAAAGTCAATCGCCCCGCTAACCTCTTCGCCCATCGCAATTGGCGCTTCAACCTTGTGCCACACACCCTCGTCATCCGCCTCCACGTCTGTGACAGCCGTTTCATTAAGCAGACCGATGTCGTGAGGTTGTCCGCCTGATGTCGGATAAAAAGCGGACTGCTTTAACCGAACCCAATATCCCTCATCCGTCTGCCGAACCGCGCAGACTTCGCTCGTAAATGTTCGCAGATATGTGTTGCCATAATAAAGACGCTCTTCCTGAATACTCATCCTCATCCTCCACAACCTTCATCGTCGGTCCTCATACGACTCGTCTTTCGTCTCCAAGGTCCACATTGCGGCACTACGGACATTCACGCAGCCCACGCTATACATTGCCGCAGTCCACGCCATACATTGCTGAAGTCCACAATACACATTGGCGCAGTCCACGCCATACATTGCCGCAGTCCACAATACACATTGGCGCAGTCCACACGACTCTTCTCTCATGCATTGTACCTTCCAGAGGAATACCAGTTCCAGTGTTTCGTCCTTGCAAACAAACAGTCGTGGTAGTAGAGTGACAATGGACGAATTCGTGGTTCCTTAATCCATGCTTTTGCCATGAAGCACAAGGGTAGAGAGGGATTCCGCCAGGGTAAGTCCTCTGTCGCCCATTGTATGTGCTCGTTTTCGCGATGTCGATGTATCGAGATAAGCGATGCCCCCATCGGGATTGTCAATCTGCGTTCGACATCGTCGCAAGTGTCTGCAACAATGGGTATGGCCGTTTTAAAGCAGAGGCGCTTTTTCGCGCCAAATATTCACCTTTTATATCGGGCATCATCATCTAAGAGTGGGGGAGATTCCGATGGCAAACTACCGCGATCCATTTGGGATCAAAAAGACCTTGTCAGTTGGAAATCAGTCGTATTCTTATTTCCGATTGAATGGTCTTGAAGAACAGGGCGTTGGTCCTGTGTCCAAGCTTCCGTTCTCCATCAAAATCTTGTTGGAAGCCGTTGTACGTCAGTTTGATAATCATGCGATTGGCGAAGATCACGTTAAGGCATTGGCCAATTGGAATGCTGCTTCGCCGGCAAAGTCTGAGGTTCCATTTAAACCAGCGCGCATCTTGCTCCAGGACTTCACAGGCGTTCCGGCCGTCGTCGACTTAGCTGCACTCCGTTCGGCAATGAAACGCCTTGGCGGTAACCCAGACCGCATCAACCCATTAATTCCAGTTGACTTGGTCATCGATCACTCTGTTCAAGTGGATGCCTTCGCATCACAAGCTGCCCTTGAGTTTAACATCAAGAAAGAATTCGAGCGCAACGAAGAGCGCTACAAATTCCTCCGCTGGGCTCAGAAGTCATTCGATAACTTCCGTGTTGTTCCACCCGGAACCGGTATCGTTCACCAGGTGAACTTGGAATACTTGGCGAAAGTTGTGCAGCAGAAAACCGTTGACGGTGAGACCTACGTGTTCCCAGACAGCTTAGTCGGAACCGATTCTCACACCACCATGATTAACGGCATTGGCGTTCTCGGCTGGGGCGTCGGCGGCATTGAAGCCGAAGCTTGCATGCTCGGACAGCCGCTCTATCAACTGCTGCCAGAAGTCATCGGCTTCAAGCTCACAGGTCAACTGCCAGAAGGTGCAACCGCAACAGACTTGGCGCTCACGGTGACCAATATGCTGCGCAAGAAGGGCGTTGTTGGCAAGTTTGTCGAATTCTACGGCCCAGGACTGTCAAACATCAGCTTGGCAGACCGCGCGACGGTGGCCAACATGGCACCTGAATACGGTGCGACCATGGGCTTCTTCCCAGTCGACGCAGAGACCTTGAATTACCTGCGCGGCACGGGCCGGGACGAAGAACTGGTCAGCCTAGTAGAAGCGTACAACAAAGAGCAGGGAATCTTCCGGACCGACGAAACACCGGATCCCGTGTATACAGATACACTCGAACTCGACCTGTCAACCATCCAACCGACGATGGCAGGTCCAAAGCGTCCACAGGACAAGATTGCCTTGAACGCGATGAAAGAGACCTTCGAAGAGGCACTCACCAAGCCTGTTGACAAGGCAGGTTTCGGACTCGCCGAAGCCGACTTGAACAAAGAGGCGAGCGTCGAGCTGAATGGAAAGAAATCAACCATGAAGCCAGGCGCAGTCGTCATTGCAGCCATCACAAGCTGCACCAACACGTCCAACCCGTCGGTCATGGTTGGCGCAGGACTGATTGCGAAGAAGGCGGCAGAACTTGGTCTGACACCTCCATCGTACGTGAAGACGAGTCTTGCACCGGGATCACGCGTCGTGACCGATTACCTCGAGCAAGCCGGTCTGCTTGAGCCGCTTGCCAAGGTTGGCTTCGACGTTGTCGGCTACGGCTGCACCACCTGTATTGGTAACAGCGGCCCACTTCCGGATGAGGTTTCGGACGCCGTCAAGGAGAACGACATGCTCGTCTCCGCAGTCTTATCAGGCAACCGCAACTTTGAAGGACGCATCCACAGCTTGGTAAAAGCCAACTACCTGGCTTCACCACCGCTGGTTGTTGCTTACGCGCTTGCTGGTACCGTCGACATCGACCTCCAGAACGAAGCGCTCGGCACGGACAAAAACGGCAATCCGGTCTATCTGAAGGACCTGTGGCCGAGCTCCATCGAAGTTCAGGAGACCATTCAGAGGGTTCTGACCGCAGATATGTTCAAAGAACAGTACGGACATGTTTTCGATGCCAATGACCGTTGGAATGCCCTTGAGACCCCAGAAGGTCAACTGTATGAGTGGGACGAAGCTTCGACATACATTCAGGAACCACCGTTCTTTGTTGGCCTGACGGCAGACCTGCCAGAATCCAGCGACATCGAATCGGCAAACGTGCTCGCATTGCTTGGTGACTCGGTCACAACTGACCATATTTCGCCAGCTGGCAATATCGCTGTCGACAGCCCGGCCGGTAGGTACCTGACTGGACACGATGTAACACCTGCTGAGTTCAACTCGTATGGTTCTCGCCGCGGTAACCACGAAGTCATGATGCGCGGAACGTTCGCCAACATCCGCATCCGCAACCAAGTGGCACCCGGTACAGAAGGCGGCGTAACCAAGTATCTGCCGACTGACGAAGTGATGGCGATTTACGATGCTTCGATGAAGTATCAGACCGAAGACAAGGCCCTCGTGGTTGTTGCTGGCAAAGAATACGGCACGGGCAGCTCCCGTGACTGGGCTGCTAAAGGAACCACATTGCTTGGCGTCAAGGCTGTTATCGCGGAGAGCTTCGAGCGTATCCACCGCAGCAACCTCGTCGGCATGGGCGTCCTGCCGCTGCAGTTCCAGGGCAGCGATAGCTGGAAGTCCCTTGGTATCGAAGGCACAGAGACATTCTCCATCGAGGGCCTGAAAGGTGATTTGTTGCCTGGTCAAGATGTGAAAGTATCCGTTCGAAAGGCAGACGGCAGTGAGCTCTCGTTCACAGCCACACTGCGCCTCGACAGCCATGTGGAAGTCGAATACTACCGCAACGGTGGTATCCTGCAGACCGTGCTTCGCAACTTCCTCACCGGGGAGACTGCGTAACAATAGGACTGTAGGACTGTAGGACTGTAGGACTGTAGGACTGTAGGACTGTAGGACTGTAGGACAGAATAGCACGTCAGAACGGTACGGCAAGACAACAGTAGAACAGCACAACGTAGTGGGCTGTCCCGTGAAGCAGTTTCGGCTGTTTCCGGGGCAGTTTTTTTGTGCCGGGCACGTGGGGCGGGCTGGGCAGTGGCTGGGCGGGCCGCCATGAAGGCCGGGAGGTGACGACTGGGAGCCACCTGCCACCTGCCACCTGCCACCTGCCACCTGCCACCTGCCACCTGCCACCTGCCACCTGCCACCTGCCACCTGCCACCTGCCACCTGCCACCTGCCACCTGCCACCTGCCACCTGCCATCTCCGGGCGACGTAAGTATACTTTTGCACCTTATGCCATAAACCCCGTGGGGTATAGGCCAAATCCTAGCGGTCAGTTTGATATTTAAACGCATACCCCACACCGTATATGTGTGAAATAGCGCTACCTTCATTATCCTTATTGGGGAACCCTACGGGGTATCGTAACTATCATTCTGTATGCTGCGGTCGATCCGATACCCCCCGCCATAATCCTGCAGCTATACTTGTGTATCCTAGCTTTCTGCATATACCCTCCTGATTTCCGGCTTAGCGATACTTTTGCCCCTTACATCCGACGCAGTACCCCTCGAAATCATGACCCTCCGTCCAAGATGAGCCCTCCCGGGTATATGCTGCTATATAGCTATACTTATGTACCCTCGTCTACATCGACTCACGTGCATGCGACAAAACAGATAGAAACTTATGTGCCTCACACATACCCATAAGGGTATAACCAAAATCCTAGCGGTCAGTTTGATATTTAAACGCATACCCCACACCGTATATGTGTGAAATAGCGCTACCTTCATTATCCTTATTGGGGAACTCCAGGGGGTATCGTAACTATCATTCTGTATGCTGCGGTCGATGCGGTACCCCCCACCATAATCCTACAGCTATACTTGTGTATCCTAGCTTTCTGCATATACCCTCCTGATTTCCCGCTTAGTGATACTTTTGCCCCTTACATCCGACGCAGTACCCCTCCAGATGCCGTGACTGTCAGTCCAAGATGAACCCTCTCGGGTATATGCTGCTATCTAGCTATACTTATGTACCCTCGTCTACATCGACTCACGTGCATGCGACAAAACAGATAGAAACTTATGTGCCTCACACATACCCATAAGGGTATAACCAAAATCCTAGCGGTCAGTTTGATATTTAAACGTATACCCCACCCCCTATATGTGTGAAATAGCGCTACCTTCATTATCCTTATTGGGGAACCCTACGGGGTATCGTAACTATCATTCTGTATGCTGCGGTCGATCCGATACCCCCCGCCATAATCCTGCAGCTATACTTGTGTATCCTAGCTTTCTGCATATACCCTCCTGATTTCCCGCTTAGTGATACTTTTGCCCCTTACATCCGACGCAGTACCCCTCCAGATGCCGTGACTGTCCGTCCAAGATGAGCCCTCCCGGGTATATGCTGCTATATAGCTATACTTATGTACCCTCGTCTCACGGTAGCATAGCCTCGCCCGGACCCTGCATACCCTGCATACCCTGCATACCCTGCATACCCTGCATACCCTGCATACCCTGCATACCCTGCATACCCTGCATACCCTGCATACCCTGCATACCCTGCATACCCTGCATACCCTGCATACCCTGCATACCCTGCATACCCTGCATACCCTGCATACCCTGCATACCCTGCATACCCTGCATACCCTGCATGCTCTCGCCTCGAGGTTGCATACCCTCGCCCCGCCGCTGCATACCCCTGCGTACCCTCGTCTCACGGTTGCGTATCATCAGCGGGACGGCATTGTTGCAATTTACAAAAGGAAGCCCATAGCAAGCTATGGGCCTCCAAACTGCATTTTACACCGGCTTCGTCAATCTCAGCAGCACGGCCCAATCGCCCGGCTTCGTCAATCTCAGCAGCACGGCCCAATCGCCCGGCTTCGTTAGTCTCGGCGGCGCGGGCCAGGTCCCTCACTCCGTGAGTCTCAGCAGCGCGGTCCTAATCATCTAATCACCTATTTACAGGGCACTCTCGAGAATCTTCAGGACGTCGTCCTTCTCTAAAATCTTGAAGTTGCCGATGGGCTTAAAGCGCACGGCTTGTTCGGCCATTTTCTCCAGGTTTTCGGGTCCAATCTCATAATCCGCGAGACGCTTCGGAGCCCCGATGGATGCGAAGAACTCGCGCACCTTTTCAATGGCAATCCGAGCGAGATCGTTAACGGACTTCCCTGTACTGTCGACGTGGAAAACACGTGTCGCAAGGTTGGCAAAACGCTCAGGATTGGTGCTCATCACATAGTCCATCCAGTGTGGGAAGACAATGGCGAGCCCCCCACCATGTGGGATGTCGTAGATGGCGCTGATTTCGTGTTCCATCGCATGGCAAGCCCAGTCGCCCTGGGCGCCCATGTTGATCATCCCGTTTAGAGCCATCGTACTGCAGTACATCATGGTCTCTCTGGCGTTGTAGTCCTCCGGATGGTCTACGGCCAACTTGGCATTTTCCACAATCGTGGTGATGACTGCCTCAATCAAATGCTGCTGCAGTGGAGTATGCTCTGTCGGATGGAAGTAATGTTCGAAGGAATGTGAGAGCATATCGCAGATGCCGTACACAGTCTGATCTTGCGGGACCGTGTACGTATTCTCCGGATCACAGAAGGAAAACGCCGGGAACGTGTATGGCGACCCGCCGCCAAGCTTCTCCTTGGTTTCCCAGTTGGTGATGACGCCGCCGGAATTCATTTCCGATCCGGTAGCCGCCAGCGTCAGAATCGTCCCCAACGGCAGTGCCCCGGTGGCGGCTCCGCGACGCGCGTAAATCTCCCACACATCGCCATCGTACTTCACGCCCATGGCGATGGCTTTTGCGCAGTCGATAACGGATCCGCCGCCAACCGCAAGAATCAGGTCAACGCCTTTTGTCCGGCAGATATCGATGCCCTTGTGGACCGTTGTCAAACGTGGATTCGGTTCAACCCCCGCCAACTCGTGTACGGTTACACCAGCTGACCCAAGGATACCGATGACTTTATCGTAGAGTCCGTTGCGCTTAATACTGCCGCCACCATATACCAGAAGTACGGTTTTGCCGAACTTCGCGACTTCAGAAGCCAGATACTCCTCGATTTGTCCCTTTCCGTAGTACAAGGCAGTTGGATTTTGAAAGCGAAATGGATTCATGCAGATGTGCCCTCCTGTCTCCCAATCGGACGTCATTTTGAATTTGCGCCCGTCCCTCAATTGTACACCTTTCAGTGCGAAGTCCCAATTCGCAAGTCATGGACAACACCCCATCCGAGGTGTGTCTGCAGTTGCGATGAATTGCCTCAATAGGCGCCGGGTGGATATAATGTCCACAACGACAAGGTGAACTGGGTGCTTATCAGCATGGGTTCAATGCAACTCACGATAGATCCACACTCAAGATAGGACCGATTTCCCATTGAACATTGAACATTGAACATTGAACATTGAACATTGAACATTGAACATTGAACATTGAACATTGAACATTGAACATTGAACATTGAACATTGAACATTGAACGTTAGAACATTGAAGGTGGAACACACTTGGCAAATACGGACTTAACATACGACGTGATTGTGATTGGCGGAGGACCCGCTGGGCTGATGGCCGCTCTTGCGGCAGCGGAACAAGGCGCGCGGACTGTACTGATAGAAAAAGGCAACCGACTTGGCAGAAAGCTTGGCATTTCGGGTGGCGGCAGATGTAACGTCACCAATGCAAAGCCGCTTCCTGAGTTGATGGAGAACATACCGGGAAACGGTCGCTTTTTGCACTCTGCCCTACACCGTTTTTCCAACAAGGACGTAATGGCATTCTTCGAAGGATTAGGAATCGGACTCAAGGAGGAAGACCGAGGCAGGGTGTTTCCCGTCACTGATAAAGCGCAAACAGTAGTCAAAGCACTCGTCAATCGTGTCTTCGAGGCGGGCGTAGACGTTTGGGAAGAGTGCCGTGTGAACGGCCTGTACGTCGAAGATGCTGCAAAGACAGGCGACCACGAACGTGATGAGCAAACGTCCGAAGGAACAGGAATCCCTCAAGTCCGCGGTGTTATTTTGGCCGACAAACGCACCATCCGGGCATCCTCTGTTATCATCGCCACCGGTGGTGCCAGTGTGCCAAAGACCGGTAGTACGGGAGACGCCTACCCATGGGCAAAGCGAGTTGGGCATAGCATTGTTTCTCCATATCCGACTGAGGTGCCGCTGACCAGTGACGAATGGTTCATCCGTGACCGGACCTTGCAGGGACTATCTTTGCGGAGCATCAACATCTCCGTCTTTTTGCAGGGAAACAAGTTAAAGCGACTCACCACTGAGAGCGGTGATCTCCTGTTTACACACTTCGGACTCAGCGGTCCCGCCGCGTTGCGTTGCAGCCACTATGTTTCAACCGCGCGTCGTAAAGACGACCAGTGCTCTCTTCTTGCCCACATTGATGTTTTGCCAGGGCAGACGAAGGATGAATTGCTCTCTGAGCTCAAGTCTGCGAAGGAATCTGAGCCAAGAAAGCACGTTCATAATCTGCTGCCGCGTTACATTCCGGATCGGCTTGCAGATGTAATCATTCACCGCTGCAACATCACGCCGGACCATCCGATGAGCGACATCAAAAATACTGAGCTTGAAGCCGTCGTTCAGCACATCAAAGCCTTCCCTGTTGCAATCAGCGGCACGCTGCCCCTGGCGCAGGCCACCGTGACAGGCGGCGGAGTCAGCGTGCGCGAAATTGACCCGAAGACGATGTCATCCAAGGTTTGTGATGGGCTGTTTTTCGCCGGTGAAGTCATGGATGTGCACGCACATACCGGCGGTTATAACATTACTGTGGCGTTCTCATCTGGCCACCTGGCGGGAACGTCAGCAGCCGCGTACGCACTTGATGGCGTTGACCAAGTCCATTCTGATTGCTGATAGGGACCGACCCACCATAAAGTCCCCGCCATCAAAGCGTCAATGGCACCGCTACCGATTGGCGAGATGGCGCGAAATAAATCTTACAGACGATGTCCGACTGGACCAGAGGCGTTCGTAGTATAAGTGAGCGGTCGCCAACAAGGGCGCCCCCGAATCAAAGGAGATGAGACGACATGAAGTACATGCTTTCCGTTATCGACGACAAGACCCTCCGATCCGATACCGAACTCGAGACCGGTACCGCCACCCCGGACGAAATGGCGGCCATCGACGTTTTCAACGATCGACTGGTGAGCAGCGGCAACTGGGTCTTCGCCGCCGGCCTCGGATCGCCGAGCGCGGCAACCGTGATCGACAACCGCAGTGGGGAGTCTGTGTTGACCGACGGGCCGTTTCTGGAGTCGAAGGAATTTATCGCCGGCATCTGGGTCATCGAAGCACCCGATCTCGATGTCGCCCTCAAGCTCGGAGCCGAGGGGTCGAAGGCCTGCAACCGGAAGGTCGAAGTGCGGCCGTTCCATCACTCGTGAGTGACGTCCACGTCCAAGAGGCCATCAAAGGGGCATACCTCGAGGAGTGGGCCAGGGTGGTTGCCTCTCTGACCAGGCGTTTCGGTGACCTCGACATTGCGGAGGAGGCGGCGGCCGAGGCGTTTGCGACCGCCGCCTCGCGGTGGTCGACCGACGCATTGCAATGGGTGAGCTTGACGGCCCGAAGGTGGCCTTGGCTACAGTCGACAGTCTTGAGGACGCATTGGTCGGCTATCACGCCTACCACGCAACCCGTGCCGAACTCCTTCGCCGATTGGGCTGCATTCAAACGGCGCGCGTCGCATATGACAAAGCCATCGCACTGGCAGGTAATACTGCCGAAACCGCCTACCTGACACGCCGCCGCGACCAGCTCGAGTAGAAGCACAAACATTGTAGAAGCACAATCATTCAAGATAAACAATTGGGGATAACCCCTAATTGAACTGCGTTTAAACTTAGTCTAGATTAAAGTCAGTAGTGGAAAGCGTAACACGGTGAATCCTCAGTCACGCTTGTGGGCAAAATCCTCTTGATGGAAATTCAGCTTGGAGGTGTTTCCTTTGTCAACCGCAGAACCGGTCACTCCATTCCCGTATCCTCGCCTAAATGAACCGGCACCTGATTTTCAAGCCGTTACGACACAAGGTATAAGAAAACTGAGTGATTATCGCGGCAAGTGGGTCGTATTTTTTTCCCACCCAGCAGACTTCACGCCAGTTTGTAGTACGGAGTTTAACGGCTTTGCCGTCCGGGCGAGCGAATTCGAAGCACGCAATGTCCAATTACTCGGCCTTTCCATTGACAGTGTCCACTCACATCTTGCTTGGATACACGACTTGGAGCGCATCTTTGATACAAAAATCCCGTTCCCGGTCATCGCCGATCTCGACATGAAAGTGGCCACCCTATACGGCATGGTTCACCCGGGTCTTTCCACCACGTCTGCAGTTCGCGCTGTCTTTGTCATTGACGATAAAGGGGTACTGCGGGCCATGCTTTACTACCCCATGAGCGCGGGACGTAACATTTCGGAAATTCTGCGGCTTGTTGATTCGCTGCAGACTACAGACACGCACGGTACGCCAACACCTGCAAACTGGAATCCGGGCGATCCGGTTATCGTCCCTCCCCCGGCCAACGCAGCCGAAGTAGAATCCGAAGAAGCCGAGGAAGCAAAAGGGTACGATTATAAGAGTTGGTACCTGCGTTACAAACAGGTGTGAGACGAAAACAAGCGCCCCGATTTTGAAGTTAAAATTGCGGGCGCTTTCTCTTTTCGCTCGTATGTCAACTCCTCAATCACCTTGGTGTTGCCGCTACCTGGTGTTGCCCCGCAACCTTGATGTCACCGGCACTTGGTGTTCCCCCGCACCCCTGATGTCACTGGCACTTGCTGTTCCCCCACCACTCTGATTTTACGACGCAACATTGATGTTGCCCCGCCACCTTGATGTCTTGGCAGTCCCGCGCAACCTTGATGTCACCGGCACTTGATGTTCCCCCACCATCGCCGCCACGTTGATATTACAGTCAGGCAGTCTCTCTGTAATGCGACAGCTTGTAGCGACCGCAATGTGACAGTCAGCTGAATCACAGGAACCCCAGACACCAGACATCAATGAAGTTCTATTTTTGCCGCTCAAAAGCAAGCTTAACGGCTAGACCTGTCAGGACACTTGCCATAAACCACTTTTGCACCTTCAGCCATGTAGGGCGGGCGCCAAACCAAGAAGCTACACTACTCGCTGTTAGTACAATTAATAGATTCACTGTCAAACTAATCACGATTTGTAAACTACCTAATGTGAGACCTTGCATAAACAGTCCACCCCGTGCAGGATTCTCAAACTGCGGCAATAGGGACACATATAGTACGGCAATTTTAGGATTTAGCAAATTGGTCATAAAACCCATTAGGAAGAGCTTACGGGGTCTTTCCAACGGGAGGGCACGTGGCTGAAGGGCCGACGTAGAACCTGGTTTAATCGCATTCCATGCCAGCCAAAGTAAGTACACGGCTCCAGCAAACTTCAAAGCTATGTAAACAGCTGGGACTACCTTAAAAATTGCAATCAAACCTAACATTGTTGCAAACATATAGACCACGAATCCGAGTACAACACCAGCTAGCGACATAATTCCTGCCAAACGTCCTTGCGTAATAGTGCGCGAAATCAAGTAAATCATGTTGGGACCGGGTGACAAGACTATCCCGAGAGAAATCAAACCAAAGGCGATTAAACTGCCCACACCAATCAATCCAACACTCCCTTTCCGGTGAAACCGATAAATTCCTACTTTTAAGATATGATTATACAGTTTTCTACCCATTCTGAGAGCCGGAAGCGTGGTGTGGTGGGCCTCGTTTTCAGTGGGTCTAGTTCCTTGCATTCCACACTTAATTGATACGACGAGTTCCACACTTCGTTGATACGACACTCAAAGATTCTACAATTCAAAGATTCAAAGATGGTTCAAGTCGTCCGCATAATGGTTTTCAAATAGGCACCAAGGCACTCAAAATGCTGCTGCCCCCCGGGAATCACATAATGCTTCACTGGGTCAAAATCAGACGGAGTCTTATATTGCGTAATGTACGTCACCATCGTTTTGTTTTCGACTTCTTCAAATGTCGCTGTTGCTGAAAAATCAGGACTCTTGTGCCAAAACGTAATCTTCTCAGGTTCGATAATGTCCGTAAAAACGATGTGATTTGCATAGTCAGTTCCATCTGGACCATGCATGACAAACTTCCAGTCGCCACCGATTCTCAGATCAAATTCCTGGATGGTCGACGTAAAACCCTCCGGTCCCCACCAATGTCGTAAATGTTCCGGTGATGACCAAACCTCAAATACAAGGTGGCGCGGGGCCTCGAATATACCTGTCATTACGTACCCTTGTTCCCCAACTTGCATGTTGTTGGACATTCTAACCTACCTCCCGATACTGGCGATTAGCTGGCGATTAGCTGGCGATTAGCTCGCACCCCCTTAACGCGCCGTGGACGCGCAAGAAAGTGTGAAATCGCCTGCATGAGCATTGCTTAGGCATCGCAGATGCGCAACCGTATGTGGACATGAGCCCGAACATGACCTTGGCCTTGGACATGACCTTGGTCTTGCTCAGCATTTTGTAATAACGCGCCCTGAGCGCGTTATTTCCGATTGAGTCTATAGCGCCAGCAAAAAATAGCGTGCTGTGGAAGCGCTATGTTCGCGCCTTGGTTCAATAACAACGTGTGAACGCGTTATTTTGATGAGTTTCAGTTAATAACGCGCCACGAGCGCGTTATTTCCTCTTGAACGTGTTTCGGGTGGGATGAATAACGCGTTCCGGGCTCGTTAATGGCGACCCGACCCAGCCAAAACCAGAGGGCGCACGAACGCGACCAGACCTGCACGCAGTGCGATGTAAACTTTTTCTCATACACGGGCAGCGCTGTCTGAGCGGCAGCTCTTAACGATATGTCAACTATACATAGTGACGTAACGTAAGGATCAAGAGGAATTTTGGGTGTTCATGTGCTTCACGGACACAAAGTATTCTGGGGGTTCATGTGCTTCACGAACACAAAGTATTCTGGGTGTTCATGTGCTTCACGAACACAAAGTATTCTGGGTCTCATGTGCTTCACGAACACAAAGTATTCTGGGACTCGTGTGATTCACGAACACAAGGTAGTCGGGGCCTCGCGTGCTTCACGAACACAAGGTAGTCGGTGTCTCGCGTCCTTCACCAGCACAAGGTAGTCTGGGTTTCGCCTGATTCACTAACACAGCTACGAGGATTCAGACGACCCATCCATCACACTTCAAACTGACCGCGCTGGGCAGAGGAACTGACACCGGATCGCCAACGCTTTGTGACCCGGGCAAGGAGCCAAAACAGATAGAGGCAGGAGACAATGAGCAATCCGCTAGAGAGGGTTAACAGCCCTCCGAGCACGGCATGACTCATCAGAATGCCTCCCCCATACGCTCCAATGGCGCTTCCTGCACTGTTACCAAAGACACGGATACCGAACATCTGTGAATAGTCCGTTTGCGGCGTCATGTCGAGAAACATTGCATCCACAATGGGTCCTGGCACACTCGTCAAGATTGTACTTACGAGTAGTGCTCCAGCAAATACCCAGGGGTTTCCTGTCCCAGCCATCAAGAGTGTAAAGAGAATACTCGCGACAAAGGCGAGAAGCAGCGTCCGTCCGTGTCGCAGTCGACGCAAGAGTGGGCTTACGAGCAGGGAGCCGAGCGAGATCATAAACAGTGTTGCCGCCGAAATTGCGGATGTGAGCTCATCGTTCATACCGAAATGTCCATTGAGAACGAGTGTCGCAAACGGCCGGAACAGCCCAATTGCGGTGCCAAACAACACGGCGTATAAGCTCATCAGCACGATCCGCTTCGATGGGAGTTTGAACATACGGTGCGACTTGACGTCGTTGGCGACGACAAAATAACGAATTACCGGCGCCACGAGGGCGATACATGCCCCCGCCAAAACCGCCGTACGGTAACTCGTGATGGCGCTGACCCAGCCCGAAGTCACGGTGCCAAGGCCAATCAAAAGCATATACAAGGAGACAAATCGACTGAGTATCCCCGCCTTCTCCTGTTGCTGTGACAGGGAACTGAGTACCACGTTCTCTGTGCTCATCAACAGCCCCGCGGCAAGCCCGGACAGGACTGCAGACGCAAACCATCCCCAAAACGCAGTCGCAAACCCCATCCATAAAAATCCTATGCCCATCAGCAAGGTTGAGAGTTTAAACATGCGGGACGCACCAACCCTGTCCGCAACCGGTCCAAGGACAAGCGCAAACAGACCCGAACTTGCCGAGTTGACGGCAAACAGTATACCAATACTTGCATCCGAAAGGTGTCCGGCCTTGTACAGGAAGGGCTGTGCATAAGTTGCCATACCAATGCCAAAACTCAGGAATATCTCACTACCGAAGTAGAACATGAGGGGCTTTTTCATAGGTTCTCCTTTGCCAAGCCAGCACACTGAGGATAATAAAACCCATGCCTCTGAATTGGGTTTCGGATTGCCTCCTCGAAAGTATAACCTACGCCAAGATAAGTGTCATCACAGACTCGTCTTATCTGCACAGGGACTTTGAGGGAGTACACAGATTTTGCGAAGTGCGAAGACGCACCTGACTTCATCGAGGGTCACCGGGGCTTCGCCAAGACGCACCCCGCCTCCCGAGACAACGCAAGGACTTCACACAAAAGCGTCGAACATTAACTAAGAATTATGAACGTTCTTGATAGTAGTTACAGGAGGGATATGCAAGGATGGACATCATGCGGGAACTCGTGCATCGGCAGATGACAGAAGCAGTGAGTGCGCTCCAGCGCTACTGTATGCAACCAAGTATTGCGGCGCAACACATAGGAATCGAAGAAACGGTACAAATTGTGCAAGACATGGTCGCTGGGGCCGGCGGCCAATCCAGGGTCCTTGACGACTGCGGCGGAAACCCGGTCATTTACGCTGAGTTCCCCGCCGGAATCAATGGAAATCCGAACAAGACACTGTTGTTTTACAACCACTACGATGTTCAGCCGCCAGAACCGTTAAACGAATGGACCAAACCACCCTTTGGGGCAGAGATCCACGACGGCAAGCTCTATGCACGGGGTGCCGCAGACAATAAAGGCGACTTAACCGTCCGCCTCCATGCCATCTCTATCCTTTCGGAAAACGGTGGTCTCCCTTGCAACATCAAGTTTTTGATTGAGGGTGAAGAGGAGATTGGGTCTCCCAGTCTGCCTCGCGTTCTTGAAAAGTACGCCCATCTGTTTAAAGCAGACGCATGCATTTGGGAGTTCGGGAACAAAAACGCGGACGAGCAAGTGGAGATGGTTGCCGGAATCAAAGGGATGTGCTATCTGCAATTGTGGTGTCACGGCGCAGACGTCGATCTGCACTCGTCAAACGGTGCAATTGTCGACAATGCAGCGTGGCGGCTTGTTCAAGCGCTGGCGACACTAAAAGATGCAAACAATCGGATACTGGTTGACGGATTCTACGATGACGTCGCCGCCTTGACACCGGAACTCATCAAGATAGCTGAGGAACATCCATTTAACAAGGACGAGTTCAGTCATCGGCTTGGACTGCGCAGACCCCTCATCTCCGGTGATGAAAATCCCAACCTTCATCTCTGGTATGCACCAACCATGACCATCTGCGGCCTTGAGAGCGGATATACCGGAGAGGGCAGCAAGACTGTCCTACCGAGGCGCGCCCAGGCGAAGCTGGACTGTCGTCTCGTGCCAAATCAGAATCCGGATGACATCACGGCCAAGATCCGCAAGCACCTCGATTTGCATGGCTTCACGGACGTGGAAGTCAGTCAAATCAACGGAGAACACGCATATCGATCCGATATCCACCACCCGTTCATCAACATGGTTGTGGAGACAGCCCGCCAAGCATACGAGACAGAAGTGGTCTTGTCGCCCAATTCAGCGGGCACGGGGCCGATGTATCCATTTGGCGAGTTCCTTGGCCTTGACTTGCCCATCGTGTCCACTGGATGCGGTTGGTGGAACTCACGAGCGCATGCGCCCGATGAATCCATTCGCCTTGCTGATTTTGAACAAGCGATACTGCATATGATGCTGCTGATGAAGGAGTTCGGAGAGTCCGCATGACCTTTGCCTGCATGTCCGAGTATCCCATGCTTTCCGACAACCGCGTTCTGACAATCGCGTTCTGACAATCGCGTTTGACCAAGGCTCCGATAAGCAATTTCCTTCCGCTAAGCGAAACACCCCCGGTTGCATCTGCAATCCGGGGGTGTTCAGCTTCCCTGTCATACTCAGGTTGTGAAGAGTTTCCTAGACGACGATCCTACTGCAAATCACTAACGGAAGCTCCATATTCCCCGCCACGTCGGCGAGAATACTTTCCCAGAGCAGGCTTTCCGTATTGATGGTGACTAAGCTGTTCCACGCTCTCACCGCGTGCCATACTCTCGCTGGCACGTGCGTTCATCACGGGACCTGAGGCTTCATCGCCACGACCAATCGATTTACGTCTCGTTGTCATGCCACACCCACCTCCGAGTCGACAGTTGAAGCTAGGCGTATCATTTCACCGAATGCAGGCGAGTATGTACCGTCACTCACGCGTGCGCTTTTGGCGCATGATTCCACATGTCCTCAAGGTCTTGCAAGATGGCAGGCACGAGGGCTTCGTAGATGGCAAGACCTTTTTCTACAGTCGCCTTCGTGGCGTCACCGTTGTTGGCGTGTGGGTAGTTGAACGCTTCCATTCCAGAGAAGCGAAGTTTGCGTGAAACACTGTCCATGTGACGATGAGCATGGGCGAGATTAACCAAGGATTCGTCAATCGCCATCACGCAGGAGGTCTCGTCTTCGCCTGCATGACCGAAATCCGGCGCAATGGGGAGAATGAGGTCCCTATAATCCATCCACCAGTTGATGGATAGAACCGTAGCACCAAGGTCAGCGAGGTGTTCGCTGACAAACGACAATGCAGGCATATTGCCTCCGTGGCCATTGAACAACACAATGTAGTGAAAGCCCTGCCGAACCAGTTGCTCGCCGACTGCAGACACATAATCAGCAAACACCTGTCCTGGAATGTCGAGAGTTCCCGGGAAGGAGGCAAGTGACCAGGAATGCCCAAAGGGGACTTCCGGTGTCATCATCACCTTTTCACCGACCACTGCATCTAGTCTCCGCACAAATTCGCGCGGAATCAGAAAATCCGTACCAAGCGCACAGTGTTCCCCGTGTGCTTCCGTCATTCCGATGGGAATCAAGGCTGTTTCCACAGTTCCTGCTTGCAGGACTTCCCGAAAGCGGTGCATGTTGAGGCGCTCCATGTACATGCGTCATTCCTCCTTACTCGTTACATCCTTACTCGTTGCATCCTTACTCGTTACATCCTTACTCGTTACATCCTTACGCTTGATATCCTTACGCTTTATACTTACAAATGTTACCATGACAGTTCCGGACGGTCGCTAGGCCGACTATCCCAGGCGCTGGGTCCCATTAGACTGCGACACACTTGACAGCTGTGTCCGGCAATAAGATGGTTACATGCCGCAAATCAAATCCTCGAGCTGGCGTGGATAATACGTCAACGACTCCGATCCGTCCTTCGTCACCACAATTGTGTCGGAGTGCCGAAAACCACCGAGTCCCTCCACGTACAATCCAGGCTCGATGGTGAACAGCATCCCGGGTTCGAGGATGGTTTCGTCACCGAGATCGAGAAAGGGCATCTCATGTCCTTGCAACCCAATGTTGTGACCCGTATGGTGGCGCGTGTACGGGACTAGGTTGTGTTCCCTGTAAAAGCGCTGCATTTCCTGCTCCACTGCGCTGCACGGAATGCCAGGTTGAATCAACGAGATTGCCAGATTTTGCGCCGCCAACATGTGTTCAAAGAAGCGCCGTTGCTCGGCATTTGGCTCCCCTACAAACATCGTTCGCTCCAACTCACTGTGATAGCCATAGATGTCAGCGCCTGCCCCAGTGACGAGCGTGTCGCCTTGCTTCAGGGTTGCGTTGATGGTGACTGCATGCGGCAAGGCGGAGTTCGGCCCAATTTGGCCGCGAAACCCTGCTGATGCGCTGGCAGGCCCAGCAGAGCGGTATATCGGGCCGAGGGTGTCAATCATCGCTGATGTGGCCTCAGATGTTGCGCGCATCGAGATATCAATTTCCCTCGCACCCGCGACCGAATAACGCTGAAGCAGGACGTGCGCGAGGTTCCCCCACCGGCAACTCTCTCGAATCAGGGTAAGTTCAGCATCAGACTTGGACATCCGCATTTCTTCAACCCACTGGCCCACTCCAGTCGCCACGTCCGCCTCGGGCAGCACCTGACTCAAACGGGAGCCGCGGTATCCCCATGAAGACGCGTATCCGTCCGCGTCTACGCCAATCTTCCCCGTCGCTAATCCGAGCTCCCCCAGCAATTGGGCCAACCGCTTCATCGGATGAAGTTCTGACGGATACTCTGGGTAGGACCGCACCATATCTGCATCCGAAACGCCCTCTGCATGTTCGTGCTCAAGCCGGGGCACAAACAACGTCGTTTTGCCGTCCTTAAGCACCAGCGCCATCGGACGCTCTGTCGGTATAAAGTGAAAACCCACGAGATAAAAAATCGACGTGGGACTAAATAGCACAGCTCCTTGCATGCCCTCGCTCTGCATTTTCCTTTCGATCCGCTCTCGACGCAAAGCCCGCTCCTCAGCAGAAATCATCAACGGCTTCATCGTACTCCTCCTTGAAGGTCGTATGTACTGGCGAGATCACCGCTACAACTACAAGACTTACCAGGGTTAAGAGTTACAAGAGTTACAAGAGTTACAAGGGTTACAAGAGTTACAAGTGTAGCAGGTGTGGCAGGTGTGGCAGGTGTGGCAGGTGTGGCAGGTGTGGCAGGTGCCAGCATTGGCACACATGTTGCGTCTAGCATAACACAGAACTGTCCGTGAATTCGGTCGAAGGCTGGTTAAGAGCGAGAGAACGAGTGATGATGGCTGGTGCAGGTTCCGGACTCGAGTTGCCGGGGTTACGCCCATAGCGCGTACACAGCGCGCTATTCTCCCACCTCCCACCAAAGCTGAGCAGAAATAACGCGCTGCGAGCGCGTTATCACCGTTAATCGGTCAAATAGCGCGTCCACAGCGCGCTATGCCTTCGACGTCACCCGGGTTACGCCCGTAGCGCTTCGACAACGCGCTATTCTCCCGCCTCCCACCAAAGCTGAGCAGAAATAACGCGCTGCGAGCGCGTTATCACCTTACATGGGTCAAATAGCGCGTCCACAGCGCGCTATTCCCCGGACATCACCCGGGTTGCGCCCGTAGCGCTTCGACAACGCGCTATTCTCCCACCTCCCACCAAAGCTGAGCAGAAATAACACGCTGCGAGCGCGTTATCACCTTACATGGGTCAAATAGCGCGTCCACAGCGCGCTATTCCCCGGACATCACCCGGGTTGCGCCCGTAGCGCTTCGACAACGCGCTATTCTCCCGCCTCCCACCAAAGCTGAGCAGAAATAACGCGCTGCGAGCGCGTTATCACCCTATATGGGGTGAAATAACACCTCGTCAACGCGCTTTTCATCGCGATGTCACTCGAGCTTGGGCTTGAGCGTTCCCTCCGTTACTCTGCTAACGCCGCTTCTCTGTCAGGCTGTTTCGGTTTCCTTGCTCGCCGGACGCTGATTGGTTTGAGAACCGCCAGGAACTATCCAATACACGAGCAGGCCTGCCAAGGTAGCCAGTGCAATGCCGTTATTCGGGAGTCCAATGCCGATGATGAAAATTACGGAAACTACGATGAGGTTTTTCATGTTCGTCAAATCAACGCGTTCCTCAATGACGTGGCGAATACCCATCGCCGCAATCATGCCAAAGAGCAGGATGCTGATGCCACCCATGACAGCTGCTGGAATGGTATGAATCACGGCACCGACTTTTCCAAATAAACCGAGGACTATTGCAATCACAGCAGCTCCCTGAATGATTCGACTCGAGAACTGTTTGGTGATGGCGAGTACACCAAGATTTTCAGCATAGGTGGTTTGCGCCGGTCCACCAAGCAGAGATGCCACCAACGTGGCGACACCGTTGCCGATGAGGACGCGGGGAAAACCGGGATCGACCGTGACATCTCGCTCGATGATCTCGTTCAGAACAAACATGTGACCCAGGTCTTCGATAATGGTCACGAGTGCAATCGGGGCCATCGCCAGAATCACCCCGGCTGTGAAATGCGGCCAAACAAAATGCGGCACAGACAGCACTGGCGCTTTCGCGACAGCTGAGAAGCTGACATCTCCACGGATGGCTGCATAAATGTAGCCAACGACGATGCCGATGAGCAAGGGAATCATGCGCATCTGTTTTGGTCCCATTAACGACGCGAGAATGGCCGCCGCCAAACTCACGATGGCTACATCCCAGTGTGTCGCAGCCATGCTGGTTACTGCGGTACCAGCAAGGGAAAGTCCGATGACCGAAACCACAGGTCCTACGACGACCGCTGGAATGACCTTTCGAATTCGCGAAAAACCTAAGGTCGTCACAAGCAACGATACAATCGCGTAAACAATGGACACGCTAATCAGCCCTGCGACAGCTTGTCCAGGGGAGTGAGACTTTGAGACATACAGCGTAAGCGGTGCAATAAAAGCAAATGACGATCCTAAATATGCCGGGACCTTGCCCCTTGTGATGAGATGGAAAATAAGCGTTCCAAGGCCACTCGCGAACAATGTCGCAGAGACATCCAGTCCGGTCAAATACGGTACGAGGACCGTTGAACCAAACATGGCAAACATGTGCTGCACGGATAACGGTAGTTTCCTCAGGCTCCCCACATGTACGCTCCTTTCAGTCTATTCGGCCAATAATATACATGGGTTTGCCCAAAAGGGAAAGCCTTAATTCGACAACTCGCCCGAAAATGCGACACTACCTCGGATGCGGCAGCAATTTTGTCCTCTATTTACCATTATTGTGCTTACTGCACCTGCATAAGTCCTCGCGTTTCGCTTCAGAATACGCCTGTACCGTATGTCCAAAACCTATCTCCAAATGGGGAGTGATACCGTGGCGAAGCCGGATGATCGCAGTAATAACGTAAAGCGCATCGCGCACGCAATTGACAACACCATGGAGAACCTGCGCGAAGCCGAAGACTTCGTGAAGGCGCACCAAGATGAAATGCATCCTCAGGACAAGGCTGACATTGCGGCAAAGAACGAGCGTCGACGAGACGCCATCTCAGGGATGCGCGAGGAAATTCAGGACGAGGCCCGGCATCAGCAATAGCAATCATCCGATGCGCGGCCAGACCATGAATTCAGGTGTATTGAGCCCCAGAGCGCTTACCATCTGAGGGCTCAATACTACTCAGTCTTCAAGCGGCCCGAACTCAATTTCTTCCAGTTCCTCTTCTGACCCGTCTTCCCATACAATCACGAGATGGCGCATCAAACAAGCTGGGTTTCGAACGATATCGCGGATGACACCCGACTTCCCGTCGACCGGATGGCTTACTTCATCACCGACTTCAAACCGCATCTCCAACTCCCCTTTTCCCGTTATCTCGATGATACTTGCCTCACAGCATTTGCACAGGCACTTAAATAACAATTCAAGATAATTTGTCTTTTGTATGGTTACTTCTGTATGATGCGTCTGTATGGCCCATTCTGTATGGCCATTTCTAAATGGCCATTTCTGTACAGCCGGCGCCGCACCCGTCGACTTCAGCATTCCAGTTCACGAGTCGATTTCACAGTTCTAGTTTACGCTCTAGTGTACGACGATTGAAGGTGGGACAATATGACAAACACAGAAAAAAACCAAAGACCTCATCTGGTTCTTGCGTCTTCTTCTCCGAGACGCAGGGAGTTGTTGCGCACGCTTGGGGTAGACTTTGACATCGAAGTGAGTGACGTCGATGAGTCCTTTGAACGTGGCCTCCCCCCGTCTGAGGTTGTTCGTCAACTCGCCGAAAGAAAGGCCAAAGCCGTTGCTCATCGTCTAGATGCGACACGACCCTCAACTCTTCAGGACACGCAACCCCATATCAATTTGGCCAGTGTTCCCGCAGCCGAGACCCTGATTCTCGCTGCAGATACCATCGTCGTCCTCGATGGCACTATCCTAGGTAAGCCGTTCGATAGGCAACATGCGATTGACATGCTCTCAACACTTCAGGGAAAGACGCACGAAGTGTTCACAGGCGTCTGCCTGTATCAGCTGCCTTCCGGCACGATGGAATCAGGAACGGAGAGAACCCGCGTCACAATGGGGCAACTAGAACGAATAGAGATAGAAGCTTATGTAGATTCAGGCGATCCGATGGATAAGGCTGGCTCATACGGCATTCAAGGGCCCGGAGCTGTACTCGTCGAGGGTGTCGAAGGGGATTTCTTTACGGTGGTCGGACTCCCCCTGCGTCGCGTAGCGCTAATGCTGAAAAAGCACGGGTTTGAATTATTTAACGGGCCGCCACGCATCACCTAAACATAAGCTCCGAGGCTCAATAGGCGGCGAAGCGACCCGTTTCGAATCCGGTAGACGAGGGCTGCGAGCTTACGTGGCGTACTCGTTTTGCCGGGTCTTAGCTTTACCTGGTGCTAACTCTAACCGAGCAGTTGCAGTACCTTGCGATGGCTTTACTTGGCGTACACTTTCACGCCACCGAGAATGCTTGTGCAATGGATGCGAACTACAGGGACACCTTCACCAATCGGGCCATGTTCTTCAGCGTGACTTGTGTACACCCCACCGTAATCGTGGCCAAACAGGTGGATACCGCCAAGCACGCAGGTCCCGTCACAGATAACTCGAACCGTCTCCGGAACCACTATCTCCGCCCCACCGAGTACCGTCGTCACTTGCAGTGTCGTGTTGTTCTCGACAATCTCGGCTTTACGCAGGTCCAAATGCACGCCGCCCATCAATGTCCAATAGTCATTGCTGCGAAGCTTCCAGCCAGGATGCTGCCTCGAAATCCCACTTAAGATGGCCCATGACCTGCCATCACTGCGGGCGCTGAACAACAGTTGCAGTCCAACCAAAATCAAAACCACAGGCCAGAACAACGCCCATACCTCTGTGGTGGGAATGTGAACCCATCCAGCGTGGTTAGCCGTCATCAGTGCACCAATCACTAGTAGTGCCAAGCCCATCAAGATGCGGCTAAAGCTCAATACACGCGTACTCGCAAGAAACGCAATTCCGACGAGCATGAACACGATAGGCCAGAAGTACTCCACAAACAAATGCCATGGATTGAGAGGCGCTATACCAAGTGCATTTGTCAGCACGGTCCCGCCCAGCAGTATCAGAATCAGCCCGATGACATACCGAAATCTCATCAGTCGAACACTCCTTCGATGCCTCTTCAAAGGTGAGCAGTCCCGACTCCATCTCTCTCGAGGGAGAATTGGTCGGAGGTTCAATCATGCCCGCCTTCTACTTCTATTTTACGGCGCATCGAAGGCTTGAACACCGCCCGAAGTCCGCGCCAGCTCTCCGACTTTAGACTGAGCTCCCCCGCGCTTAGATGGTCAGCATGCGTTGCAATTCGGCATTTGAGACGTTCGATCCGATATAGAACGGTCCGAATTCGGCGAATCTGGCGCTTACTTCATCAAACCTCATCTCATAGACAAGTTTTTTAAATTGCAACACATCGTCCGAATATAGGGTTACGCCCCACTCCCAGTCGTCTAAGCCCTGCGATCCGGTAATGATCTGCGTCACTCGCCCCGCGTAATTCCGGCCAATGAGTCCGTGGCTCTTCATCATTTCTCCGCGTTCCTGCCGGGACAGCATGTACCAGTTGTCGTTCCCTTCGCGGCGTTTGTTCATCGGGTAAAAGCAGACATAGCGGGTGTCGGGTAAAATCGGCTTTAGCCGCCCCTGTAAATACGGGTCTGTGTCAACGTTTACCCCCGGTTTTGCAAGATACGAGGACAACTCGACGCATGACGTATAGGAATATACAGGACGCGTGAAGTCTGCAAACGTGGTCTTTTGGAAGCGCAACTTCAGGGCTGTCAGTTCATCGATGGTCTCGCGCATATGGACCCACAGAAAATCCGCTTTTGTTCCAGTTATTGCATATTGTCCAAATGAACCTTTGCGGTTCTCCATATCACTTGAGCACTCTTCTGCAAAAGCAGCTAATTCAGCAAGGGCTTGCTCCCGAACAGCCTTGTCTGCTGACTTCCAAAGTGTCCAATCTATCATTCGAAAATCGTGAAATGCATACCAACCATCTAGTGTTTCGACTGCTTCACTCATCAACAAACTTCCCCTTTGCATCAATCTGTACGCTACTTAAAATGTGACCTTCCGACTGTACGCTACTTAAAATGTGGCCTTCTGACTGTACGCTACTTAAAATGTGGCCTTCTGACAATTGGTCCACTACTTAATCAATTCATCACCACAACCTGTCCACTACTTTAGACTACCGTAACAAAGGGCCGGACACAAACGTGTCTGGCCCTTTGTTTTCGAGCACAACGGGTGGCATTATAAACCTGCCAAGCAGCACTGACAATATTGTCAGTTCAGCAGAGTGGCGACATCCATCACATTGTTCCAGATGTACGTGCAGCCGAGCGTTTCAAACTGTGCCCTCGCTGATGTGCCGGAGAGTCCTGTCAACACCGCAGCAAAGTCGCAGCCTATCGCTTTTGCGGCCATCCAGTCCGCCACAGAATCGCCAACAATCAGCACTTTCCTGGCCTCATCTTGCTTGAGAGGCAAGGGATAAGCAAGCACAGTGTCGACGTCTGGAGAAGAGAGGTAGCTGCGCAGGTACGAAAATGGATGCGGTTTGCTCAGCGTCGGCGCATCTGGAATGGCACGCTGCGCGCGCAATACATCGCTTGCCGTCGAGATGCGGTTTTCGTCGAATCTATCGAGCCACCCTAACAACCGCAAGGGTACATAAGTCTCGGTCTCAGGCCGGCCCGTAGCCACGCCAAGTGCCACACCTCGGTCCCGAAACTGCTGTAACGCGATAGCTAACTGCCCAGGGTCTGCCAATGGCACTTCATAGTTCAGAAAACCCGCCTTGCCTATCGCGGTTTCCGTCTCTCGATACGGCTCACCGAGATACCAGTCTTGAAATGCCTCCTGTCCGATATCCCACAACTCGCTGGTGAATTGTTGAACCTTGTCGGCAGGAACCCCGGCAAGCCGAACGAAATCCGCGCGAACGGCCTCAAACAGGTCCTGTTTGTTCTCGCACGATTCGTAGACAGCGGTAAAATCTGCCCACCGAGCAGCAGTTCCTCCGCTTTGTGTCCGAATCGCATTCCCCAACTGTTGCAAATGCTGTCTCGTCAAGTGACCAGACAGCGCATCTGTGTTGGCTAGCGTTTCATCCACCCGAACGCCGCAAGCATTCATGGTTCTCGCCAACTGACATGAAAACTGCAAGTAGACCATGTCCCAATTGGCATTAATGCCACGGCGTTTCATAAAGTCAAGGACGGCATCTTGATGAAATACAAAACCCCTGACTGCGGCGATGACATCGTCTGCTAGCCCGTCGGTTCCACTTGCTTGCAGCAGATGCCCGTCAACCGCATCATTCGGAATCCGAAGGCCAAGGTACGACGCTCCGGTTATCATTTCGTATACAGTCAAAGCCGAGGCGTCAAAATAGCGCTCTTCACTCAGCAACACACCGTCAATGTCAAACAAAATCAGGCTGTACATCCGTTTCTCTCCTCACACGTTTCTCCGTGCTTCTCGCCCTACTTCTCTGCGGCGCTGATGAACCATCAGTGGTGAGACTGAAAGTCCTGCATGAAGGTTGCAAGTCGTTCCACTTGAGCCACGTCGATGGCGTTGTAAAGCGAGACGCGGCACCCGCCAACGGATCGGTGTCCGCCAATCCCGACAAAACCAGCAGCTTTTGCCGCACTCAGGAAAGCAGGTTCAAGGTCCTGATTTCGCAGACAGAAGGTGACGTTCATCTTCGAGCGGACGTTTGGCTCTGCAACGCCCTCATAAAACCCATGACTGTTATCAAGCATACCGTAGAGCAGGCTCGCTTTTGCATCGTTCCGAGCGGTGATAACAGAAAGCCCGCCCTGTTCGTCAATCCATTCAAGCAGCAACGACAACACATAGACGGCAAATGCCGGCGGCGTATTGTAGCGGGAGTCGTTATCAAGATGGGTGCGATAGCTCAGCATGGAAGGCAGCCCGTCAACCGCGTCGTCACGCACCCAGTCTTTCCTGACGATGACGACGGTCAAACCTGCGATGCCAAGGTTCTTTTGCGCCCCGGCGTATATCAAATGGAAGCGGCTTGGGTCAATCGGCCGGGACAAAATGTCGCTCGACATATCCGCAACTACGGGCGATGGAATATCTGTCGGCCAAGTCTGCCACTGCGTGCCGTAAATGGTGTTGTTCGAAGTAAAATGCACATATGCTAAATCGTCTGGCACCTGGCTCCCGTCTATCACCGGCAATGTTCGAAAGCCGCTGTCTTCCGACGACGCAACAACACGGGCAGAACCAACTTTGCGGGCTTCAGAGTAAGCCTTTTTCGCAAACGATCCGGTGGTCACGTATCCCCCCGTCTTTCCCGCGCGAAGGAAGTTCATGGGAATCATCGCAAACTGAAGACTGGCCCCGCCTTGCAAGAACAAGACTGAGTAGTCGTCAGAGACGTTGAGAAGACGGCGCAGGCGCGCCTCGGCGGAAGCTTGAATCTCATCATACCAGCGACTTCGGTGACTCATTTCCATGACAGACATGCCGCTGTCTCCGTAAGACAAACCTTCTTCCAAGATCCGCTGCAGCACAGAAACCGGCAGCCCAGTCGGGCCCGCGCCGAAGTTATCCGCACGCTTGGTCTGTTCGACGTTTAGCCTCGTGCTCATCTTCTCCACCCCTTTTTTCTTTCGGACGCTTAGGACAACTGCAGCATTCGAACTTTACGGACTCCCGCCACATCACTAATGTCAGCCACGACATCGTCTGGCACCGTCCTGTCGACACAGAGGAGCATAATCGCCTCACCGCCACTTTCGGTCCGTCCAACCTGCATGGAAGCGATATTGACACCGGCCTCGCCAATCAGCGAACCAATTTTTCCAATCATGCCGGGTTGGTCCATGTGGTAAGTAAAAATGATACTGCCATACGGTTCTGCATCAATGCGGTAATTGTCAATTTCAACGATTCGGGGGTGGCTTCCATTGTATAGCGTTCCGACGACAGTATGACGCGTCCCCGAGACATCCGCACTCACAGAAAGAAAACTGGTGTAGATTTTACTCCGGGCCTGTTTGACATCGCTCACAACCAGGCCTATCTCTGCAGCAACGGTCGGCGCGTTGACGTAATTGACTTCATCTGCATAACGCTGGGCCAACAGACCCTTCAAGACGGTTCTCGAGAGAAATCCAGTATCTTGCTTTGTCCACTCTCCGCCAACTGTAATCTGCACATCAGACAGGTCTCCGCGAAACAGTTGTCCGATAAAGGCCCCTAATTGCTCACCGAGTTCAAGGACGGGGGCAAGAACGGTGAGTTGTTCAGCGCTTAAGGCTGGCAGATTAACTGCATTCCTAAACGGTTCATTCGACAAGATGTGGACCACTTCTTCTGCGACAGATATCGCGACCTGTTCCTGAGCTTCGACTGTAGATGCCCCGAGGTGCGGTGTGAGAATCAGGTTAGGTACCTTTTTCAGCGGGGAGTCTGATGGCAACGGTTCGTTCTCAAACACATCAAGCGCGGCGGCAGCAACTTTTCCTTCTTCGAGGGCTGCACAGAGGGCGGCCTCATCAATGATACCGCCTCGTGCGCAATTGACGATACGCACACCTTGCTTCATCGCAGCAAATGCCTCGGTACTGATGAGATGCCTTGTATCTTTCGTCAGCGGCGTGTGTACGGTCAACAGGTCCGCCTCGCGAATCGCTGTCTGTAAGTCTGTTTTGACAATGCCGAGTTCGGCGGCGCGTTCTTCTGTTAAAAACGGATCGTACCCCAGTATCTTCATTTTAAATGCCCGGGCGCGCACTGCGACCTCCGTCCCGATGCGACCCATTCCAATAATGCCGAGTGTCTTGCCGAGAAGCTCCACGCCGACGAAGTTTTTGCGTTTCCACTCACCGGCCATGACAGATCGATGAGCGAGGGGAATATACCTGGCGACAGACATCAACAGTGCGAAGGTGTGTTCTGCGGCAGCAATTGTGTTGCCATCTGGGGCATTCACTACGATGACGCCTTTTTTGGTGGCGTGAGCGACATCGATATTGTCAACACCAACACCTGCACGTCCGACGACGCGGAGGGTTCGTGCCGCATCAAGCACTGCTGCAGTCACTTGAGTCTGGGAACGAACGAGGAGTGCGTCTGCATCTTTCACTTCTTCGAGTAATTCACTTTCTGACATGCCGACCCTGACAACCACTTCGGCATTCGGTAAAGCATCCAATTTCTGCAACCCTAACATAGAGATGTCGTCCGCTACCAGAACCTTCACAATTACCTGCCTCCTCACGATTCACAAGATGGAATCCGTTTGTTTGTTTACCGTCGTGACGGTACACGAAAACCGCCCAGACGCACGCCGAATTGACGGTGGCGCCCAGGCGGTCGGCAGTAAATCGGTAGAATTCGCACTCCCTTGGGGTTATCCCCTCATCCGCCAGTCGTGCGACCCAGTATCAGAAAATTAATATTTCAAAGATAGGGGAGAAAGCACTATCTTGTCAACCCTCTGACTCCCGAAATGACGTTGTGGGTTCGAGTTCCATTTTGCGGGATAACTTGCGATATTCCATAAACATGGCAATGCGCCACGGCAACAACATCCCAAAAGCCAAGATAAAGAACAGTGCGCCTGTTTGTGGGATACTGACGTATTTTTCCACATAGCTGTGCAACACCATTCTGAGCACCAGCAGTCCGAGAAGCACCAGGATAAACGCCGGTGAACGTTTTAGGTAAACATCCTCACCCTCGGCAAACATGCGAGACGAGGCAATCAACGGATAGGCGAACAAAAGCCCTACAAGGAACGCCAGCACAGCATAATGCCAAGGCACGTGTGTCTGTGGCGCGATAAACATCAGGAACCCAGTGCTCATTCCGAGTGGAGGAATAAGAATTTTTCTGGCATTGGTTGGCTTCTGGGAGGCCTTAAGCCGGACTGCAATCACTATGAAAGCCATGCATACAGCAATGATACTGCTAATCCACTGTGCATTTAGATGCACGGCTCATCATCCCCTTCCTGCAAAAATCTCTATTCCCCATTCTACGCCGTTCCCGAGCCACTATCTATGGCAAAAGGATGAATCTTGACATCGGAGGGTATTTTCTTATCCGGACGGTCCTTGCACATTCCGCGAACCGGACTCTGAAGATGTAACCAATTTAGCGCGGATGGGACACGCAGTTGCAGCGAAATATGCGCGAACGTATACTCGCTGTAGTACAACCACTTGAGGGGAGCGATGGGAATTGAACCAGAATCCATTGCTGTTGGAAGGGAAACCCGTCGTCACACAAATTTACGCAGATTTGGAACCGCGAATCGGAACATTAAAGGAAAGAGGAGTAACACCCTGTCTCGCAACCGTCTTGGTCGGCGATGATCCCGCTTCAGCTACATACGTCAAAATGAAAGGCAACGCCTGCAAGAAACTCGGGATGGACTCGCGTCGGATTCACCTGCCAGAGGACACAACGACAGAGCAACTCCTCGACACCATCGAGTCGCTCAATCAGGATGCATCGATACACGGAATCCTCCTGCAACATCCGGTTCCTGCTCAAATTGACGAGCGACTTGCGTTCGATGCGATTTTACCCGAAAAAGACGTGGATGGCGTGACCAGTCTGGGGTTTGGACGCATGGCTTACAGTGTGCAAAGTTATGCCTCCTGCACTCCCGAAGCCATCATATCCGTGATGGACCACTATGATTTACCCATCGCGGGTCGCCATGCAGTCGTCATTGGGCGCAGTGCAATCCTTGGCAAACCAGTGTCATTTCTGCTTCTAAATCGCAACGCCACCGTTACCGTATGTCATTCGAAAACCACCGATCTCGCATCTCACGTAAGCACAGCTGACATTGTCGTCGCTGCAGTCGGAAAACCTCGATTTGTACAGGGAGAGTGGATCAAACCAGGGGCCGTCGTGCTCGACGCAGGATACAACGAGGGAAATGTCGGCGATGTCGACTACGAGGCGTGTCTCGATAAAGTCTCCGCTATCACACCCGTGCCTGGCGGCATCGGTCCTGTAACGATTGCAACCCTTCTTTTGCACACCGTGGAGGCCGCAGAAAGGTTACTCTAGGGTGCCAGTGCTGACGGACACGGCTGGGCAGCACTGGCGAGCAGCACTGGCGGGCAGCACTGGCGGGCGCCGCTGCAGGGGGGCAACGCGGAGACACGACTGAATGCCGCTGCTAGGGTCCGCCGCAGGGGCCAACGCTGGAGGCACTGCTGGGGCCGCTGCCGGGGCCAACGCTCGAGGCACCGCTGAATGCCCGCTGCTGAGGGCCGCCGCAGGGGCCAACGCTGGAGGCACTGCTGAATGCCCCTGCTGGGGGCCGCTAGAGTACGCGAGGGCAACGTAAAACAAGGCATGTTAGCAAACTGGTGCTGGGAACTTGCTGTTACGACCCTGTTGTTAGGAACCTGTTGTTAGGAACCTGTTGTTGGGCTTGCGGCTAAGGGTGCCATGACACTCCGGGCGTCAAGCCCGTTTTGCATCGATTGTGCACTGTCAACGTCTACTCGAAAAGCTTGCAAAGACCGCTCACAATCCTGCGCAAGAATGCGTAGTCGCTCTGCCATGTCTGCCACATCTGAGACCGTTTGTCGCTCTGATTCAGTTGATTTCTCTGCAGAGGCAATCTTCTGCAAATCGATCCGCTGCAACTCCCGGATCTGGCTTGCCGCGGCCGCTGCCTTTTCGCATTCCTTCACAAGCTCAGACGTTGTCGCCGAAACCTCCTGCATTTGACTGGTTACATGGGCAACAGAAGAGACGATGTCTTGAAACAAGCCATCCGTCTGCTCAAGCGCAGAAAATGATGCGGTAAACTGTGACTCCCCCGTTTGTACGGACGTGACAGCGTTTTTGGCATCGGATTGGATAGCGCCTACTCTTTGGCGGATGTCCCGGGCAGACTTGGCAGACTGCTCCGCCAGTTTTCGCACTTCCTCCGCCACCACTGCAAAGCCCTTGCCTTCCGTACCTGCTCTTGCAGCTTCAATGGCAGCATTCAGAGCCAGCAGATCGGTTTGCTCGGCTATCTCTGTGATGACATCTACCATCGTGTGGATCTCCATCGAACGCTGAGACAACGCATGAACAGATGCCTTAATATCCCCGATGGTCACCTCAAGCCTGCGGAGGTCTGTCACCATACCGGTCATCTTCTGACTTCCCATGGCAGCTGTCGCGGTGGCCTCTTCAGCAGAGTTCGCCGTCGTCTGAGCGCTAGCCGCCACTTCTTCAACGCCGGCAAGAATACTGTTCAAGGCCTGCGCTGTAGAATCCACCTGTTGGAGTCCCATGTTTGTACTGCGGCTGACTTCCCCCATGGCTTTCGCTGCTTCGGTTGTCGTCAATCGTGATTCTTTCATTTTTCCGTTCAAATCATCTGTCACCGTCCGAATATCGACAGTCATTCGCGATGTAGAAGCTACTAGAGCAGATAGCTTACCCACCATATCGTTCAAGCCGTGCGCGATGGGGCGGAGTTCGCCAACTTCCGTAGGGGACAGTACGAGAGACAAATCACCGTCACCGACACGACTGACAAAGTTCCTTATCTTTGGAATGGGAGCCAGAAATCGCCGATAATTGGCGAAACTAATACCGGCCCCGAGCAGGGCTGAGCTTAGCGCTGTAAAGAGAATTGTATAAACAAGCGACAATCCAGAAATGCCGTTGCTGTAATCCACAATGAACCCAATCACCGCGCCGCCGACTGCTGCGAGAACCATCGTTCGAATCAAATACCGTGACAACGTCATCGTTTTGTCCACCCGGTTCGCCCCTTGCTGCCAAAAGCGCCTGGCGCTTCGACAGAAACATTGTGTTTCGGCAGCTAACCCCATGTTAAACTGGCCCATCTATGTAGCTAGGCTATCTGTTCATTCGCTGACTCGTTTTGTGCCCGGCGAGTCCGTGCCGGCCAAGTCCGTGCAAGGTCTGGTCCGTGCCGGCCCCCTGACGTGATCCTTGCAAGGCTGCTCCGTGCAAGTCTCGTCCGTGTGGGCCTGGTCCGTGGGTCTCCCTTTCTATGTAGGTGTTTACTCCGCGTCCGAACGAATCCGGCACACCACAGTGCCAATCTCTACTTTGCTGCCTTCCGGCACAAGAATCTCTTCGATGACACCGCTATATTCAGATGGGATCTCCACGTTGACTTTGTCTGTCGTCACCTCAAGGAGGGGTTCATCGACATCAACGTGATCGCCTGCTTGTTTCAGCCAAGACGCGAGAAGACCATCGGTCACACTTTCGCCAAGTTGTGGAATTTTCATGTCTGCCATTGTAAAATCAATCCTTTCCTAACGTACGCCATCATCCTACCACAGTTTTTCCCTGTTTCGCCAATTGTCAAAGTGATACAAAAGGGATAACGCGCTCAGAGCGCGTTATTTCCGTATGAACGAACTGCGGCAAAAAGAAATAGCGTGCTGTGGAAGCGTTATGTTCTGAACGAGAGCCTATAAGACTGTGCGAAGTCGCTATTTTCTCCTGTTTCAGGGCATAACGCGCTGGCAGCGCGTTATTTCTACTTCACACGTTTCTGGTAGATTGAATAGCGCGTTCCCAGCTCGTTATCTGCAGGGCTCACACATGGCGGAGTACGCAGCTCGTTATCTGCAGGGATCACACGTGGCGGAGTGCGCAGCTCGTTATCTGCGGAATCACACATGGCGGACATGGCGGAGTGAGTGCCCTGCAACCAACAGTTTGCCGCCCCTCATCTGGTGAGAGGCGGCAAACGTCCCGCTTGCCGGTACCGGCTATCGCCGACTTATCAGCTCACCCGGTCTGGCTGTGACCCTTGTCGATCCACATATATTGGAGCGGATCGCCGAGGGCAGGGCTGAAGTAGTAACCATGCACCCAGGGTTGAATGGCATAAACCGCATTTGAGAAGCAAAGCGGCACCCACGGCGCATCTTTCAGGAATTGAACCGTGATGTTCTTCGACAAGGTCATTCTCTGCTGGGTATTGGTGCTCGTGTTTAGTTGCTGCAGCCAAGCGTCCACTTGTGCGTTTGAATACCACGTCATGTTATTGCTCGGTGCCTGATTGGTGGCGAGGAGCATCAGAAAATCATACGGGTCTGGGAAGTCCTGATACCAGCCAGCGACAAACAATGTTAGGCTTCCGGCCATGGCTTCCGTATAGAAGGTGTTGTTGTTCAACATGTTGATTTTGCAGTTAATGCCCACCTGCTGCAGATCGTACTGGATTGATTGATCCCATTTTGGTGCCAGTCCGCTGTTCTGGGACGTCAGGGTCACGGTCAGTTGGCCCGGCTTATATCCCGCCGCAGCAAGCAACTGCTTTGCCTTATTGGGGTCATAAGTGTAATTGACTTCGGCAGGCAGGTTCTTTACATGCCCCGGGATGGCTGGTGGAATATCCTGATTGGCGGGGATGTCCTTGCCAGCTGACAATTGGGCCAACTTGGTCTTGTTAATGGCATACTCCATCGCCAGTCTCAGGTTGTGATTTGTAAAAGGCCCTGTCTTCACGTTCATACCGAGGTAATAGTTCGCGTTCTCAGGGAACGTCTGCATGGTCTTTTTTAAGGTTGGGTCTGTCCGAAATTTAGGTATCGAGTCGGACGGAATGCCATTGATGGCCCAGCCGAGGAGTGCAGTTTGTCCTTGCTGGAAATTGAGTGTGTCGACCTGGTCGTTCTTGTTAATGCGGATCTTCACCTGATCGAGATACGGTAGTGCATTCCCGTTTTTGTCTTTATTCCAGTACGCAGTGTTCTTTTTGAGCACGACACCGTTAGCGTTGATCTGCGAAGCCAAGAAAGGTCCTGTCCCCATCATCTTGCTGGAATCAAAAGTCGCATTTCCAACCTGGTCAATGTACTTCTGATCGACGGCAGAAAAGAAAGGCATCGCTAATACTTCCAGAAAGTAAGCTTGCGGCTGGTTTAATTGAATACGCAGTGTGTAAGGGTCTGGGGTTGTGATACCCGAGACATGCTGGCCTGTTTTGTTTTTCAAGTTATGGTAGGCGGTTGCACCGACGACGACCGGATCAATAAAGCCTTCTCCGGGAGAGTTCACCCCGCCTTTTCCGAGGACGCGTTCAAACTCGTCGATAAACGATTGCGCCGTCATGGCATCCCCGTTCGTGAACTTTACGCCTTTGCGCAGATGAAACGTATAGGTTTTGCCATCCTTGGAAACGTCCCAGGACTGTGCCAAAAGGCCAACAATGTTGGTTGAAGCACCTTGATACGTGACCAATTGTTCGTAAATCTGTGGAACGACCTCTGTGTCCGTGACGAAGTACGCGAGTGCAGGGTCAAAATCTTTAAAGTTTGAATCCGTGTCGAGGACAATACTGCCGCCTTCAATGGGTCCGGTAGTCGCTGCTGGCGTACCCGTTGTGTTGCCACCTTGGCCGCAACCGGCCAACGCGAGACCCATGGTCAGGGCGACAGCCATCCATGCGGCACCTTGCTTTTGGCGTTTGGATGACACGTGTGCTTCCCCCTTCGAATAAAGACTGTCAGGGAATAGACTGCCCATCCAACAAGGCCCTATGCGACGCCACTAACGCTCTTTAGCTGTAGCGGATGCGCGGATCGACAAAGACGTAGACAATATCTACCAGGAGGTTAAACAGCACCACCAACAACGCTGTCAGCAGCACGGTCCCCATGATGACTGGGATGTCACTCTCTGAAATCGCGTTGTAGGCAAGAATACCGAGCCCATTCCAATTGAAGGTGACTTCGAGCAGCACCACGCCGCCAAGCAAGTACCCGACGTCAATCCCACCATATGTAATGACAGGGATGAGGGCGTTGCGAATAACGTGTCTGTTTACCACCCGTGACTCCGTAGCGCCCTTCGCGCGCGCTGTACGCACGTAATCTTGACGCAGGACCTCCAGCATTGATGACTTCAGCAACCTTGTATAAGCTGCAGCACCCGTAATCCCGTACGTAAGTGCCGGCAAAATTAAGTGCGTAATGCCCCCTGTACCTCCGAGCGGGAAAATCGGGATCTTGAATCCAAGCCAGTACAAAAGCACAATCCCCAGCCATGGAATCAACAGCGAGATTCCGACCAGGGCGAGGATGCTAACAACGTAATCTGCAAGCTTTCGGGCGCGCCTCGCGGTATAGATGCCAAGCGGTATTCCAATCACGAGTTCTGCTATCCACGCCGACAATGCGAGCGACGCCGTTGGCCAGATTCGCTGTGCAATTAGGGTGGTGACAGGCAGGTTGTACACGTAGGACATACCAAGGTTCCAATGAAGCAGTCTCCAGATATAGCGGATGTATTGAACGTAGATGGGCGCATCGAGTCCGAGTTGGTGACGAATGGCCATGACGGTTGCCAATGAAGCCTTAGGACCCGCAATCATGCGCGCCGGGTCCGAAGGCACGGCATATGCCAGGATAAACGTCACGATGGAGATGCCAAACAAGACCGCAAGTGCTCCTCCGAGACGTCGAATGATGTATGATAACACGCTGCGTTCGCCTCCCTTCTAATGCGTAGCATTACGCGGATCCAGAATGTCACGCAGGCCGTCGCCAAGGAGGTTAAAGCCAAGCACAGCGAGCAGCAGTGCCACACCAGGGTAGACCATGAGCCATGGCGCAAATTGATAATCCTGCACACCAGCGTAAATCATGTTGCCCCAACTTGGCGTTGGCGGTTGCACACCCACACCGAGAAAGCTCAGTCCAGCTTCGGTCAGGATGTTCTGACTGACCGCAAGGGTCGCTAAAACAATAATCGGTCCAAGGATGTTCGGCAGGATGACTGCAAACAAAATTCTCGGTGTAGAAGCGCCTAGTGCTCTGGCAGCCTGGACATATTCGAATTCCTTGACCGCAAGCACTTGCCCACGAACAACTCGGGCCATTACGCCCCACCCGAGGATTCCGATTGTAATCAAGACGTTGGTCAAACTTGAGCCAAGTATAGTGACCAACGCGAGCGCGAACAGGAGAAATGGGAAGGCCAGGATGGTATCTGTCACTCGCATGATAAACGTGTCAATAAAACCGCCAAAATATCCCGAAATAAGTCCCAAAGTTGTACCAATCACGAGACTAATCACGGTGGCAAACACACCGACAATCAGGGAGACTCGACTCCCGTAGATTAACCTTGAATACACGTCACGTCCGACATCGTCAGCGCCAAACGGAAAGAACTTACTCGGCCCAACCGGTGTCCCATCCAGATTCAGTCCGTTCTGAAACTGAGTGGTCGGGTTGTGCAGTGCAAGTACAGGTGAAAACACGGCACAAACCACCAATAGCAATACGATAAATCCACCCACGTAAACCATGGGAAAGTCTCGGACGGACTTCCACAGGAGACCAAGGCGTGATTTCTCAGCACTGCCAGAGACACGCGGTGCAGCGGCACCGGCATTATTTACACTCATGCGTCCTTGCGCTCCTTTCGTCTTGCAGTTGCCCCTTGTACCAGGCGGTGCGAAGTTGGCACACTCGTCGGCGTAGACCGGCCTGCGTGAACCAGCCGGCCTGCAGTCGTCTGGCTCAACCAACCGAGCTCGGCCGGCCCATGCATCATTGGTACAAGTGACAGGCCACTCGATGTCCCGGCTTCACTTCTTGCCAAACGGGCACCTCTTTGCTGCAGATGTCCATGGCTGCCGGGCAACGTGTGTGAAACGGGCACCCTGCTGGCGGATTTGCCGGACTTGGCAGGTCGCCTTTCAGGATGATCCGCTCGCGCTTCGCATCGGGATCGGGCACGGGAACAGCGGAAAGCAGGGCCCTCGTGTATGGATGAAGCGGATCGGCGAAGATGTCGTCCGTATCGGCTAATTCCGCCATGTGGCCCAGGTAAAGCACCATGACCCTGTCGCTGATATACCGTACGACACTGAGGTCATGCGCCACAAAAATGTATGTCAGTCCAAGGTCATCCTGAAGGTCGCCGAGGAGATTCAGAACCTGTGACTGAACCGACACGTCAAGGGCTGCGACTGGCTCGTCCAAAATCAGCAGCTTCGGATTCACGGTCAAGGCCCGAGCGATCCCGATACGCTGCCTCTGCCCCCCCGAAAACTCATGGGCAAATCGATTGGTGTAGTCCGCATCGAGTCCGACCTTGTCCAAAAGTTGCGCCGCACGCTGCTTGCGTTGCGCAGGTGTGTAAAGGTGGTGGATCTCCATCGGATCAACCAAGGTCTTCCCAATCGAGTAGCGAGGATTCAGCGATGCGTATGGGTCCTGGAATACAATTTGCATCTCCCGCCGCATCTCACGCATGGCACTTTTCGATAGTGTCACCACGTTCTTGCCTTCAAATTCGACCACACCACTCGTCGGTTCAATAAGTCGCAGAATCGCTCTCGCCATGGTCGATTTACCACAACCAGATTCTCCAACCACGCCGAGCGTCTCCCCATGCCGAACGCTGAAACTAATGCCGTCAACCGCCCGGACATTTCCGACCGTCCGTTGCAGCACGCCTCTGCGGATGGGGAAGTACTTTCTCAAATCCTCAACTTTCAACAGTGTTTCTATGTTCGAAAGGGGCTCTACTACTGCCATCACTGCGCCTCCCCCGTATCGAGATCTGCGTGCAGCCAGCACCGGGAAATGTGGTTTTCACCGACGGCAAGCAAACCCGGATCATGCTCCCTGCAGATATCCATGACATACGGACAACGTGCGGTGAAACGACATCCTTGCGGCATGTTTCGAACAGAAGGGACATTCCCTTCAATCGGTTGCAGCCTTGTCCGCTCACCTTCCAACTTTGGAATCGAGTTCATCAGACCAATCGTGTACGGGTTTTGAGGGTTGCGGAAAATCTCCCGAACCGGCCCCTGCTCCATGACGCGGCCGGCGTACATGACGGCAACTCTATCGCACATTTCGGCCACAACCCCAAGGTCATGCGTAATGAGCAGAATCGCCATGTGATTCTCCTTCGCGAGTTTGCGCATTAAGTCAAGAATCTGCGCCTGGATGGTTACGTCAAGCGCCGTCGTCGGCTCGTCAGCTATCAGCAGTTTCGGCTCACACGCCATCGCTATGGCAATCATGACGCGCTGTCGCATACCGCCCGAAAATTGGTGAGGATAGTCGTCGACGACTTCATCAGCTCTCGGGATGCCCACTTTGCGAAGCAGTTCAATCGCTTCTTGCCTCGCGCGCCTGGCACTCATGCCTTTGTGAAGCATCAGGCTTTCACCGATTTGGCGACCGATGCGATGCACAGGGTTCAGAGATGTCATCGGTTCCTGAAAGATCATGCTGATCTCGTTTCCACGAATACCCCGCATCTTCGACTCCGGGAGCTTGAGAAGGTCCCGCCCGTTATAGAGCACAGTGCCAGACACCTTAGCGGAATCTTGCAATAAGCGCATGATGGCTAAGGAGGTAACACTCTTGCCGCAGCCGGATTCCCCGACGAGGCCCAGCGTTTCCCCTTGGCGGATGAAAAAATCGACATCCTTGACGGCCGAATAGTATTTTTCATGAATCTGAAATTGTATCTCCAGGTTTTTAACCTCAAGCACATTCTCCACTGAACTCGCCTTGGAATTCGTGTCAGAACTAGAGTTAACGTTAGAGCCCGCTTTGGAGCTCGTGACAGAGTTCGCTTTTGAGCTCACGTCGGAGCTCATTTTAGAGTTCTCCACAGAGTTCACATCGGAGTTCGTTTTAGCGTTCGCATCGGAGTTCATTTTGGAGCTCTCCACAGAGTTCACCATAGAATTCACCTCTTCCATGTCAACGTGCACAGTCTGACAGCCACACGGCCAGCCTTAGGTGGAGCGCGTCCATAATGGGACTTGGCCGCAACCAGTCTCCCCCGCGGCCCAAGCCCCTAGTCACAGCCACACCGGAACAACTCCGCGGCTTAGCCCCCAGTACCCCCAGGTCACAGCCACACCGGAACAACTCCGCGGCTTAGCCCCCAGAACCCCCAGGTCACAGTCACACCGGAACAAGTCCCCGGCTTAGCCCCCAGAACCCCCAGGTCACAGTCACACCGGAAATAGTCCCCACGAGGCTTCTGCACAGGGGGCGACATCTAGAGCAGCCAAAGTTGCAGCCGGGCAAGCCAGCCGCCGACGGAACCTGAGGCCCAGGCCCACAGTGCGATACGGGCCACGGCACGGCATCGACCGCTGCCCATGGCATGGCGCGCCAGACACAAAAAAGGCCGCCGCCCGCCGCCACACATAGGCTGGCTGGCAACTGTTTTGCGAGCTTACCGTTTACTCAGCGATACCTATCCCGTCCGCATTCCTTTTGGGTAACCTGTGATGTGCCATCCGTTGACGTTTGTATCATGCGCGGCAACTACGTAAGTCAAACGTTCAGTCTGAAATTTATTCAGTCTGAAATTTATAAGGTGGATCGAAGTGTTTAATAACTGGACCAACATTACATCGTCCATTACATCGCCGATTACATCCTTGTGGACACAATTGCGTGAGCAATATTGGCCGGGACTCCTAAGTCTCCATAAGTAGCGTCTCAGACCAGGTACGACGAGGCAAGGCGCCAAAAATTAGCGGAATATGTTCCCGGGAAATGCTACCTAACGTGGGTGTGACCAAGCAGGCCGCTGATTTAGGGGTTGAACTTGCTTGATTTGCGGTTATCCAGTGGCACGTCGATAGTTGCGGATTTTATGGCAGTCGCCGTTCGGGGTTCGGGGTTCGGGGTTCGGGGTTCGGGGTTCGGGGTTCGGGGTTCGGGGTTCGGGGTTCGGGGTTCGGGGTTCGGGGTTCGGGGTTCGGGGTTCGGGGTTCGGGGTTCGGGGTTCGGGGTTCGATCTAGATATCAAATGTATCCTTATGAGGTAAACCCCATGGGGTGTACGCAAAAATGTAGATATCATTTTTATCCTTAGATGTGAACCCCCGGGCGTATGTTCACAAAATAGCGCTACCTTCGATATCCTTATTCGTCTACCCCTAGGGGTATATCAAATACGCTAACTATCATGATGTACCCTACGGCCGATCCGATACCCCCCACCCTCGCACCGTAACGATGCTTTTGTTCCCTACGGATGAGAGGATACCCCCACGATTTGGCACGTAAGGATACTCTTGTTCTCTACTCGGGACCCGGTACCCCAGCTCTACGGACATCAGTTTCTAGTATGTGGAAAATATTATCCAATTAGCCGAGGATAAAGGACAGCTAAAGGAAAACATTGGAAACTCATCCCCCGTTTGGCTCCGTCGGGTCGCCAATAGCGAGCCCGGGACGCGTTATTCGCCCTACCCGAAACACGTTCAAGTGGAAATAACGCGCTCGTAGCGCGTTATTGGCTGAAACTCATCAAAATAGCACGTTCACACATCGTTATTGACTCAAGGTGTGGACATAGCGCTTCCACAGCGCGCAATTTCTTGCCGGCACTATAGATTCATTCGGTAATAACGCGCTCAGAGCGCGTTATTTACGAATTACCGACCAAAACCCAGGTCGTGGCCTCACATCTTCCGCCGCACTCCTTCCGCCTCACACCTCGGTGCGCCCCGCAGTCAGATCTGCGTGCCGGAAGCATGAAGTAACGTGATCCATCACCATGCCTGTAGCCTGCAAGAACGAGTAGCAAATGGTCGGTCCGACGAAGCGGAAGCCACGTTTGCGCAGGTCACGGCTGAGACGCTCCGCTAAATCAGTTTGCGCTGGCACCTCACGGAGAGATGCCCAGTTGTTCATGACAGGTTCGCCGTCTACAAACCCCCAAAAATATGCCCGCAACGATCCGAACTCGTCGCAGACCCGCAACGCCGCCCGCGCGTTATCAATGGCCGATGTCACCTTTAAGCGATTCCGTACAATTCCAGCATCACTCAGCAGCCGTTCGACATCTGACTCGGTGTATGCCGCCATCCGCTCAAAATCAAACCCATCAAAAGCCGCCCGATAGTTTTCACGCTTCTTTAAAATGGTGTACCAACTTAACCCAGCCTGTGCCCCTTCAAGAATGAGAAACTCGAACAGTTTCGCATCATCGTAGACCGGCACACCCCACTCTTCATCGTGATAGCGGATATACAACTCGTCCTCATTTACCCAACCGCAGCGTAGCCGTTCATTCGTTTCAACGGGAACACCGGAACCATCTTGCATCACGTGACATGCTCCTCTCGCGTGAATCCAAAATCGCGAAGTACAAACCTGACAAAACGCAACGTGGCCAGCAATCGTAGGAATCTATTGATTATAGGGAGTATATGGAGGTTGGCCGTTATAGAAAATGCGCCCGCAACCCCATGCGGATTGCGAGCGCATTGTCATGACGGATAACGGGGATGTTTCCCGGTCTTCTTCCCCTATTACTCAATCGGCACAATCCAATAGGCTTCTTGAGTCATGTTTTTCACATATTCGGCCTTGAATTCCGCATCTGTCTGCATCCGTTGCTCAAATCCCTCGAGCATCGCTTGGGACTGAGACTTGTGCGCCTTTATCGCCCCAAGTTTCGTTTCGAACACGCCAGAGACGTCGTTCACCACGTCGGGAGCGCCAAGCTCTTCGCGCGCGTTCTTTGTCACAGCAGAGCCCCAGAGCACCGGCCTTTCTTCCATCTTCATCCGCTTGATGGCGCGTACCGTTGCAGCGGACATCGCATTATGATCCGGATGCACACCATGCCTCGGATAATAAGTGATGACGAGCGAAGGTTTTACTTCACTTATCACGTTTTCAATCGCATCAGCGAGGATTTCAGGGTCCTCAAACTCCAAAGTCTTGTCACGCAGGCGCAACAAGCGCAAATCCTCGATTCCAAGAACCTCGCACGCGTCGCGAAGTTCTTGTTCGCGTAGAGCCGGAAGAGTCTCGCGGTTTGCAAAAAAAGGTTTGCCCATGTTCCGGCCCATCTGACCCAGCGTTCCACAAATCAGGGTAACAGGCGTCCCGGACTTCGTGTAAAGCGCCAGTGTTCCAGCTTTTCCGAAAGACTCATCATCAGGGTGTGGATACACTGCCAGTACATGTCTCTCCATGACGCCATTCCTCTCCATTGAACTTTCGTCGGCGCGTTGCCTGCTATTGAACTTCCATTGGCACGTTTGCCTGATATTGAGCTTCCATTGGCGCGTTTGCCTGATATTAAAGTTTCACTGCCCTGTTTGCCTGATAAAGCCCCAAGCTCCAGCAGGTTTTTTCAGACCAAACAAACCACTTGGGGTGCCACGATCCGTTGACCCCATCGCAAGCGCTAACCACGGGCGCCCCTCGATGTCACATTGGGAACGGAGACGTGCTCAGTTCAAGAGCAACCGCCAGTCGACCTTCGCTATCGTTTCCTGCCAGCAGCAGGCGGCCTTCCGCGTCAATCTCCCAGTCAGTGAGCCCTTCCGCGTACGTCCAGCCTCCGTCCATCTTGAGGCCTACACGGTATGGTCCATCGCCCTGAATCGACCCGCGTTCAAATCGGATTTTTCCATTGCGAATATACGCGCAGACGGCCATCGCGTTATCTCCACGGTGTGCGGCATATGCACCATTCGTGGTTTCCAAGTGTAAATACACATCTTGACCAACAAACTTCTCAATTGCAGACTGCACTCCAGCCTTATCTATCGGTCCCACACTATCACCTTCCCTGTCACATGATACGCTATCTCTTTCAGGGTCTCAAACTAAAAGTTAGTGCCCCAAAACGATGCCTTGACTGCGTGTCGACCCCAAACGATGCCTTAACGGCTCTTCATCAAAAGGTCGATGGCCTCTTGAATCACAGAGTCAGAGTTTTGCCCGCTTTGCAGTTCATCCCGGATGCAACGTTCCATATTGTCGCCGATGACATACAGGATGACTCTGTCGACTGCGGAGCGAATCGCAGACAGTTGATTGACAACGTCTTTGCATTCTTTGTCCTGCTCCATCATTCCAATCACACCGCGAATTTGCCCTTCAATCCGACGCAAACGATTCTTCATTTGCTGGTTGTATTCCATTTGTGTCACCTCTCGGCTTTTTTATTTGGTATGCCGTTACAACCTATACATGCGTGTCCCGTTGCGGCATGCAGCAACTGCCGCATGCTAGTCCCCGCAGTCGCCGCCCATGCGGTTCCTATCAGTTCCCAGCCAATGCCTTCCCCGTAGTTGCTCGCAGTTCCTAGCCAATGCCTTCCCCCGCATTTCCCCGCAGTCCCCGCCCATGCGGTCCCCAGCAGTTCCCAGCCAATGCGGTCCCCCGCAATTGCTCACTACATTCGGTGCCAAGGTTCTCACTAGATAAAGCTCTTCTCCAACTCGTCAACAAGGGTTCCAACATACGCCACGGCTCGCTCGATGGGTTCCGGGGTGGACATGTCAACACCTGCCGCCTTCATCAGTTCGAGCGGTTTCATCGTGCCTCCTGCTTTGAGGACCCGCAGCCAGTCGTTTACTGCAGGTTGACCCTCTGAGAAAATGCGTTGCGACGCCAGAGTAGACACCGTGAGACCGACGGAATAGGTGTAGGGATACAGCCCCATGTAATAGTGCGGCTGGCGCATCCAGGTCAACTTGGCTGCATCATCAATCTCGACGGCATCGCCCCAGAACTCTGACAGCACACTACCCTTTAGGTCCGACAACAAGGTTGCCGTCATCGGCGTACCTGCGTCAGCGAGTTTGTACACGCGACGCTGCAGTTCACCCTCAAGTAGATGAGTCACATAATTATGGTAGTAGGTACCGAGTAGTTGCATGATTACCCAGCGACGCATTTTTGCATCATCGGATCGGTCAAGAATATATCGTCCAAGCAACATTTCGTTCATCGTTGATGGTGCTTCCACAAAGGTCATGGACGGTCGCGTGTTCACGTAACGCTGGTTCATTTGTGCCAGTGAAAAATGACCCGCGTGTCCAAGTTCGTGTGCGAGGACAAAGGTGCTGCGCATGTTGTCTGTCCAGGTTATCAAAATGTAGGGATGAACCCCATACGGACTAGAGCAGAAGGCGCCTGTTGATTTGCCGATGTTGTCAGCGAGATCGACCCAGCGACTCGTTAACCCCTTGCGAATGATGTCGGTGTATTCATCCCCGAGCACTGAGAGCGCTCCGAGTATCGTCTCAGAGGCCTGTTCAAAAGTGGTTTGGGGTTGGAACGCCGGATCGAGCGGCGCCTTTAGGTCACAGTGCAGCATTTTATCAAGGCCGAGGACCCGTTGCCGCAAGCGTGCAAGTCGGCGCATGTGCGGAGCCAGGTCTCGCTGAATCACATCCAATATGTTGTGGTACAGATCCGCCGGAACCTGCTGCGGTTGCAACAGCATATCCGTTACGGACGAATAGCCGCGCAGTCGCGACAGCGTGACTTGTCGTTTGACTTCAGCCCCGTACGCAGCAGCAATCGTATTTTGATACTGCCCGAGGGTCTTCGCAAAGGAGCGGAACGCGGCGCGGCGAAGGTTCGTGTCTGAAGACTGCTCAAATTTGTCTTCATACAGCGCGGCAGACATGGTGTGTTCATGGCCATTATCGTCAACAACAGCATCAAACTGCATGTCCGACGATTTGCTGCGTTGATAAATTGAGTAAGGCGCCGCATGAACCGGGCCGAGCGCAGCAAGCGCTGCTTCGGTGTCAGGAGAGAGACGGTATGGTTTGTACTCCGCAAGCTGCTCAAGGTAGTTGCGATGTTCGGCCAGCCCCGGATAGGAATCCAGGTAGCTTTCAATCGTGCCTGCGGGCAGGTCTAGAAGTTCAGAGTCAACGAACGACGTTGCTGCGTTCAGCTCCCCACCGAGTGCCGCAACACGGTCCGAATTCGTTTGGTTCACTGGGTCCGATCCGTCCTCCGAGAACTTCAGACTTGCGTACGTATTGACTCTCGTGAACCGAATTGCCAGCGCTTCTCTCGCATCCAGACATTCGCAAACCACGTCCGCACTCTCAGCCAAATGTCCCTGGTATTGTACGACGGTGCCAAATGACTCTCGGATGGCCCCCAGCTCCTGTTCCCAGGCTGCTGTGTTTTCAAATAGGTCGAATAGGTCCCATGTTTCTTGCTCCTGTACCTGTGTGCGCTTCAGTCTCTCAGCCATCTCACAAACCCCTTCCCATCCTGCTAGAATTGGCGCCAATAATAAGACCGTAACTTCGCTGCGTGGTCACGCTAAACTTTCTTCAATTGCGAGAACATCCTTGTCCGTCAACAAAACGTCCACAGCAGCAACGTTGTCTTCCACTTGTTCCGGTCGTGAAGCACCGATAATCGCAGACGACACATTCGGTTGACGCAGTACCCAAGCCAGAGCCAATTGGGCTAACGTACAGTCTTTTTCTGCCGCAATACTGCGCAGTTTCTCGACCCTCACTAAGTTGTCCTCTGTTAACAGCCCAGAGATGGCTTGACTCGTTGACGGATGCACCGCTCGAGAACCTTCCGGCAAACCAGCCCCTGGACGATACTTGCCTGTGAGGACGCCTTGGGCGAGCGGTGACCACACCACTTGACCAATTCCTTCTCGCTCACAAAGCGGAATAATGTCCTTCTCAATGTAGCGTTGCAGCATACTGTACTGAGGCTGGTTTGACACTATCCGTTGGAGCAGAAACTTGTCCGCAATATGAAGTGCATCAGAAATTTGAACGGGGCTCCACTCACTCACACCAGCGTAGAGGATTTTTCCCTGCCGGATGAGATCATCAATCGCCCGCAGTGTCTCATCCAGCGGGGTTTCTGTGTCATAGCGATGACACTGCCACAAATCAATATAGTCAACGTCCAGACGTTTTAACGAAGCATGTACCTGTTCAAAAATATGCTTACGGGACAGCCCACGATCATTCGGGCCGTCCCCCATTTGCCCAAATCCCTTGGTTGCAAGTACGAATGATTCCCGCGGATACCTTGCCAAAGCCTTGCCCACTACTTTTTCCGCTTCGCCGCGTCGATAAACGTTCGCGGTGTCAAAAAAGTTAACGCCAAGCTCATAGGCCCTGTCGATACAGGAAATAGCCGTCTGTTCCTCGACAGATCCGCCATATGTAAGCCACGATCCGAGGCTGATTTCGCTGACCTTAACACCGGATCGACCAAGGCGCCGATATTTCATCGCAGACATGTACCTTCCTCCTTTATCCGAATCCAAAAAATCAGAACCATCTTGCTACTCTTTACTCTTACTCTACCAGAACGACATACTCAATAGGTAAAATGAAGTCTTTGTGCCGCTGATAACAAGGTCAAGGGTCTTTATGCCTGCATGTTCCAAAACTTGTCGATGGTCAGGTGAGCCGCCAGGTCCTTACTTTCCACCCGATGACGCTTGCGCCTATCTGCTCGCGCTGGTGCAGTGTCAAACAGTTTCTGTTCCTCATCCGTCTCCGGTACAACCCTTGGTACTGTTACCGGCTTCCCATCGTCATCAAGGGCCACAAATGTAAGAAAGGCAGTCGCAGCGATTTTCCGGTCTCCAGTCCGCAAATCTTCGATAATGACCTTGACGAATACCTCCATCGAACTATGCCCTGTCCAAGTGACGTACGACGTCAGGCAGACAGAGCACGACTGTGGAATCGGGCAGAGAAAATCGACTGAGTCTGTCGAAGCTGTCACCGTTTCTGTTCGGCAGTGACGAGCAGCAGAGATTGAAGCAATGTCATCGATATAGGCCATCAACTTGCCGCCAAACATCGTATTATGATCATTTAGATCCGTGGGGAATACCCGGCTGATTTTCACACAGCGCGAGTCCTTACAGTACTTTGCATCAATTGATTCCATGCGTTACGACTCCTCCTGCTACATTCTCAACTTTGAACCACTGCGACGTCTTTACTTCGAACCACTGCTATTCTGCTATGTCCAGCTTCAAACCACTGCTATGTCCAGCTTCGAAGACTGCACTGACAGTTCCACTCTAGATTGTCCTTCTTATCGCAAAGATGTGCAACGGTCGAATATAGAACCTACCCCCCGTCGCGTATAGAGCCTACCACCAGTTGTAAGTATACACTTACAGCAGGACTTAGTTGAACCAAACACCCCGGAATACCCATGGATAACTTGACATTTTTTGTTGACTAATCTGATTTTCGAACCCGATAATCCATGCGTGGATGAAGACGTTGTGCTTCGTGGTGGGCGACGTTTCGCCAGTGACAGAGGCTCAGCGGTCACGAAGGTTCAGCCGTGACAATGGATCGTGGACGGCATAATAACTAGGTTTCGTTAATCGTACAGATGAAAGGAGATGACGTTTCATGAGTATGACACATGCACCGCACACAACATTGCAGCGCCTAGAGCACGTTTGGGGACAGGAGCGCTGGCACAAGACAAATAGTTCCGGGTGGATAGGTGACGCCATTTATGGAGTGAACGACGGACTCGGCGCCATCTTCGGCATCATTGCAGGTGTAGCTGGGTTCACGAACAATACCCATTCTATATTGGTCAGTGGTTTTTTCGGCGCGCTGGCAAGCACCCTATCTATGGGAGCTGGCGCTTGGCTGGCAACGAAATCTCAGAGTGAGTTACGCCACCAAGAGCTTGAGCACGAGCGGCGTGAGATTAGGGAAGATCCTGAACACGAGATCGAGGAACTCTCACTTTTGTACCAACTGAAGGGATTTAGTGAGGAGCAGGCAAACGAGATCGCCCGGCGCATAGCCAAAGATGAGGACAAGTTTGTTCAGGCAATGGCGCAAGAGGAACTCGGCTTTCAAGAAGAATCGGCAGGAAACCATTGGAAGTCAGCGATGATTGGCAGTCTATCGACACTTGTCGGTGGCATTGTCCCGCTGATACCTCTCTTCTTCATGACCGGCCTTTCAGCAATGATTGCTGCGGCGATTGTTAGTATCGTAGCCCACTTTGCTGTCGGTGCCGCGAAGAGTGCTCTAACCGCTCGGTCTTGGTGGGCCAGCGGCGCAGAGATGACGATGGCGGGTATTATTGTCGGCGTCGTGGCGTACGGGCTCGGCTGGGTGACGACAGCCGTCGTGCATCTCTAAGAGAGCGCGTTATCACCTATATCCACTTCAAAGCATAGGAATAGCGCGTTCACAACGCGCTATTCATCCATCTTCGGCACTTAACGCTTCGGCCGCGCGCTATTCCCTGACCGCCAGACCTAAGGAGACGGAAATAACGCCCTCCTGGCGCGTTATCACCTAAAACCCCTTCGAAGCATAGGAATAGCGCGTCCACAACGCGCTATTCATCCATCTTCGGCACTTAACGCTTCCACAGCGCGCTATTCCTTGACCGCCAGACCTAAGGAGGAAATAACGCGCTCCTGGCGCGTTATCCGATTGAGTGGAATGGAGTCGATTTCCTCGACAACACGCGAGTGGCTCGACGCCCCCCTGCGGCTCGACAACACGCGAGTCGCCCGACGACCCCTTGCGGCTCAACGAGACGCTCGCAACTCAGCTATGCGTTTGCGGCTATACGTCGGCCGCGCGGCTCCGGGAGCACTTGAACACTCAGGTAAGCGAGCGTCGCAAACAACCCCGAAACTATCGTGACATGAAGAAGAAATGCTGGAATACTGAGCTTCGTTGCCACCAAAATGCCACCGCTCACGGCCTGCATACAGACCAAAATCAGTGCAGCCGTCGCTCCCGTAAAGAGGTCTCTGCGTACGCTCCTCCCACGATAAGCGAGGACAAAGAGTGCGACACAAAGGACGAGCAAGCCAAGGGCCACAGAACGATGGGCGACATCAAGAATGAAGAAGCGCCCGTACTTCGCGTACGATTCGGTTGGAAACGGCCAACCCTGGAACGCGCCGCCCGCACCGCTGTTCGCGACGTATGCCCCGTAATACAGTGCAAAAAATGTGTAGACAAAGCTGAACCATGCCAATTTCCGAAAGCCCCTCGGCGCACTGTCGGGGTCTGGCCGCAGCCGTCCACCGCCCGCCTTGTCCGTTCGACGAATCTGCCCGATGACAATGGTCAACAGAAACACACCGTTCAAGGCCATCAGAGATACTCCGAGGTGGACGGCGAGGATGAGCGGCGGATCGGAAAACAATACACCCATCGCCCCAAGAAACGCTTCAATGGCCACGAATCCGACCGCAACAGTGACGAATATTTTCACTTCAAGCCAGCGCTTGCCGTAAGCCCGCCACGCTGCGATGGCGGCAGCAATGAGGAGGAGGCTAACTCCGCCAACAATTGCGCGGTGGCCAAACTCGATGATGGTCTGCAGGTTCCATGAACTTGGCACGACGCTGTTATTGCAAAGTGGCCATTCCCGACCGCATCCCAAGGCCGATCCGGTCTCCGTATCCAGAAATCCCATGATGTTCACCACAAACAATCCGATGAGGGTCACGATTGAAAGGACCCACACTGTCAAATGTCGGTTTGCAAGTTGAATCGATGGGGGACCTTCACCGGGTCGTTTAGGGATGGAACCACGCTTTATACGCCTCTCCCGAGGACCAAGATTGGAATTCATTGAAAGCCCTCCTGACAAAACATCCGACAAGAATCGATATTCCGGAAGAATTCCCAAATGACTGTCCAGTTACATCTTGCAACACACCGACTATCCGGAAGCAGGCACATCACACCTATTTGTCGATAGTCTTTCAGGACTACCACTCCGATTAGACGGACTAGTCCGAGGGCAGGCAGGCTGGTGGCAATCAACTCGGCTCAATTCATGTGTGGAAGCCTTCTCGAGTATCCGTGGCTGAGTATGTGGTTGTGTGCGCGAGCTGGAATGTGGGATGGGATGGGATGGGATGGGATGGGTTGGGTTGGGTTGGGTTGGGTTGGGTTGGGTTGGGTTGGGTTGGGTTGGGTTGGGTTGGGTTGGGTGTGGGTTGTATGCGAGAACTAGAATAATGAGTACCCGAGAGCTCTCGTTGCGGCTCGTTGCGGCTCGTTGCGGCTCAATGTGTCTCGCCGGTCTAATGTTTTCTGCGGCCCAACGAGGACGTGAGCGCTACGAGCAGAGCAAACACGGCGACAACTATCGCGATGGGGATGATTTGGTTCATCCCGCCAGACGTAAACTGTACCCAGATATCGACGGGCAGTGTATATGGATGGTACGACACAATCATCGTTGCACCAAACTCGCCAATCGCACGCGCAAACGTGAGCAACACTCCAGCACCAATGGCAGCCCGTGTGAGCGGAAGACTGACGTTCCAAAAAATGTTCCACATTCCGCCCCCGAGCACCCGAGTTGCCTCATGCAGTTCTTTCGGTACCTCTTCGAAACCGGCCTGAGCCGCCAAGATCATAAATGGGCTGGTAATATAGGTTTGGGCCAGCACGATACCAATGACGGAATTCGTGAGTGTTATGCCGTGTCCCGCAAACAGCGCTCCAATCCCCGTGTTTGGTCCGTACAGATTAAGTTGTCCAATCCCTCCGACTACAGGTGGAAGCAGCATCGGGAGTAACAGTAAGGCTTCCAAGAGCCGTCTGCCAGGGAACCGTTTCAGGGCAAGCAAAAACGCTGTCGGCAGCCCAAACAATAAGGCCAACAGTGTGGTTATCGCTGCAGACAAGACGGACGTACCGAGCGCCCTTATCATCTCTTGATTGGATAAACTCGCGACGATATCCGTTCCCTTGACACTCGCAAACATGTGCAACAAAGGTGCCGCAATATAGATAAACGGCATGAGTGCCAAGAGAACGAGAACCGTCGGCATGATGCGGTGTGACATCATCGCTGTTATTTCAACTGCCCTTGAATGAGATTTTGAAGGCTGCTCGGCACTGCCGCCTTGCTGCCTCCGAAATACGCTCCAATGCTTGTAAAGCCGTCCTTCATCAGTATTTCATGCCCCGGCCCCGAAATCAGGTAGCGCGCAAATGCCGTCCCTGCGCTCGGATGAAGGGCATTCGTCGGAACCGTAATCGTGAACAAAATTGGAGTGCCATGCTTTACCTTACCATTTTTCTCAGTAATCGTGGCTTTCGCGTAGGCTGCCGCGTCATTCGCATTTCCCAGATTAATCGCGTCCGGTAAAGTGATGTACGGAACATTCCACTCCACAGCCTCATGCTTGTAGGCGATAATGGCATCCACTTGTCCGGTCGTCAGCTGTGAAAGCAGCGATTCTTCGGGGAACACCTGACTCGGATTTTCGTTCGACTTGAGAATCTGCGAGAACAAATCCGGCTGATGGTAATACGTCTCAGCCAGCTTAAACATGAAAATGGTGCTCTCGCCCTTCGGGTCAAGCAGAGGATCCGTTCTACCAAATCGGAAACCTGGTTCTTCCATGACCTTATACCATGGCAGCGCGCCCTTTGCTGCCTGCTGCAGTTGCCCTGCAAACTTACTCTTTGGTGAGTAGGCAATCACGAGCTGGTCCTGCGCCAGGGCCAAATACCATTTGACCAAGTTGTGGTTGCTCGCACCCATCAATAGGTTATTAGCGCTTGGCGCCGCACTGATGAACACATCTGGCGTCCGCAGTCCGGAGCGCATCATTTGAGCCAACGCGGTTGAGCCTTTCCCTTCTCCTTGGAAGTGGATTCCCAAAGCGCTGTCTGCCTGTGGTCCAATCTTTTGTTCCATGACTTTCGTCATCGATCCGGCATACAAGACAGACAGATTGGTTGTCTGCGCCGTCCGTACACTCGTTGTATGATTGCCAGTTGAGCCGCCTGTTGACTGAATTGCCCCATTACTTGACGTGTTGCCGGTAGTACCAGCGGCATTGTTCTGTGTAGTGTTCTGCCCACACCCAGAGATGGCACCAAGTACAGACACAGCAAGCGCAAAACGGATCAAAGATGCTTTCTTTATCAACGGCTCGTCCTCCCCGTATGTAAAATCTGTCCTCGAACTGAAGTCATCAGGTGGCTAAGACTTGTCCGCCAGTTCGTCAGTTCGTCAACTGCTACTCGTCCCTGTGTGTGAGACGTCATAAGGGCCAAACCGCTGCAGTTCAGTTCGAAACCTATCTGAATTTAGGGTCTGCAGCATACTCTGGACCCCTGGGTGGCTAAGGTATGTTGTCGGCATCATCAACGTACAGGTTTCGCGTTGAACCGGAATGAAGTCGAGGCCAAATAGTGCTGCCGCCCCCGCGTGTCCGAGTCCGGTATCTGCCAACCCTTGTGCGACAGCTTCGGCCACGGCAAGATGTCCTCGAACTTCGACAGAGTATCCCTTCACCTCACTCGCCTGAACACCGGAAGACTTCAACAGCTCGTCGAACACAGTCCGCACTCCGGCACCCACAGGGCGATTTACGATATTCCACTGTCCACCGCGAAGACTGTCAGCGCCTGCGAATCGCTGTCTGTCGCCCTTTCGCACCATCCATCCAATTTCCGCTTGTGCAAAGGTGATGCGCAGCATATCTCCTAAGGCAGATCCGGATACTGTACCTGGTGCAACACCTGAAGCAGATGCGGACACCCCTTGTGGTGCACCCGTTGAAGCCAATCTTGGTGCGATGGCAGACCCACCCGTCAGGTGTTCTGCCCCAACAAACGCAGATTTGTCCTTGCTGCGGAGGTCAGGTGTCAGATGTTCACGCTCGTGAACTGCCGCCACGTGCGTGTGGCCGCGTGCCAGTTCCCGCAAAGCAGCCGAATTTGGAACTTCAAACCAAACACCCTGAATGCCGTGGTTCAGTTTTGACAAATATCCGGTAAGCAGGCCAAGACCCGCATCGCAGCCCGATACAAACAGTGTCTGCAATGGATCCTCTGAACCCTGAAACCATGTGAGTCGCCCTTTCCCAGGGTATTGCCCGACCGGCTCTACCATCGCGTCAGCGGGTCGCATCACGTTGGCCAGAGCCGCGTCTGTCGCTGGCCTTGCCAAAACATTGCCGTTCACACTACCCACAAAGGCACGCAGGGGTATCGAGGGACTCGATGCAAAATCACTTCCGACTTCCGGCGCAAGCGTGTCGTGAACGCTAACGTCCACGAGAGATTCTTCAAGCGGATCGTGAAAAATTTCTTCCACCGTCGTCTTCAATGCTCTGGCCAGACGCAGCGCAACAACCGTGCTCGGCGAAACCTTCCCCGCTTCCATCAATCCAATCGCCTGTCGGGTGACACCGCACAACTGTGCTAATTCTTCTCTGGTGTACCCGCTCGCACTGCGAAGTTGCTCCATCCGATTCGGAAACTTCATCATCCTCGCCTCGCTCACACTCAGAGTCACAAAAGGGCCTGTTTGAAACTATATTTTCTACCAGGAAATTATATTTACAAATTACACGTCAAAAAACGGTTGGTCAAGACATTTTGACCAACCGTTGTGTTAGACCATGTGTGTCAGGCTAGATTCAGCAGGTCGTTTTTCTCAATGGCTGTGAGCTTTCGGCAGGCTTTCTGGCTGGCAGCATAATTCTCCGCCCTCATGGGGATGTTCTGGGTCTTCCGTCTGCACAGTGACGTGGCCGATACCCATGTGCACGAGGCGGTGCTCGATGTCACGAAGCAACGTCTGTGTACTGTGTACCGACATCTCGCCGTCAACCACGATATGACACGACAGTGCATTTCGACCGCTGGCGATTGTCCAGATGTGAACGTCATGAACATCTCTCACACAGGAAACGGATTTGATGGTCTTGACCACTTCACTGAAGTCTACTCCCCGCGGTGTGCCCTCCATCAGAATAAGAACCGTCTGATGCACAATGCGCCACGCCCCCGAAGCGATGAGGAGGGCAATCAGAACGCTCAGTATCGGATCGGCCACGTACCAGTGCGTCAACAAAATCAACACTCCTGCGATAATCACACCTGCTGAAGCGGCCGCATCCCCGAGCATGTGCAAAACCGCACTCCTGACATTCAGGTCCTCATCATGACGCATGCCAAGACCGAGATACAGGTTTAAGCCAAGTCCCACCGCTGCACTTGCAAACATCCAGACACCATGGACGGGTACAGGGTGTGAGAACCTGCGATAGGCTTCAAACAAAATCCACACCGTAATCAACATCAGTGCCAACCCGTTGGCGAGGGCTGCAAGGATGCCTGACCGGAGATAACCAAATGTCATGTTCGAATTCGACGGTTTCTCCGACTGTTTGAGGGCGTACCAGGACAACCCGATGGCCGCGACATCCGTCACGACATGCCCCGCATCCGACAAAAGTGCAAGACTGTGCGAAAAAACGCCACCTGTCACTTCCGCGGCCAAAATCACAAGTGTGAGTAAAAACGCCCGCTTCATCCGATTGGCTGGAGCATGGGTGTGAAAGATGTCGGTCTCACCGTGATGATGATGGTGGTCGTGTGCGTGCCCTCCGCCATGCTGCTTTGGGGTGGTCGATGATGGTGAGATGCGAAGCCCTCCTTCCCTGTGCCGTCCGTCGGCGTATCTCTTACGGCAATTCTACGCGAAAACCCCGTCCGGCGAAACAGCAAGGAGCGCCAACGGGTTCCTGACATCGCCAACGGATTACTGATTTCGACATCAGGTACTCACATCGAGGCGAACAAACCTTTCAGTTCCTCCACAATCAAAGCTTGATATGCCGTACCTTCACCGTAGCGTTTATGAATTTCGGCATATGTCTCACGCATCTTGTCTTGATATTCCGGATGATTCTTGTCCTTGTAATGGGTCTTGAAAGACACCATCGGCTCCTGGACGTAACTTGGCCGAGGGCCCCATTTGCCACGAACCGTCCCGTTTTCATCGAGAATCAGCACCACCGGAATGGAACGGCCGCCAAACGTCAGAAATGCATCAATAAAGTCGAGATGCTCTTCCATAATGTAGATTTCAGTTGGAATCTGCGCTTTTTCCATGACACGAAGGACCACCGGGACATTCCGTACGACATCACCGCACCAATCGGCAGCGATAATGGCACAACGGAGGCCGCTTGTGCCCTGTAATGCGGAAGCGAAGTACGCTTCATCTTCAGGATTTGTCCAAGAGAACGCATTATACCATCCAAGAAAGGTTTCCTGGTTTTTCGTCATACCGGAGATAAATGCAGCCGGAGCAATGCCGCGACCCGCTTTGTCTTTAAGATTGATTGTCATTGTCCATCACCTCTCTTGAATTATAATGCAGATTTTGCCTGGTGCGACAAATGCACCCGCAAAGGAATTTTGAGACAGCTTATCGAAAAACTAGAGATTAAAAACAAGACATCACTGAACGGAACATCCAAAAAATCTAACGACAGAATCGAGACAATCCGTCAGCGTATGTTTTCGTAAAGACGATTTCGGACAGGATGTGATTTCTCTTGAGCGAAAGCCTCCACCAACACTGGCCGCGTGAGAACCCTCGTGCCGTGGTGGCATTAGTCCACGGACTTGGCGAATTCTGCATGCGGTACGACTGGGTGGCAACCCAATTTGTCGAGAACGGGTACGCGGTCATCTCGCGTGACCTCCCGGGTCACGGACCCCATGCGCAACCGCGAGGGCACATTAATAACTTTCATGAATTTCTCGACGCCGTGGACGGATTGCTCACCAACGCGCAGACAAAGTATCCTGGAAAGCCCATCATATTGTTTGGTCACAGCATGGGCGGACTCATCATTGTACGATACACGCAGACAAGGCGACTCCCCGATGCTGTGAAAGCCGTGGTCCTTAGTTCGCCAAGCTTGCAAACAAGCATTCCGGTGTCTCCCACAACGATAAAGTTTGCGCGGGTGCTTGCGCGCGTGTGGCCAACTTTCCAGCAGTCGAGCAGGATTGCGCCGGAGGCGGTATCGAGATCGGCGGAGATACGGGACTTTTACCGTTCCAACAAAGACATTTTGCACAAGTTGAGCATCAAGTTTCTGCTAGAGTTTCTCGACGCGATGGATGCCTCCGTCGCTGATTCCACGCGGGCTAACGTGCCGGTACTGACGATGCAGGCCGGTCAGGACAAACTCGTCTCCATCGACGCGACAACCAAGTTCCACGAGACGCTGAGTTCGCCCGACAAAACGTTCAAACTCTATCCACCGTGCCATCACGAATTGTTGAACGAGCCAGAACGGGAGGAGATTCTCTCCGATATCTTGGCTTGGCTCTGCGCAAGAGGACTATAAGGCTGGTCGTCTGTGACCGGCTAGGTTTCGATCGTCGGGTTCAGCCGGTGGAACTCTGACCATGGGGGCTGAGGGACGGGCTTGGCCCCACAGCTTCCGCGGGGCCCCAGTCTTTGTCACTTGCCGTCCCGCAAACTCCTCAACGCATCAAGTTCCCGCCTTGTCGCGACAATTTTCCGGACCAACGCCGCTTTCTCCTCCGGCGTGTCAGGCTCGTCTTGCCCGACTAACTGTGCCAACAACAGTTCAAGCTGCCGAGTCCGGTTCTCTGTCGTCCTGTCTTGGTAGACGGGAGTCATCCGACTTTGCTCGAATTCATCGTACGATCCGTCAAAGACCCTCACTTCCCCATCCTCAATCGCCACGATGCGGTTTGCAACTTTTCGAATCAAATAGATGTCGTGCGTCACCAGTATCAACGCTCCGGGGTACTCGAGGAGTGCCTCCTCGACCCGCTCGCGGGTATCCACGTCAAGGTAATTGGTCGGCTCATCGAGCACAAGCAGATTTGCTCCTGACAGGTACAGCTGCACAAAAGCCGCACGACAACGCTCGCCCATGCTGAGAACACCTAGCGGTTTGAACACATCCTCCTGACGAAACAGGAACCCAGCCAGGATGGTCCGGGCGTACGACTGTGTCATCCCAGGCACAGTAAGCAACGTGTCAAGCACCGTTTGCTGCATGTCCTGACGCCCGAGTTCCTGCTCAAAGTAACCAATGCGCAGTTCAGGGTGCCGCATCACTTCGCCCGTGACATCTCCTCCGGCGGCCTCCACATCTCCCGTCAGCGTTTGCAGCAGGGTTGTCTTGCCTGCCCCGTTGCGGCCGAGGATAGCAATGCGGTGGTGTCGCTCCACATCCAGCGTCACCCCTGATAAGACAACTCGTTCTTGATATGTCACACGCACGTTCCTCAAACGAGCAAGGGTCCGAGCCTCAAATTGTCTTTGCTCAAACTCTATCATCGCCGTAGCCGATTCTCTGGGACGTTCCACAGAGCGACTCTCCAGCCGCTGAAGTTCTCGCTCCTTCGCCTTAAACCTTGTCGCGTTCTTCATGGCGCGCTTCTTCAGAAATGGGTTTCTTTCTCCTGCGGCTTCATGAGCCTGTTGATACCACTGCTGGTATCGTCGGATGGCCTCCATTAAGTCACGGCGCTCACGTTCCTGCTTTTCCCACAGCGACGTTTGAGTTTGCATCTCCAGTTCGCGTGCGGCCTTGAACTGACTATATCCACCTTTGTGACGTCGGCATCCATCTGGCTTGAGTTCCAACACGGCATCTGCTACACGGTCCATCAAGGTTCTGTCGTGCGTCACAAACAGCACGGTCCCGTCGAACTGTTTCAGCCAGTCGGCCAACCACGTCAGGGTTTGGGCGTCCAAGTGGTTGGTGGGCTCGTCGAGAATCAGCCCCTTTGGTTGTCGGACCATCAACCGCGCTAATTGTGCACGCGTCTTTTGCCCTCCGCTTAATGCCGCATAAGGAACATCCCAGACGGCTTTTTGCAACAAAAGTCGCGTCAGCGACATTTCGACTTCCGTTTCAAAGGTGTATCCCCCTTTTACTTCATATTGCTGTTGAAGAATCGCGTAGTTGTCAAGGACTGCAGGTGTCACCTCAGAAGTGCTCATCTGCGACTCAAGCTGTGACAACGCGCGAGCAATATCTGCTAACTCCAAGTTCCCGGACTTCACAAAATCAATCAGGGAAACATTGTCAGCCACGTGAAGGTCTTGTTCCAGCCATCCCCATTCTTCAAGAGGTATCATGTGCTGGACTGTTCCCTCGTCGAGGGTCACGTGACCCATAATCGCTTTCAGCAACGTGGTCTTTCCCGTCCCGTTCTTCCCTAACAAAGCCACTTTTTCCCCCAGAAAGAGTTCAAAGGACACGTCAGCAAACAAACTCTTTCCGTTCCATTCCTTTCGAACCCCTTCAACTTTCAGGGATTGTACCGCTGATTTTTGCATCAACATAGCCATCACTCCTTTGTGCAAAAAGCACAAAAAATCGCAGGTGGCTGCCTGCGATGCGGACACAACTTTCATTTGATTTCGGAATCTGAGCGAGAGTGTGGCATCCTGGTCACAATTGCCTGTATCTTTACTCCACACCTGCTTCATCCTGTCCGCTCGCCACGGCAGCACCATAGAGACTGTCCACAAGATTCCTGCGGACAATCAGAACGAAACTGCAACCCGGCTCGATTTGTTAAGCGGCGTGACAGGAATTATCCATGGCGTAGAGTATTCGATACCTCCGTTCAATTTGCGCTAACTGCAGTATATGTGACAAAAGCAATCAGATGCAAGCCTCGCGTAGGAACGGTTTCGCGTCAGAGTATGGACTGCAGGTCTTGCCACACTCTCGCAGCAATTCGCTCATAGCCCAGTTGATTGGGATGAAAATGGTCGATGTATAGGTACTTCGTCGGATTAAACTGGAACAAATCGTACGTCTGAACCACCAAAGCACCGCTAAACTGTGACACCACCGTCTGCTCGTCCGCGTTCCACGTCTCAACAATCGCGTCGGTCTGTGCCTTTGCGGAAGCAATGTCACCGTACGGGTTGTAAAGACCAATGACAAGGATAGCTGCGTTTTGATTGACTCGCCGAATTTGCTGGAGAATGGCCCGCAAGTTTGTCTCAAATGCTGCTCGAGCCGTGGCAATCCTCGCTGTCTGAATCGACGGCAGGCCCGCTGCCTGATTGAGGTCGTTCCCGCCAATCGAGATGAGAATGAGATTGGCAGATTGCAACAGGCTGATGGTTGCAGGCTGCGAGACTTCACTTTTGAGCCCCTGTGAGGTCAATCCATCGATGCCGAGATTAGATTGGATGACCGTGTACCCCGCAGTACGAGCCTGATGCGTGACGTCTCCGACATAACCTTCGCCAGAGGCATCACCAAGCCCATGAGTGAGAGAATCCCCCAACGCCACAAGGTGGATGGTTTTCGACTGTGCTATGGTTGCCGAGAAACTGCCCCGCACGCCCGCCGTGTTCGTCGGTGTCCCCCCGTGGCCGGCTTTGCTTTCGGCCGAATTGCTCGTTGTTCCGGAAGACGCCTGAGCGTTTGTCCCACCCTGTGGAGTACCGTTTGTCGTGCCAGAAGTGCTGTTTGGTGTACTCTTAGTTGACGGCAGGTTTGAAGACCCGGCACCACCTTGGGTTGCCCCCGTGGCATTACCCAGCAAGGTTCCAACAGTCCCACCAAATGCAGCGTAGCTGGCGTAGCCGAATCCGCAAACAAGAATCAGTGCTGCAAGAATGGCCAATCCGCTCGCTGACCCAATAATGCGTCGCGACACTCTGCTGCGGTCTTTTCGCTTGCCATTGCTTGGTTGCTGTTCTCGTTCCTGCCCCACCCCGTCTTGATTCATGCCGATTTCCTCCCTGCTCACTGACAGTGTACTATACAAGGAGGACTTCCAGAAATTCGAGGTGGAACGGATGACAACCCCTGTCTTGGCAGTTCATGGACTGTCTAAACGTGTGAGAAACCGCACGCTTGTCAAAGATGTGTCCTTCAGCGTATTTCCTGGACAAGTCTTCGGATTTCTCGGCCCCAACGGGGCTGGGAAAACGACGACCATCCGCATGTTGGTGGGACTCATACGCCCCTCGGCAGGCGAAGTGCGAATTGGTGGTTACGACATCCAATCCCACGCACTCGAAGCCATGCGACAGGTCGGGTGTATTGTGGAAAATCCAGACCTCTATCCTTATCTGACAGGGCGCGAAAACCTGCTGCAACTGGCCAGGATGCAGGGCGAAAGTGCAGTCCATCGCGTCGACGAGGTTGCAGAACTTGTCCACCTAAGAGACCGCTTGGATGAAAAGGTTCGTACATATTCGCTTGGCATGAGGCAGCGCCTTGGTATCGCGCAAGCCCTGCTCGGAAATCCGCGACTGCTGATTCTCGATGAACCCACAAATGGGCTCGATCCCGCTGGCATCCGTGAACTGCGCACGTTTCTCCAGGACCTTGCCAAAACCGGTCTGGCTGTCTTTATCAGCAGTCATCTGCTGTCGGAAGTTGAGTTGCTGTGCTCTCACGTTGCCATCATTCGCGAAGGTACGGTCATTCAGACGGGGGCCATTGAATCACTACTATCCGGAGCATCCGGCGACGTCATCTGGCGCGTCGAACCGGTTGCACCAGCAAAGGAAGTACTAAGAACGGTACTGAGCACCTTCGGCGACAGTGCCAACGCGCAGGTCATCGAGTCTGAGACGGGACTTCTGTCCTGTCCGATGTCAGACGAGATGATTGCGGAAGCCGCAGCCATGCTGCCGCAACAGGGTTGCAAGATATTCGAAGTGACCCGCCGTCGTATTTCGCTCGAAGACTTCTTCCTGCAGACCACAAAGTAAACAACATTCGAACGCAGTGTCCGAATAAGGCGGTGACAAAAGTCGTGATGTTCTGGCAGCTCGTGTCAAACGAGATCATCAAGATGTTACGCAAGCGACGCTTTCAGGTGGTTCTCGTCATTCTCATCGTCTTGATGGCCGTGTTCTCCTATGCAGAGCATCAAGCGGTGCTGGTCATTACCCGGCAACTGGGAACCACCGATTGGCATGTACGGTTACAACAGCAGATAACAGATGAGCTCAATCGGCTCCACAATCCCTTTCTGTCTGCTGGTGAGAAAGCGGGTATTCAAGCGACGTTAGCTGAATCACAGTACGAACTCACGCACAACATCAATCCGTACGCGCCCGGGGCGCCGAGTTTTATGCACGGCTTTATGGACGAGGGCATCCTGCTGCTTATCCCCCTGTTCGTGATTGTCATTGCTTCAGACATCGTGTCATCAGAAATGAGCGGCGGTACCATCAAAATGTTGCTGACGCGCGGTGTGTCCCGAACACGCATCCTGACCAGCAAACTGGTCGCCTTGTTTTTGTTGGTGGCCATGCTGTTTTTGGCCATCGCCGTCACCTCCTACCTGGTCTCAGGCGTCTTTTTTGGGTACGGTGGGTTTGGTCTGCCGGTTGTGATGGGATTTCAAAGCAGCGTGAGCGGCACGGTGAACTTGAACCACATCTACACCTTACCCCAGTGGCAATACCTGATTATGACCTTCGGCCTCGGCTTCTTCGCCTGCTTGGCAGTAGCGAGTCTCGCTTTTATGGTCTCAACCCTAGTCCGTTCTACCGCTTCAAGCATGGGCATTATGATGGCGGGCCTGATAGCAGGGACATTGCTGACAGCTCTGGCAAACAACTGGGCCTTGGCCAAGTACCTGCCGGTGGTCAACCTGCAACTCATCAATTACCTAAACGGCACTCCCCCACCCGTCGCAGGCATGACCTTTTCCTTCTCACTCGGCGTGCTCGTAGTGTGGTCCGTGTTGGCACTTGTTGTCAGCTTTCAGGTATTCGCGAGGAAGGACATCATGGGGTGAGGTATCCACTTACGCAAGGAGAATGACCCGTTTTGACAAGTATAGGGAACTGACTAGGACAGCTCACTGGGCTCACTTGGCAACGTGAAATGACTGCCAAGCAGAGATGTCCCCTTTTCATGTATAATTTGCGGTAACACGCCCATAACATCACCACTTTGCACCGCCATCCATTAGCGAATGTCACACCCCTGCCGCAAGAGGGCCATCTCTCCAAGCATGATTTCGGAAACTGTGCTGCCAGCATCCCGGTCAACCGGAGCCGTGCTGCCCGAACAGTTATAGTCGGGACTTGGCAGTTGCGAGTTTGGGACGTCGCGAACGGGTGCACCACGGTGCAATCGAGAAAGGATAATGGAAATGGTCATTAAACCGAAGATTCGCGGCTTTATCTGTACGACAGCCCACCCTGTGGGATGTGCAAAACACGTGGAGGAACAGGTTCAATATGTGAAGAGCCAGCCGAACTTCGAAGGCGCCAAGAAAGTTCTCGTGATTGGCAGTTCAACGGGGTATGGACTGGCATCAAGAATTGCAGCAGCTTTTGGCAGTGGTGCGGACAGCATCGGGGTCTGCTTCGAGAAACCAGCCAGTGACAACCGAACAGGCACCGCAGGCTGGTACAACACCGTCGCCTTTGAAGAACTTGCGCAGAAGGATGGCTTATTTGCCGCAACCGTGAATGGCGACGCATTTTCTGACGCCGTCAAAGCAGAAGTCATCGACCTCATCAGGGCTCATTTAGGCCAGGTCGATCTCGTTGTCTACAGCCTCGCCTCCCCCCGTCGCACACATCCGCGCACGGGAGAAACCTTTTCGTCCGTCATCAAACCGGTCGGGGAACCGTTCCACAGCAAGACCATTGACGTGCACTCGGGGAAGGTCTCTGAAGTAACCATTGAGCCCGCCACAGACGAAGAAATTCGCAACACAGTCGCTGTCATGGGCGGTGAGGACTGGGAAATGTGGATTGAGGCCTTGCGCGACGCTGGTGTCCTCGCCGATAACGCAACCACAGTCGCATATTCTTACATAGGTCCGGAGCTCACCTTCTCCATCTACAGAGAGGGAACCATCGGGCAAGCGAAAAACGACCTCGAAGCTACAGCCAAGCGGCTTAACGACACACTCTCTGCAACTGGTGGTCGTGCATTCGTGTCCGTTAACAAGGCCGTCGTCACGCAGTCAAGTTCCGCAATTCCAGTCGTACCCCTTTACATTTCCATTCTCTTCAAAGTGATGAAAGAGCAGGGGCTCCACGAAGGCTGCATCGAGCAGATGTACCGCATGTACACAGATCGGTTGTACACCGGTTCAGCCGCACCGACTGACGAGCGCGGTCGCATCCGCCTCGACGACTTGGAGATGCGCCCTGAGATTCAGGATACGGTCATGAAGGCTTGGAACGACATCAACGAGAGCAACCTGTCCGACCTGTCTGACCTCGCAGGCTACCGATCCGATTTCCTGCAATTGTTCGGTTTCGACATCGACGGCGTGGACTACGAAGCTGACGTAAATCCGGATGTCCCGATGGCTGAGGCAGGCACCGCAAAGTAACCAAACGCGCAGCCCGGGCAGGTGGGCGAACGCCCCCTGCCCTTGGCCACGTTCGGCTTGTCACATGCAACTCAATCGTGCGCTCGATACCCTGTCTGCCCACTATGTCCCTTCATGGACAACCCGAGACGCTGCTTCTCTGCATCCACCTGAATCACGCGCACCTGCACGATGTCGCCCACCGCGACAACATCCATCGGTCGACGGACAAACTTGTCCGCCAGCTGCGAAATATGAACGAGTCCATCGTTTTTTAACCCAACGTCCACGAATGCCCCAAAGTCGACGACATTTCGCACCGTTCCCGTGAGAACCATACCTTCTTCGAGGTCCTCAAGCTTGAGCACATCCGTGCGTAAGATGGGTGGTGGAACGTCTTCTCGCGGGTCTCTCCCCGGTCTCTCCAAAGCCCCTAAAATATCCCGAAGCGTTGGAATGCCGACCCCAATTTCCGCACTCAGTGTTTCGATGGATGCGGCACGAACGCCATCGAGCCACATCGTGCGCTTGTCTCCGTCGCGCAAATCACTCGCGTCAGTCCCCGTCCGCTCGAGTAACTTATGAACCACCGGGTACGATTCCGGGTGAATCGGTGTGTTATCGAGTACTACATCGCCACCGTGAATACGCAAAAATCCCACGCACTGCTCCAGTGTTTTGGGTCCAAGTCGAGGCACCCTGGCAAGCTGTTTGCGGTTGCTAAACCGGCCGTTCTCGTCTCGGTAGCTGACAATGTTCTTCGCGACCGTCTTGTTTAGGCCCGCGACATACGACAACAGACTTGCTGATGCCGTGTTGACATCGGCTCCAACCTGATTCACCGCCGTTTCAACGACGCCCGTTAACGTGTCGTCGAGACGTTTTTGCGAGACGTCATGCTGATATTGACCGACACCTACGGATTTGGGGTCGATTTTGACCAACTCTGCCAACGGGTCCTGCACGCGCCTGGCAATGGAAATCGCGCTTCGTTCCGAGACATCGAGATGAGGAAACTCTTCCTTCGCGAGCTCAGATGCGGAATACACGCTGGCCCCTGCCTCGGAGACAATCAAATACGGAACAGTCAGTCCAGTTTGTTCCATGTACTCCCTGCCGCAGTCCGCGATAAACGCTTCGGTCTCACGCGATGCTGTGCCGTTGCCGATGGTGATTAACCCAACCTTGTAGCGGGCAAGGAGGTCGTGAATGACTTTTTTCGATTCTGTCACTTTGTTTTGTGGCGGGGTTGGGTATATCACCTTCACTTCGAGCAGCTTCCCTGTATCATCGACGACGGCGAGTTTGCAGCCAGTGCGATAAGCGGGGTCGACCCCGAGCACCACCCGCCCCTCTAATGGGCGCTGCATCAACAAGTTACGGAGGTTTTCCCCGAACACCTGCACAGCCTGTTCTTCGGCCCTGTCGGTGAATTCAGCCCGAATCTCCCGCTCAATGGCGGGCGCAATCAACCGCTTGTATGCGTCAACGACGGCGTCAGCAAGAAGTTGCCCTACGTAGGACAGGTCCTTGTGAGTGGCCGATGCGCTGCCAGCCACTTCCGGTCCCGCTTTGCGGCGCGTGTTGCCACGTACGTGTGTGTCAACCAAATAGGAAAGTATTTTGTCCTCTGGAGCACGCAAGGCGACTTTCAGAAATCCATCCCGTTCACCGCGATTCATCGCGAGCACCCGGTGGGGCGGCAGTTTCCCAAGTGACTCCTCGTAGTCGTAATACATCTCGTATACACTCTCTGCAGCCTCATCGACAGCCGTGCTGCGAATGGTCCCTGCGCGCACGGTGGTTTGGCGGATGAACTTGCGCGTGTTTGCGTCATCCGCCACAATTTCGGCGAAAATATCCATGGCACCGGCAAGGGCTTCAAGAGGCGTCTCTACACCACCCTCGACATTCACATACTCCGCTGCCACGCGGTGTGTCTCCTCTTGACTAGCCCTTGCATGTGCTTGCGCCATCAGCCACTCTGCCAATCCTTCGAGGCCGCGTTCCTTTGCAATCATTGCCCGTGTACGCCGCTTTGGACGATACGGGCGATAAATGTCATCCACCTCCGTCAGGGTGGTCGCAGAAATGACAGCCTTGACCAGTGACTCAGCCTGCGCCTCATCGGTGAATGCGCCGTGTTCTGCGAGCAGGCGCACAACGTCCGATTTACGTTGATAAAGTCCCTGTTCCTGTTCATAACTCGCCTGGATTTTTCGCAGTTGCTCTTCATCGAGTTCGCCTGTCATCTCTTTTCGGTAACGGGCGATAAATGGAATCGTATTTCCTTCATCAAGCAGACGGATGGCTGCGCGTACTTGAGTTGACTTCAGTTGCAGCCTAGCCGCGAGAATTTTGTCATAGTCGGGAGCTAGAGGTACATATGTAGACCACTGACTTCCCTGTGTTGACGAATCAGTCACGAAACTTACTCCTTTTTGTCCAAGATGGCTGTTCCATTATACATGATTAGCCATCCTGACCGATTTCCTGCAACGGGGGCCGATTTCGACAGTAGAGTCCGTTTCAACTTTAAAAATTGGTAGAATGAAAGGGAACGACTTTCGCCTTTCTTCCGCTTCGCGGTGGGAGACTTCTGGCGCTATGCCGTTAGATGCTGGAGAGGAGTCAGAAAAATGGAGACCATGAACCGCCGAGCGGATGAGCGCCATCAATATACGGACAGATTCACTCGTACAGAAGGGTACGTCGACGTCGAAGGGGGACGCATCTGGTACATGCGTGTGGAGTCTCCAGCGCCTGAGCCAGCAGCGTCAACACCACCCGCAGCGGTGTCATCGCCTCCGACAGCGCCGAAACCACCAACACAGCAGACACCGCTCATTGTTCTTCACGGCGGCCCAGGAAGCGCTCATCTTGGCATGCTCCCTTTGCAGGAGCTGGCAGACGAGCGGCCAGTCATCTTTTATGACCAACTCGGATGCGGCCACTCCGACCGCCCGACAGACAAATCTCTTTGGACGACAGAACGGTTCGTTCGGGAACTCGCCATACTCCGCGATGCTCTCGACCTACAAGAAGTGCACATTCTTGGCCACTCATGGGGCACCATGCTCCTGTGCGATTATCTCCTGGCGAAGCCTACAGGTGTGCAAACGGCCGTCTTCTCGAGCCCGTGCCTCTCTGCGCCGCGTTGGGTAGAAGATGCCAACCGATACCGTGAACACTTGCCAACAGAGGTACAGGCCATCCTGAAACGCTGCGAAGATAACGGAACGACGGATTCTGACGAGTACGAACAAGCCTCAGAAGTCTACACCAAGCTCCATGTCTGCCGTGTGGAGGTCCCGAAGGAACAACGGGACGCGAGAAAGTGGGCGTTTGGCGAAGAGGTGTACAACACGATGTGGGGGCCATCGGAGTTTCACGCTACAGGTACACTTAAGAACTACGACAGAACAGAGAGGCTCCACGAAATCAGCGTCCCCTCCCTGTTTTGCTGTGGTGAGTACGACGAAGCCAGCCCGGAGTCAACCGAGTACTATCACTCACTCGTCAGAGACTCAGCGTTCCACGTGATGGCTGGATGCTCGCATTCCCCGCTTCGCGAAGACCCGGACGCGTACCTCAGCATGATTCGAACTTTCCTGAGTGGCAGTGAGTCACACATCTGAAAGAAGGAGGTCGTCCCATGTCAAAATTGATATTCACTCTCGACCTGACGGAAGAGCAATTGAAACGTGTCCGCGCCGTCGTGCCAGACTGGGAAGTCATCAGTGGAAAAGATCCAAGCATTTACGCACAACATCTCCAAGGTGCAGAAATTATTGCTGGCTGGAGTTCAGCGGCTGAAAACGCCTTCCGCGCTGACCCGAACTTTCCCGTCAAATGGGTTCACAACTGGGGAGCTGGCGTCGATAAACTTCCGCTGACCGAGTTTAAAGCCCGCGGTGTTACGCTCACGAACTCCAGCGGCGTGCACGCTTACCCAATTTCTGAAACCATTCTTGGTATGATGCTCAGCCTCACGCGAAACCTGCACATATACGTGCGCAATCAGCAGCAGCACATCTGGCATCACGGAAACCTGTCCGCCGAAATGCACGGAAAAACCGTGGGTATCCTCGGCGTCGGCGCGATTGGTCTCGAGACAGCCCGACTGTGCAAGGCCTTTGGCATGAAGGTCCTCGGAGTCCGCAGGTCCGCTGCGCCGTCCGACTTTGTCGACGAAATGCACGGTCTCGTGGGATTTGAGCAAAATGTGTTGGCGCATAGCGACTATGTTGTAAACACCTTGCCGCACACCAAAGAAACCCATCACCTCATGGATAGCAGCCAGTTTGCCGCGATGAAACCGTCGGCGTTTTACATGAACATCGGTCGCGGTGGAACGACCGTGGAATCAGCGTTGATTGCCGCCTTGCAAAACGGAGAGATTGCTGGTGCAGGTCTTGATGTATTTGAGACCGAACCGCTCCCGACCGACAGTCCTTTGTGGGACATGGGCAACGTCATCATCACGCCGCACACATCGGGATCGACCGCGTATTACAACGACAGGGCACTCGACATTTTCTTGACAAATCTCGCTGATTTTGTCGCGGGCCGCGACCTATCCGTGAACACGGTCAACCTGGACTTGCAGTACTGAGGAACACGAGTGGGCACACCGGAATTCGCAAGCACAGCGGGGCATTAGCTGACACCTGTCCATAAGCGCAAGGCGTACGACACCCACTTCAGTACGTCATGGCGCGTCGTGAGCAGCCAATGCCCCCATCGACCGGACAGTTTTTGAACCAGCAAGTCCAGACTGTCGTCATTCAGTTTCTCAAATGCTCGCCGCATCACCAGAGAAGCCCGGTAAGACTGTTGGATACCTTTGATACTTTCCTCATAACTGCCACGTCCACAGATATCTCTAGCGGCGTAAATGCCACTTAAAATGGACGTAAATTGTCCAAATCCGAAAAAAGGCATCAAGGACCCGAGATTGTTGCCAACAAAAAAGGTATTACCCACTCGTGGAAAGTGTGCGGTTCCCATCGGGTAACCATGGATGTGAAACGAATCCGTGGTTATCAAGGATTGATTGAGGTCTGTCTCAACACGGTTTTGAAACAACGTCCACATCTGCTCCTGGCTGTCTGTCTGGACATCGCCGTATTCTGGGTAAGCAATGACGATGTTGGCTTCCGTTTCCGAGTAGGGAATCAAGTACCCGTGACCTTTGGGTGCAAACCGCTCATCAAACCACGAATAGATGGTGTAACGAGAGAAACTACCCTGAACGGATCGGCCCATCAATGTCACAGACAAGTCTGTGTCATAGCCGACGATGGAATTGGCGTGTGATGCATCACCTGTTGCCACAACCACGTGCGTGTACTCTGCGAGCAGGTCTTCATAGGTGTAGCATGAATCACAGTGAATTGGCGCCTTGAGCTGATTTTTCAACTGCTGCTCAAATGAATTTTCGTGCCTCCCACGAATGTTCGAGAAACCAATCCGCCCTTCAAGAACGGCAGTCTTTCTGCGTGAGGCCATAACGAATCTGGATATATTGGCTGTCGGTTGCAAGTAGATGTTGTGTTCTTCCGATAGGTACTGAATTTCGTCCTGAATGGGTCGAGCAAACATGGATAAGAGAACTTCGCCGTTGACAAACCTGTCGCCGACGATGCTGCGTTTTTCGAAAATGAAGGGTTCAATTCCGTTCCTCTCGAGTTCAATCGCGCATGCAAGTCCGGACAGGCCTGCCCCCATGATTGCGACCTTCATCGGATTTACCTCCAGTTCGCCGTCTCGGTCTCAAATCCACTCGTCATAAAGTGACACAACTCACGTATCGGTACTTATTGCTGCTCTTCCCACTCCTTCACGTATTCCTGCAAGACGTTGTGCAGTTCCGATCCGATGCGGCTGTACGCCTCGTCGTCAAGGTTGGCCAGGGACACGCGAATGGACCAATTCGGACCGTGGAATCCCCCTCCGTTGAGAAGGACAATTGAGCTGTTTTCAGCCAATCGGAAGAGGATGTCAACGGGCTCGTAGTGGTCCTGAAGGTAATCTGCAAAAGCCTGGCTATAGTTTGTCGCCGCCCACCATGCGAGGTCGAATTCGGTGTAATAAAAGGCCCCGTGTTCCGGTTTAGGCATCTCAAGTTCAAGACCGTCATACAAGCGTTTCATGCGGCGACGACAGATATCTTTTGTCAACTCACGGTACTCGTTGTTTTTGTCCAGTACATCGAAAGCCGCAAACAGCGCCATTTGGACTTGCTGCGGGGTTGACAAACCCGCAGTGTGATTCAGTGCCACTTGACGGCTGTCGGCAACCAAACGGTCAATAAAGCGCAAACCCTCCGGATGTTCCGTCAGCGACGCATATCTCCGATGCAGCACCTCAACCTCTTCTGTCGGCAACTTCTTTAAGATGTCGTCGAATATGTTTTGTTTGCTGACGGCAATGACGCCAAGGCGCCACCCGGTTACGCCAAAGTACTTGCTCAGCGAGTACACGCCAATTGTGTTTGCAGGCAGACTTACCATCAATGAACGGTAGTCGTCGACAAACGTGCCGTAAACATCGTCTGATACAATCATCAACAGAGGATTGTCTCGTTCCACAATCGTCTTAAGATACTCCATGGACTGTGCATCCATGGCGACAGACGGGGGGTTGCTGGGGTTGACCAGGAACATCGCCTTGATGTCCTTGTCTCTCAGCTTGTCCAGTTCAGAATTGGGATACTGCCATGTGTGCAGTCCCTTGTCCGTCCGTCCCGTCGCACGCACTTCAACAACCTCAAAATGGTAACGGTCAAGGCTTGGTATTTCGATGTACGGCGGGAAGATGGGCACCAACACGGCAATTTTGTCCCCTTGTTTCAGCAGCCCATTGGCGAGGAGAGAGTCAAAAATGTAGCACATCCCTGCTGTTGCACCTTCTACAGCGAATAAATCAAAGGTTTGCGTAGCTGAGTCCGCGCCGTGCTCTTCCATCGGATAAAGCTGTTTAACCAAAAACTGATAAACCACCTTTTCCATGTGTACAAGCATCCGGTCAGGGACCGGGTAGTTATCTCCGACAATTCCGTCCGCCAACTCGTGAACCCACATATCGGGATGGAACCCCAGGTCTTGAATCCCCCACTCGACAATCCGTGAGAGCAGCGATACTCCCGCTCGGTCTTGATTTTTCCGGACATAGTCGTGAAAGCGGTCTGCTATCCCCTCCACCTCAGGCATGCCCGCCAAATTTCTCTCATCCCAGACCCTGCGACTCTCTTGCAGCGCAAAGTCGCCGAGCGCGAAAAAAGCCTCTCTCGGCGTGGCCGCAATCCAGTTGGGATTTCCTCGACCTGCGTTTAACAACGTCCGTACTGGTTTTTTTTCATGTTCCTTTGCTAGGCGAATCAACTCGTCCTTAAACTCAAACGGACTTATCTGTTCATACTTTCGCTCCATCTCCCTGAGATTTTGCGTATCTCGCTTCATCGACACACACTCCCTTCAACCCTGCAAAGATGTTCTGTATCCGAATGACCTCTACTAGTACGAATGACGTCTACTAGTACGAATGACGTCTACTATATTGATGCGACACCAGCAACACCGACTGCCCAGTACATTCACGCCTACCTGCAAAGACGTTCTGTCGATGTCACAGATAGCGATTAGTGCAGCCATTCTAAGACCTCATCCGGTTCGGCAATGAGTCGCCCGTAGTACTTCATCGCCCGGAAGTTGTGAATTTCTCTACATACCGTTGTCATCTGTTTCAGAATGGAGTGCTCACTGACCTCATCAGGAGCCCAGTAGTAAACGTCCATCGTGTGGGGTGTACCATCGTCATCCGGTCGGGTATATTCGATGTGCTCTGCCTTCTGAAACCCGTTCTTCTCATAAAAGCGAATTCGCTTCATCGTATCTGCGTCATCCGCATCTGGGGGTTCCACTTCCAGAATGACGGTCTTGCCGCGCTTCTTAAACGCGTCGAGGACTTTGGTGCCTGTGCCTTTCCCGCGTGTCTTCGATGAGACAAGCAAGTAGTCGATGAAAATAAACTCAGGAAACTCCGCGTATGTGACAACAAAATCTTCCTCTTCATGGACCTTGTAAGCCTCGTGGTCATCAATCAGTTCATTCATCTGACCCTCGTGCTTCAGCTCGTGGTCGGGAAAGTACTTCGACAAGCGGTCGTAAAAAGTCATGCGCACGGCCTCCTCTGCCCATTAATATGAGGTCTTCGAAGTGAAACAATACTCAGCTACATCCGCAAAAAGCGCTGCCGTCACATGCGGGCAAGGCGGCTCAGTACATTCGACAAAGCGTTTCAATTGTATTCGTCCGGTGGCTCAACAAATTCGCCCAAAGTGTTTCAATTGGATTCGTCCGGCTGTATTCGTCCGGTGGCTCAGCACATCACAAATTTCTCTCCTCAGATACGTGCATGTGTAAAATTAGCAGCCTGCGTGAGGCTGGTTTTGCTCAGTAAATGATGAAGTAAATTATAATAACGCGCCCTGAGCGCGCTATTTCCGATTCAAGCTATAGTGCCGGCAAGAAATAGCGCGCTGTGGAGGCGCTATGGATGAAGTAAAGTAGTTTGTGTAGCAGGATTTGGATATTCGCGGATAGTAAAAAAGTAGGGTATCCTTGGGATTGCGACATCACCAAAAAAGGAGCCCTACCAATGACTAGTGTACACGAACTTGGCACGTCGGATCTAATGGAAATTCTCGTGAAGGACTTCGTCAAGGAAAAACTTGAGTTGATCATGCGTGAGGAGATCGACAATTTTCTAAAGGTTGAATATGAGGGCAAGCGTCCCAGCCGAAACGGAACCTATGGTCGCTCCCTAGAAACACGGTTTGGAAAAATAGAGAATTTGCGGGTTCCCCGAGACCGTAAGGACGCCTTTCAAACTCGAGTGTTTGCGCCATACCAGCGTCGAGAGGGCTGGTTAGAAGAGGCTGTCATTCACATGTATAAGGGTGGGATGAGTACCCGCGACATCGCAAAATTCATCGAAGGCATGTTTGGCACGCAGTACTCCCCAACGACCATCAGTAACATCACGAGTACCGTCTTGGAAGATATCGAAGCATGGCAGCAACGTCCATTAGATAAACGCTATTCCGTGATTTATTTGGACGGCATCTATATCAAACTTAAGCGCAACACGGTGAGCAGTGAAGTCATCTATCTGGCGATGGGCATCAACGAAGATGGATATCGACAGATCCTCGGCTTCTACGTTGGCGGAAAAGAAAGCGCCAATGGCTGGAGGGATGTGCTCAAGGACCTGTATCGTCGCGGAGCGAAGGAGGTCTTGCTGGGGGTATTTGACGGGTTACCTGGCCTGGAAGAAGCGTTTCGAGAAACGTACCCAAGGGCAGACGTTCAACACTGCATCGTACACAAGGTGCGCAGTACGTTCCCGAAAATTCGAGTCAAGGACAAGGTTGAGTTTATCGGCGACCTCAAAACGATTTATACCGCATTGGATAGGGACTTAGCCTTGGCAGCGTTCGATACGGTCAAGAGCAAGTGGAGTAAAACCTATCCGAAAGAAATTCAATCGTGGGAAGACCAACTTTCAACGCTACTGACGTTTTACAAATTTCCAAAGCTGATTCGCGGGTCCATCTACACATCCAACGCAATCGAGCGGACGAACAAAGAGCTACGCAAGAGGTTTCGACCGATGAACAGCTTAACGAACATGGATGCAGCTGAGAAAATCATCTATCTTGAAGTCACGACTTATAACGAGAAATGGAGCACAAGAGTCATCCGTGGCTTCGGGGATGCGGAAACGAAGACAGAGCTGAAGCGAATGTATGAGGAACGCTACCCAAGCATGTCAGAAGTCTCTGCGCAGGAATAAATATCCAACAACTTGAACAATCACGTTTACAACAACGACGACAACTTGCTCTGAAAATTCAAACAAACAGGAAATAAAAGGGAAATTCCGGTGGGGGGTACCCCCCACCAACCTTAAAACAAATCAATAATGATGTTATCCATCTCCGATGGATAACCCTACTTAAAGCGAATTACACAAACTTCTTGACACTACCGCGCTATGTTTGCACTTTGAGTTAATAACGACGTGTGAGAGAGTGTCTATTAACAGGAGCCGTAAGGCTCCTGTTTTCCTTTGTTAGGGAATTTTTTGAAGGTAATTGGATACAAATGGTTGAATTTTGGTTGCTAACCTTGGGTTTCCCACGCTCAATTCCTCCATTTTTGCTTCCTTTTCCACTTTAGAGGCAGACGGGGGCCTCTAACGGCTTACCTCGGTTCAATAACTCCTTCACCATTACCTTTACATTGACCACCATAGAGGTAATCTTAACGTCGATCCGCAACTTGCTACGACCACGGGTTCGGGGCTTTCCGAGTCCGTGGTGACGTTTCATTTCGTTATTGGTGCGTTCAATTTCGTATCGAGCTCGAAGTGCCTCTTGACCCTCCTGGCTCGCATTGTACTTCTTTGCCTCCTGAATCAGTTCCCAGTAGTCACTCACGAACACAGTACGTCCCTTTGCATGGTCGGTGCACTGCGCACGTAAAGGGCATGCTGTGCAATCCTCTTCAGCAAATCCATGTTGTGTACCCTTAGATTGCTTAATGTGGTTCTTTCGGACTGACGTGTACCCACCAGGACACACGACCACGTCACGTTCCGGTATGTATGTGAAGTCTTCAGCTCGAAATGCCTTTCCGGACGGGTTCGTGAATTTGGGCAACGGTGCCGTTAGAAGGATATGTAGTTCCTTGGAGAGCTTGTCGCGATTCTCAGCATTTCCGTAAGCTGAGTCTGCCACTACTTCCTTGGGACGCTTGTCGAACTCATCCACCACAGCCTTTACAACCGACTCCAGTGCAATTCCATCTACTTCATTACCAGGGATAGGCTCCGCATTGAGGACTAGGTGAGAGTTGGCCGACTCCACGACTTGTGTCTTATCGCCAATAAACGCCAGCTTTTTGGACTTGTGCCCAACACGTACTTCTGGGTCATGTGCACTCACTACACGGTCGGAGGGCTTGTTATTTTTGTCCTGTTCAACGTACTGAATATCCTCTTTCTGTGGTTCCACATTCTCAGATGAAGGAGACTGGTTTTCGTCAGGGAGCTTCGGAGTAACGTTCTCACGTAAAATACGCAGGAGCACCTCGCGTTGTTGCTTGGCTGTTTCCTGCTCATTGTCGTTTTTCCACTGGGTATCCATGTCGTCGGTGTCCGCACGTTCCAGCCATGCCACTAAACTGAACGCCAAAACACATAGATTGCTGAAGGCGAGATTTCTTTCGCTGCCCTGCACCTCACGCTTGAGTTTGCGAAAGAATGCCCCCACATCCATGTTCTCCTTCAATTTTTCGTAACGCGCTGGGTTATGACGCTTCAAGTAACGCACAAGCTTTTGAGCCGCTTGTTGAATGAGCTCATATACACTTGGCGTAGCAACATTGGCATGCGTGTGGAACGCATCTACCAACCAGCGGTCATCATCTTGTCCCCACATGCCGAGGTTCAGTGCCTGAGCGAGGATATTCACGTGACAGGCATGGAATATATCCGCGCCAAGCCGACTCCTGTCCAGCGCAATTGTGCTGTGGTCAAACTTTGCGAGTGAGATCGGTACACCTAAAAATCGCTTAATGAAGATATCACCGACGATCTTTAGCTCCATCTCACGGTCGGAAATGTTGTAGTACCGCTGTACGAGATGGATTTTAAGTTTCAAGGACGGAGCATACGGGTGTTGGCCGATGGGTGAGTACAAGGGGGCACAGAGCTTATCCGCAAACGAGAAATCAATGTAATTCGCCACTGCATCCCAGAATGGATGAGGTGGTATGACTGAATACACCATGATGTCCTCGAAGGAGGCTTGCTCAAAGTTCTTGTACTTTACCCCGTTCATTTCTCCAACTCCCCGTAATCTCGGATACCTCAATTATACCAGAAAACACGAGATTTACGTAGAAATAACGAGTAATACAGAGATAATCTTCGAAAATGGCGAACGGCATCTCGCGTAGTTAATCGACAGTCTCTGTGAACGCGCTATTTTGATCGGTTTGAGTTAATAACGCGCCACGAGCGCGTTATTTCTGCTTGAACGTGTTTCCGACAGGATGAATAGCGCGTTCCCGGCTCGCTATCGGCGGCCCAACTCCCAACGGATCCAAAGCCTGGGGCGCGACTGAATTTGAAAGTCACATCGTAAAACAAGCGTAAAAATGTGGATGGCGATCCCGTGTTACAGTATTCCAAACGACACACGGCAACAAACAAGGCGGTCACATGATTGTGACCGCCTTGACGTTGTGACCGCCTTATTTGAATGAATGTCCACATCTAGAAACAAACGCTGAGGTGGCTGATTATCTCTACTACGTACAACGTGCTGCCTTAGCTGCCTTAGCTCTTGACCTTCATCTTCCAGCCGGCACTGGCCATCTTTCGCCGAACGTACGCGATTTGACCACGAAGCGGAACACCGACAGGGCAGTTGTCGTCACAAGCCATCAAACCAATGCACCCGAATACCCCGTCTTCGCTGCCAACGACTTCAAAGTACTCTTGCTCTGTACGCTTATCCCGAGGGTCGACCATAAATCGCGCGATGCGGTTAATACCTGCCGCGCCAATGAAATCCGGGCGAATGTTGGCTGTTGCACAGCCACCAATGCAGCAACCACATTCAATGCACCGCTCGCCTTCATATATCTGCAGAGCTTTTTCGTTATCCATTCTCTCTTCCTCTGCCGTCGGATCAAACTCGGAATCGTCATGGACCCATGATTCCGTGCGTATAGACATCTCACGGAACCAGGTACCTGTATCGACAGACAGGTCTCCAAGCAATTTAAAGACGGGAAGCGGCAAGAGTGTCGTGACCTCAGAAAGGTCTTTGGTCAGGGTCCGGCAGGCCAAAGTCGGCCGCCCATTGACCAGCATCCCGCAGGAACCGCAGATGGATGCCCGGCACACAAAATCGAACCGTAAACTTGAATCCTGTTCTTCGCGAATCTTATTCAGTACGACAAACAGCGTCATACCTGGTTCTTCTTTAAGCTTAAAATCCTGCAAGTGCGGCTTCACATCCGGTGTCTCCGGATTGTATCTCATGATTCGAAACGTCAGTTCGCGGGCCATGCTAGTGTCCTCCCATCCACTTCGTCATTGCTTTACCCCAGATTTTGCGCCCGCGGTTGCTTCGCCGTAGCCACGATCTCCGGGCTGGGACTCCGTAATCTTCACGGGTTCGTACTGAAGCTCGGGCTCACTGGCCCCTTCCCGCCAGTACGCGAGGGTCCGCTTCAGCCAATTCTCATCGTCGCGCTTTGGATAGTCCTCACGGAAATGACTACCGCGACTCTCCGTTCGGGCAAGCGCCCCGGTGGCAATGGTCAATGCGAGGCGGATCATGCCTGGGAGACGAAGCGCAAAGGCCAACTCTGGGTCAGCACCGTTGCCATCACCGCGGAGTTGAATGTACTTCGACCGCTTGTGTAGCTCACGCAGTTCGTCCACTGCTGCCTGCAGATGTTCTTGCGTTCGAAACACGTGCACGTTGGTGTTCAGGGCCGTTTCCATCCGGTTACGCAGTTCGTATACGTTTTCCGTGCCCTTCTTTGCACGCAGATTCTCAATCCTCTTCTGTTGCATCAAGAGGTGATCCTCGACGAGCGACGTCGATACGTTCAACGTCACGTCTTTCGTGAACTCGGCAATTTTCTCACCGACAATCTTGCCTGCAACAACCGTTTCTGCGAGGGAGTTCCCGCCGAGGCGATTGAAGCCGTGGAGGTCCCAACACGCTGCTTCGCCGAGAGCATAGAGATTTTTGAGTCCGTAGGCCTGTCCGTCGATGTTCGTCCGAATTCCGCCCATGCTGTAGTGCTGCGTAGGCCGAACGGGGATGAGTTCGTGTACCGGATCGATACCGTTGAACTCTCTGCAGATGGTCGCAATCTCGCGAAGATTGGTATTGATGTGCTTGGCGCCGAGGTGCCGGATGTCGAGCCACAGATGCTGTCCATACGGGCTGTCGACTCCGTAACCGGCACGGATGTGCTGGATCATACGCCTCGACACAACGTCGCGGGACGCTAGTTCTTTTTTGTTTGGCTCGTAGTCCGGCATGAACCGATAGCCATTTTTATCGAGCAGGTATCCGCCGTCGCCACGAGCACCTTCTGTAATCAAAATCCACGAAGGAACAATGCCGGTTGGATGGAACTGTACGGCCTCCATGTTTCCCAGCGGGACAACACCCGTCTCGTACGCGATGGACATGCCGGTACCTTCGTTGATGACCGCATTTGTTGAAGCGCCGTACAGGCGTCCATATCCACCAGTCGCGATGACGGTCGACTTTGCTGTGTACACGCGCAGTTCCCCGTTTCGGAGATCGCGCACAATGGCCCCATAACAGGTCTCACCGTCGTGAATGAGACTAAGGGCTTCAACCCTGTCGTGCACTGTAATCCCGTACTTCTGGACGATGCTGTCCATTGTGTACAAAACGGTATGACCTGTTCCGTCAGACGTATAACAGGTCCTCCATTTCGCAGTTCCACCGAAGTTACGTGCTGAAATGAGTCCTACCTTGTCCGGATCTTCGTGTATCTCCTTGCCATCGTAAATGCGTTTTTCCAACGATACTCGGTTCCAAGGTACTCCCCAGTGCGCCATCTCACGCATCACAATCGGCGCAGTGTCTGCAAACAACCTCGCTACGTCCTGCTCACAGCCCCAGTCAGAACCTTTGACAGTATCCATAAAATGGACATCAGGATTGTCGCCTTTGCCCATCGCGGTGTTACCCAGTGAAGCTTGCATGCCGCCCTGTGCAGCGGAACTGTGCGACCGTCTCGGTGGCACCAAGCTCAGCAATGTGACATTCAACCCGTTGCGCGCGGATTCAATGGCAGCTCGTTCACCAGCCAATCCGGCGCCGATGACCAGCACGTCGGTTACAAACATGTCGTAATGCCCCATGTATCCTTACGCCCCCAATGAGTACAGAATCACCAACGAAACGCCGCCGACGACAATAAATAGGACACTGACGACGTTTAGTACCCGTTTCATGCTGTGACGATTCACGAATCCCCATTTCACGAAAATCCGATATAGTCCAACGCTGGCATGATACTCGGACAGTAGCAACAAGACGATGTAGAAAATAAGGAATCCCGGATTTGCTACACGTAACGAGCTCAGATGGACACTGATACCGGCAAAAGATACGATAGCGATGTGTACTACAGCCAGGATGATGATGGCCGATCCGGTGATAGACTGAAACACCCACGACCAGGTATCACGGTGGTGGATAAGTTTTGCATGTTTCCAAACTGTCCGTTGTTCAGCATATTGCCGCGGCATTCGCCGAAGTACGGCACCTACGTGGGTACCAAAAGCCAAAACCAGAAATACAATGGTCAGCGGCAGGAGCCCGTAGCGATCCATGAAACCAGCCAAAATGTTGAATGACCCCTGGCCGAGCCAAATTGAAGCGACAAACAACATATGTGCCCACAAAAAAAGAACCAAGAGTAGTCCGCTAACCATCTGAGCTGTCTCGACCAGGAAGTCTCCTCGCGGGTTATAGGACAGTGCCTTTTGCAGCTGCATCTCGAGCTTTCCCTCCTTGGTACCGGTTTTCTTTTCGATGTCTGTCTTCGTAATGATGTCTTTCATCGTTTTGACGTCTGTCGTTTTGATGTCTGTCTTCGTTTTGATAGCTGTCGTTTTGATAGCTGTTTTCTTATTGATACCTGTCCTCTTGATACCTGTTTTCGATAATGACTGCTCCACACTTCGAACAGACTTGAAACGGAACTCTTAACTCATAATCATCATCGGTGAAATTCGGTAAGTCGGGCCTGATTTCGACAACGAGCGGCGCACCACAACAACGGGACTGTTCCATCTGCCTCTCCCCCTGGAAGGCGAGTTTAGAGCACATCAACGTCATGCTGCACACACACCGGAGGTTTGACTACGCATCCTCACCCTCTTCTGCCGCGGAGTCCCCGGCACATGCGTCTCTTGCCCTGATTCGAGGTCACCTGAGCACCGTCACGAAGAGACTACACACACCATCCAGTTCCCCCAGTTGTGATCGCCGTTCCCCCGAAACCATCCGCCTCAGACAAGAGCAAAATTGTTTGGGGTGCCCAACAACCAGAAATATTGGATTCAAACAAATCTTAGAGCACCATGCATATACCAAGCAGAGCAAAGGGAACCATTTTGCATAGTCCGCGATAGGAAACAAAAATGACTCGAAGAAATCTTGAAATTATTTCACTTCTTCCACAGAATTGGATCAAAAAAAGCCTTGGGACAACCCAAGGCTTCTGACCGGGATGAATTTGATTCATCGGCATAGAATTAATCTACATCTGGTGTCAGCACAGGTTCGGAGTTTACGGCTGCTTCAGTGCCGCCCCAAGCAGCCAAATCCATGCGTTCCTTTCCCATGAAGGTGGTCACAAGCAACACCAACAAGGCGGGAACAAGCGCCCAGAGGAAGGTATGCACTACGGATACTGACAAAGCATCGGTAATTCGAGATAGAACTTGTGCCGGTATGTGCGCTCGAAGTGCTGGCGACAAGACTGCATGCGGGTCCATCACCTTTAAGTTGTGTGGGACTCCACCGAGACCAGCAAAGTTCTTGGCCAAGCCGGATTGCATTAAATTGCGTTGAATGATGCCAAATACCGTGATACCAAGTGTCATCCCAAGCGAGCGCACAAAATTCATGGTAGAACTTGCGACTCCGCGTTGCGCAGCTTGGAAAGGTTGCATCGATGAGACGCCGAGTACAGAGAAGAACGCACCGGTGCCAAGCCCCACGACAATCATGTAAAGAGTGACAATGAGCCGTGAAGAATCCGGGGTTAACGAACCGCATCCGAGGATGCCTGCTGCAAACACCGCTCCTGCCACAAGCATGACATTCCTGTAGCTCGTCTTTCTCGCCAAGAAGACACCAATCTGGCTTGCCACCACCGTTCCGAGCATCATTGGTAACAACGTCAGACCGGAATTCGTTGCGGTTCCGCCAAATACCCCTTGGACGAAGATAGGAATGTAGAGCACGGCTACAATGTAGGCACCACCTTGCAACAACCCAATCACATTACTGACGGCAAACAGACGTTTGCGAAACATTTGATAGGAGATAATGGGTTCAGCTGCTTTGGTCTCAACGTACAGAAAGAGTCCAAGCAGCACGAGCGCTACGGCAAACAGGCCAAAGATCTGTGTTGAAGCAAACGGGTACTTATTACCTCCCAGCTGCAGAGCAAACATCAGCGCACCGATTGCAGGGACAAGTGTGAATACCCCAAGCCAGTCAATGCGCTGCGCAGTATGAACGCGAGACTCGTGATAAAACCCGACAATGAGCACGAACGCCAGAATTCCAAGTGGCACATTGATGTAGAAGACCCAGTGCCAGTTGAGGTACTCAGTGATGTATGCTCCGAGCAGCGGTCCAAAGATACTAGACAGACCGAATACAGCTCCAAACATGCCCCCCATTTTACCTCTTTGCTCCGGCGGAGCGACGTCAAAAATGATGGCGAACGCGATTGGCGCGAGTGCTCCACCACCAATCCCCTGAATCGCACGGTAAATAATCAATTCAGTAATGTTCTGAGCCGTCCCGGACAACATCGACCCCAGCAGGAACACGACGACTCCAAAGATAAAAAACCGTTTTCGTCCATACATGTCGGATAATTTTCCGAAGATTGGCATACCCGCCATCTCGGTTACCATGTAGGCAGAGGTCACCCAAACAAACTTGTCGAGCCCACCGAGATCGCCAACAATTGTCCCCATGGCAGTCGCGACAATGGTGTTATCCATCGCGGACATCAGTATGCCGACCAAGAGGCCAATCATCACAAGACCAAATTTTGTCTGTTTCTCCGTCACTTCCAAACCTCCCTAACCCCTTAACTCGCGCAATCAGTATACCTTGGGCCAAACCAATTACGCATCGTCCCGAAGTCTCAGAAGCTATCCGTCTAAAGTCGTAGGCTCCAAACAGGGGTGAAATACCGTGCCACGTGTTCAGGTCCGTTGCCCAACCACCTGCTGCGCCAGGCCTTGGCCATCTGGCTACATCGCTTGTACCTCGCTTGTACTCCATGACTTCGCGATAGCGCGCTCACGACGCGCTATTCCCCGGATGTTACCCCGGTTTGAGCCTTAGCGCTTCCACAACGCGCTATTTCTCGCCCCACTCCGAGGACCAAGTCGAAATAACGCGCTGTGAGCGCGTTATCACCTTACACGTCTGTAATAGCGCGCTCACGACGCGCTATTCCCCGGATGTTACCCCGGTTTGAGCCTTAGCGCTTCCACAACGCGCTATTTCTCGCCCCACTCCGAGGACCAAGTCGAAATAACGCGCTGTGAGCGCGTTATCACCTTACATGTATGGAATAGCGCGCTCGCGAGGCGCAGTGAGCACGTTACGTTTTCCTCCATTGGCCAAAAAATCCGAGGGAATGCAGCGGGCCAGTGGTCCTCCTACATTCCCTGTTCAGTTCGTGCGACTCGTCCGTGCGAAGGCGAGAGGCGTCCGCGGTCCGTCCGCGGTCCGTCCGAGCCCCGTCCGAGGCCCGTCCGAGGCCCTTCTGACGTCTGAAGCGCCCGCGATACTCGCTCATGTGAGTGGTGTCGTGGTGGTTACTTTTTCATCGCATCGTGATCGACGTAGCGTTCCCCATTCATCTCACTGATAAGATTGATAGCTACTTTAGCGCCATCACCCGCAGTGACGATGGTGTGCATGCTGACACCGGCGATGGTGCCTGCACCCCAGATGCCGGGAATGTTCGTCTTGCCGGTTGCATCGAGATCGAGAATGGTCTTAATGCGCGGTTCGGTCCCCGGCTTGGTTGTGAGGCCAATCTTCTCAGCTAGATCCGTATACATACCGGTTGCAATGATGACGTGCTGTGCCACATACGCCCCATTATCCGTCGTAATCTGAAATCCTCCGTCAATTGGAGTGATGTTCTCGACGCCCGCCATGACGATTTCGGCACCATGTTTTTCCGCTTGTTTCTTACCCGTATCTACCAAGTCGGGTCCGGAGACGTCCATTGCTCCGTAGTGATTTTCAATCCATGCGCGCCTTGTCACACTCATGTTGTTGTCAAACATAACGGTCTTCTTGCCGGCCTTTGCAGTGAAAATAGCAGCACTTGCCCCTGCCGGACCCGCTCCAACGATTGCAACGTCGTACATCTTCAAGACCCCTTTCCTAGTCGGAATCAAAACTGCACACTTTGAGGCAGCATTCTGCTTCATGAAGCTTGGTCAAACCTAATTTCACTGACCACCCTATGAAGATAGCACTTTGAAGGCAAAAAAACCAAAAACATTGGTAAAAAAGCACAGCCTGCGTAGACGTAGACTGTGCATCCAATGCGGTAACCGACTTGGCGAAGTCAAACCACTCTACACCATCACGTGGGCTATCGCATCCATTTGGAGTCAAAACTCGATTGAAGTCAAAACCCGAAAAACTGGTACGAGGCAGCTAGTCGAAATTATACTTTGTCAGCAACCAGCGCCCAAGGTAGCTGACGAGTCCATACATAATCAGCGAGAACACGACGAGGATAAGAATACTCGTCATGACCAGCCCCATTTGAAAGACCTGGCCGCCATACGTAATGAGAAATCCAAGCCCGGCTTTCGCCGACAGGAACTCACCCATAATCACACCAACCAGGGTCAATCCCACGTTCACCTTCATGGTAGCGACGAGATTTGGGATGGAGGCAGGCAAGACAACCTTTTTCAACATCTGCCATTTACTCGCGCCAAACGACTCCAAAAGTTTAAGTTTACCACTGTCCACTTCGCGGAATCCGGATGCAAGCATCATCACCGTGACAACCACTGAGATGGCTATCGCCATGCCGTAAATCGACTTTTGATCGCCAAGCCAAATGTAAAAAATCGGTCCCAAAGCAACCTTTGGCAAGGCGTTCAATACAACCAAATAGGGGTCGAGGACATTCGCCGCATACGATGACCACCACAGCACCACCGCAGCGGCCATTCCAATAATCATCGAAGCCAGAAAACCAATCACCGTTTCTTTGGCTGTAATTAAACTGTCAGACAGGATTTCCCCGTTGTGAACCAATTGCCCAAACATGGACACAATCTGCAAAGGGCTGCTGGTCAACATTGGATTTACCCACTGCAGCCGTGCAGCGAGTTCCCATACGGCTAGAATCATGATGAGAAGGACCATTTGCGAGATGCGGATGAACAGCACTTGGCGGCGACGGCGGCGGATGAACTGCTTGTATTCAACACTTTGTGACGAAATCTCGTCCGTGGGATTGGCAGGTGTCGAGTTGCCGGATGCAAGTTTGTGCTTCAAGTTGCTACTCTGCGACTCGTACATGCTCCTCCAACTCCCCCCAGATGGTTTGAAAGTAACCGTTATACTCGGGCCTCTGCCTCGCCATCACGGGTGATGGCCTGTCGCCTGCAAAGCTGATATGGTGATCCGACTTGACCTTGCTCGGACGATTCGACATCACGACAATCCGGTCTGCCATCGAAATGGCTTCGGAAATGTCATGAGTGACCAAGATTACGGTCTTGTGCTGTTCCCGCAAGATGGTTCCAATTTCATCCGACAGCGAGAGTCGGGTTTGGAAGTCCAGAGCGGAAAACGGCTCATCCAGCAGCAACACGTCCGGCTGCACCACCAACGTGCGAATCAGTGCCACACGCTGACGCATACCGCCCGATAATTGTTTTGGATTGTGTCTTGCAAAGTCCCCCAGCCCGTAGCGTTCGAGCAAACTCTGTGCGCGCTTGGTCGCAGACTTCATGTTCATGCCTCGGACCTCAGCACCAACCAGGACGTTGTGAAGAACGTCACGCCATTCAAACAGATAATCATGCTGCAACATGTAACCGACGCGCTTCGAAGGTTCCGTAACACGCTTTCCGTAGAGCAACACTTCACCTGACGTCGGCTGCAGCATCCCGGAAATCAGGGAAAGCAAGGTACTCTTTCCGCAGCCGCTGGGACCGACAATCGCAACGAACTCGCCTTCGTCAATGGTCAAGTCCACTGTGCGCAAGGCTTCCGTTTCTTCCTTCGAGGTGAAGTAGCGTAAAGAGACATTGCGTAGCTCAATTTGTGACATTCGACAGACCTCCTTTCCTGGTTTCGCAGTTGGGCCGGAGAGAGCATACGTTACTTTTTGACCTTCTGTGCGAAACTTGGATCGATGACGTCAGAATAGTTCACTTTCTGGCTCGCCTTTTCCGTACCGTTTTGAATCAGCACTTGCTGCAGCGTGTTGAACGCGGACTGTGTCAATATCTGACCATTCCATGTGTGCAACTTTTGATAACGTTGGATGGAACTCGCCAAGAGGCTTGGAGACGTCCCCGTAAAATACGGAGCTATTGCGGTCGCCACCTGATTTGCACTGTGCGTGTCAATGTACTGTGTCGCTTGATAGATGGCATCTGTCCAGTCCTGGATGACTTGTGGGTGGCTTTGTATATACGAACTTGTCGCTTCAAAGCCCGTCTCCGGGTACGTTCCAATCGCCTGCCCCACGGATGCGTCGTAATAGGCCTTGCCAGACTGGATAAGTTGCGAGGCAACCGGTTCATACACTTGAATAAAATTCGCTTTCCCGCTCTCGAATGCCCCGACCATCGCAGCAGGTCCAATGTTCGTGATGACGTTCGCTTGAACACCCTTCTGCTTCAAATCGTAATTGAGGACCATCTGCGGTGAACTTCCAGGCCGCCAACTGATGATGGACTGCCCTTGCAAGTCCTTCCATGTGAAGTTATTCATCTTGGTTTTTGACAAAATGAAGGAACCGTCTGTGTTGGTGAGTTGATCAAATACCTTGAGGGTTTGGCTCCCATGCTGGTTGTAAATGTAGACAGATGTTTCTGGTCCAACAAGCGCTATGTCCGCACTCCCTGAGAGCAGTGCAGCGGCCCCGGTGTTAGATCCCTCAGACGTCACCATCTGGACATTTAACCCGCTCTGTTTAAAGAAGCCTTCGGACATGGCGACATAGGCCGGAGCATAAAACACAGAACGAATAACCTCAGAATAACGAACAGTGACGGGTTGACTCGAGGTTCCAGACCCGGCCGATCCGCTGCCTGTCGTGCTGTTCGCCCCCGTACCACTCGGCGCCCCGCCCCCGCTCGATGGCGCTGTGGAGTTCACTGTCCCGCACCCGGCCAGTGACAACATAAGCAGCGCGCCGATTACTGCTCCACCTCTGCGCATTGTTTTCGCCGCATTTTGCATCATCAGGTCCCCCTGTTACCCCATGTGGGCGTTTGCCCTGGGTCGTTCTTCAGAGTCAGCCTATGCGTACTGCGACCGATTGGTTCACGGGGGGCGGCACAGAAAGGGCCAGAGCAGCGAAGCCCTGGCCCATTGAAGACAATTCGATGAAACAGCGATACCGCATCTCATGCCATCTTCCGATGCAAGTCGATGGCGACGCCACACACCTCGCGATGCTGCAGCAACTCAGCGACGTGCTAGCAAAGGTGCAGTCAAACCATCCACGCCGACAAGCCCGATGACCGTTAGGAAGGAGCGCTGAACGCCGTAATGTGCGTTTAGCGGATCGAACGATTCAAGAAGCGTGTGCATCCCGGCAGGAGAACCTCCACCACCGAGGGTGACTGCGGGGATGCCAAGGCTAATCGGCACGTTTGAGTCTGTACTCATAGCCTCATCAAGCCCAGGGGTAAATCCCAGCGCCATGGTTGCACCCAGCGCTGCCTGCACAATCGGTGCGTCCGCGGGTTGTCCTCCCGCTGGCCTGTCACCGACCAGTTTGACATCCACGGTGAGGACGTCACTGGCCCAACGCTGATTTTCACGCCCAACCGCCTCGTGGATGCACGGCAGAAGCTGTTTTTCCAAGTTTGCCAGCTCTTCCATCGAGTTCGATCTCATGTCTATCATCATCGAAGCGTCAGCAGCAATGGTGTTGACCGATGTTCCACCACGAATTTCACCGACTGTAAAGGTCGTTTTGGGACTGGAAGGGACTTCGATATCCGAAATTGCAGCCACAGCCCGACCGAGAGCGTGGATGGCACTCGGGATGCCAAACGCGCCAAAACTGTGTCCACCCGGGCCCCGAAATGTGACTTGATAGCGGCGGCTCCCGGTGGCGAGGTATGTAGTCCGGGTCGGATCGCCAGGTTCAATCGAGATGAAACCGTCCACACTCGCATTGTGCTTGAAAAAAGCCTTGACGCCGCGCAAGTCACCAAGACCTTCTTCGCCTACAGTTGCCCCAAAAATAACATCACCGACCGTACGAATACCGCTCTGTTTCAGGGCACGCAGGACGGCTAGGACAACGGCTAAGCCGCGGCCATCATCGGAGATTCCTGGCGCAAAATACCGCCCGTCTTCTTCCCTGACCAAAACGTCCGTCCCTTCCGGAAACACCGTGTCAAGGTGAGCAGATATAAAAACAGCTGGGCCATTCCCTGTACCACGCATGGTGCCAAAGACATTGCCCTCAGCGTCCGTCACAACGTCATCCAACCCGTATTCCTCGAGAAGTTGGCGATAATGTTCACCGCGCAGCTGTTCGTGAAAAGGTGGTGCTGGTATCTCAGTCAGACGAATTTGCTCTTGCATCGTCTTTTGGCTGTCTTCGTAAATAAAGTCGAGGGCATCTTTCACACGCTTGTCCGCCGTAATTTTGCCGTACGTCTCGACTACTTCCGGAGCTGCACTTGGTGGCAGTGTTGTTTGCGTTTCCTGCTGTTCAACCGCAGGTGCTGCGGGCTGCGCCTGATTTGCCCGAGACTCCATCTAAATAATCCCCTCTCCACTTGATGAAGCAAAATTCTGTCTTCTACATCATAACACTCATCTTCGCCCTGCTATATCTCGCATCTCTCAAATTGAATGCGGTCACTCACTGCATATTTCCCACAAACCGCCACGATTAACGGCTCGGTCACTAAGGCACCCTACTCGGGTAAACTACGGTTGGTACAGGGAGGGGTTCATTATGGATAAGCAGTCTCCTGAGGAGTGGCTTAATACCTTTGTGCACGTGGAGTTCAAACGGTTTGTAGACGCAGACCACTCCGGCAACGAACGCCCTGACGGTGAAGCCAGAAGTGGGTACCTCATCTATAACGCACATCGCCAGGACTTTGGCTTTGGTTCATTTCGTTCCTCCGATGACTACACCATTGATGCTGACGTGTTGGACTTTGTAAACCAACGCCACCCGGATTTTGTCCCGTACATCGCATCCACCGACGGCGTTTACATAGACGGTACCTGGCGCGTGGTGAAAGACGGACACTGGATGGAACATTAGCGTGGGACACAGGGGCAGCTGCGCTTGTCGCTTGTCGCTTGTCGCTTGTCGCTTGTCGCTTGTCGCTTGTCGCTTGTCGCTTGAATCGGCGCATCGAGTGCATCAGGCATCCCGTCTCGGATTCAATTTAGGAGTATCCAAGTTTGACCGCCATTTTGCGTACGCAGCAACAGTCCAGAGGGTTGAATCAGCCAACCGTCCTGCCCATTTATAAATTGCATTGTGGTAGCTCCGTCCCAGCCATTCGTACCGTAGTCGTAGCTACTCCAAGCCAGCCCGCTGTCTGTTGTAAGATAGAATCCTCGCCCATTTTGCGCTGGAACCCATGCAATGTCCCCCAACACCCCTGCCCACTGTGCAGATTCGGAAGTCACCATGGTATGCAGGGCTGGCTGGAGTTGACCGTTGGCAATAGCCGTCACCGCATCTGCCGTATCGGCTGCATTGCTTGCTGTCCACACTCGTCCGCCATCTGTTGTGATTTGGTCTTGCTGTGGATTGACAATACTGAGTGCGACGCCTGTGTCTCGACCGGAAAAGTACACCGCATCAAATCCATACTGGCCGTATGGCAGGTTGACCGCGGCCCAGGACCGGCCGCTGTTTACCGTTTGATAGACGTGCCCGTCAGTACCAACCGCAAACCCCGTACTCGCCGTTACAAACGAGATGGTTGAGAAGGATGAGCCGCCCAGATAAGTCATCGGGTTTTGAACGGGCAACTGACTGATAGGAGTCCAGAGTTCTCCGCCATCGGTGGTCTTCAACACCTCGTTAAGATTGCCCACAACGCCGAGACCGTACCCGACGCTCGGAGATATAAAGGAAAGTCCCTGCAAGGGATAGGGGGAAGACGTGGGGAACACCTCTCTCCATGATTTCCCCCCGTCCGTGGTATGGAGCACAACACTCGCGTTTGGCTGCCCATCCAACAACCAACCGTCGCTTGCTGTGGGGAACGCCATTGCGTGCCGTTGCGGGAGCCCAGTCGCTCCTGCGATGGGTCCTGTGCCGCTCCAACTCTGGCCCCCGTCTGTAGTTGCTGCAATGGTTGTCGTACCGTAACCACAGGCGCGACAGGTACCTGCAACCACCGCCGTATCATTGTTCACGACAGCCATGGCACCGGGCGATGAACCCGGACCTTTCGGTGCCCCCGCAGCCCCGCCCGGGGCAGGGCCTGCACCCGCTGTCGAAACGGCCATCACCGGATGCCATGTTGTGCCGTCCGTCGTATGGAAGACGGAATATGATTGCTGACTCATACCAGCTTGCCCGTAAACCATCAGCCATGCACTGTTGGTGCCACTAACCTGCAGTGACCCTTGTCCGATTTGACGGGGGAGATTTGCAAGGGACTTGACCCACGTTTGTGCACCATTTGCCGTATGATAGACAATGCCATTTTCGGCATAAAGCCACCCGTCTTTTGCATTGGCAAAACCGATGGTGGTCACTGCGGCGGGCGTCGTACAACGTGTCCAGTGAGTTCCCCCATCTGACGTTCGATACAACTGGCCCGCCCCCATGAAACTTGTCCCGACGACCATGTATCCGACGGAGGAACTGACAAAGTCCACTTTTTCGACGATCCCCTCCAAAGGGACACTCATGACGTTCCAACTGCTGCCACCGTCGTGAGAAACCAAGAGTACGCCATGGCTTGGAGGTGTCGGCATCCCTTCTTCTCGAATCGGAATGCCCCATGCCCAAACACTCGATGTATTCAGAGCATCCAGCCCCTTCACATCCACACTACCTTGATACAGCGTTTGAAAGTCCTGGCCGCCGTCAACCGTTCCAAGAATCAACCCTCTCCCACCCATCCATCCAGTGGCGGGGTTGGCAAATGTGATGGCGTTTAATTGACGACTCGCACTCGTCTGCGGCATGACACCCTGGACATTCGCTGATATGGACGCACCGGGACTACTACTGTTCGATGAGGTTGACGGATTGGCTGTGGTGGCAGTATTTGAGCCAGCAAGTCCGACAGAAACGTTGTTGCTCGAATACACCGTATTTCCGGCCTGGCTGTTACTGCTGTTAGCACTCAGCGCAGTTCCTGCACTACTGCCTGTCTGATTTTGACCATGGGAGCTGGATGAGGCCTGTGCGTGCTCGGACGTGTGAGTCCCACAGCCCGTAATTATCATTCCTGCGAGGATACTCATGGCTACGCCGAACTTCCAGGCAGATTTCCTTTTCATATCTCTTTAAAGTCTCCTTTGTCCGCTTCGCATGCATTGCCATCTCATGCATCTGACGGGCATACGTTGACCAACGTGACAAGTGATTGTCGATTCGTGTCCTAACCGTAGGACTAACCAACATCTCCCCCAAAATCTCTTGTGAATTTTTGTCCAAACCTCTTCTAAAAGAAAAATCAGAATATTATAATTGTCACACTCGAAATGTTAGACGCTATGCGCACCCGATTTTGGGCCCCGTCACAAACGAGTGACTTTCAGCTCAAAGGCCAAGGGGGCTGGCAGATATGAAAATACCCAGCGTATCTTTGCTATCCGTATTATTGTCGCTGATACCCGTACTGTTTGCATTTGTCACAAATGTACCGTCTCGAAACTTGATTGGACTTCAGAGTCAGGAAGTTCAAACCAGGGTACGGCCGGGAGAACTGCACCGTCTCATGGTTCTTGCTCCTCATCTGAACCAAGAAGTGTTTCTGGAACGTGCAGACGCAAATGTATCGGCCGCAGAGGTTGAAGACGTCACCAGCCTCCTGATGAAGTACAGCCTGCCCATACTGACGAAGAACATCGCCGCAAATGCACCCGCCCCGCTCTACATTCGATTGTTCTCGAGTCAATCCACATTCTCGACTGCCGTTCGTCAGCACTTCCCTGCTGCTGCCCAAAAGGGTGCATTACTACAAGGTTTCACCGACCAAACGACCGCGTATATCCCGCTTTATCAATACACATCTGGAACAGCCCACACCCACTATGACAACGCCGATTTGGTCAACGTTCTGACTCATGAACTCACACATGTAATACTCAACGCTTATGGTATCTCGATTCCCGTTTGGGTGAACGAGGGATTCGCATCCTACAACGGTATGGACGCTCAAAGGGGATTCGATGCAAATTACGCGAGCCGGATGTCAAACTCGGGATACTACAATCTGAATTTCGCAGCAAGAAGCGGGGAACTGATTCCGCTCACACAAAACAGCGAGCAGGCGATTGTAACAGACAGCAACTACAATTTGGAATTTGAAGACTTCGCGGCCGTTTCCGAACTCATTGCAGACAATGGACTTGGTTCGTTTAAGCGGTTTTTGTTTCTATCCCAGAAGCACATGGCGAGTGATGCTTACGACGAGACGTATCACAGCGCAATGATGCAATACGAAACGTTTTTCTACGACTACACCCTCAATAAATAGACGCCTGTCAAAACGACAGACGTCATCTTTACATTGGTCATCACAGCTGAGCCGGCTCGAACATCTCCAAGCGCACTGTGACTATGACTCGAATTGGTAGGAATATAGCCCCTCTTGGCTCAAGCTCTCAATAATACGTGCACGCTCTTCGACATCGCCATTCAGTCCGTCCTCAATTTCGGCGACGCGCATTGCAGTTTGTGACTTGTGTGCCTTAATGGCCAAATACCGTTCTTCCCAGACACCTCGCGTGTCCATGATGACATCGCGCTCTCCGAGCGCTTCATAATGGTCTCTTGAAAAAGCCTGACAGTGGAGTTTTGGACGGTCTGCCACTGGTAATCTACGAATCGCCTCGACAGTTGCCAGAGCCACCGCCTCATGGTCGGGGTGAACACAATACCCAGGATAATACGTGATAACTAAAGATGGATTCAGCTCTTTGATAAGACCTGTGATGATTGAAGTCAAGAGCTCAGGGTCCTCAAACTCCAGGGTCTTGTCCCGGAATCCGAGCATCCGTAAGTCCGTGATGCCAAGAGCTTGACAGGCTTCCTTAAGTTCCTGTTCGCGAATCACCGGCAATGTTTCACGGTTTGCAAAAAAGGGTTTTCCCATGTTTCTTCCCATTTGCCCAAGCGTAAAACATGCGTAAGTAACCGGAGAACCGGCCTTTGCATGGAAAGCAATCGCTCCCCCAACCGCTAATGTCTCGTCGTCCGGGTGCGGAAACAAGACCAGTACGTGACGTTCCAAGGCTGACCCTCCTCGTGCGAGTTGCTATGTTGTCGGACAGCTTGGTGAGCTTATTGATGGCCCGCGAGAGCTTGTCCTACCGTCGATTCCATTATTTCGCCCACAAACTCCGAAGCAGGCGGTGTGACTAGGCGCCCACTCTCCACATTAAGCGTCGCGGTCGGAGATTGCAACTTCTGAAAAGGTCTTGCAAATCGATGATTCCAGTAAGTCATAAAGGGTTGTGAAGGCATAATCCACATCCAAACGTTCTGTCCACTTGTGTGCATCTCGTCCAATCGGCCCAAGATTGATAACAGGCACGTTCAATTTCGCCATCGCGTCCAGTGGCAGTGTGTACAAATCCGGCCACACCGGGCTGTTGTTGATGTACGAAGTGAGCGTCTCGGCCGGATGATCAAGCCCGACAAAGCTCAGGTCAGAAATCCCACCAAAGTACTTCTGGTGCTCGAGCAGGATTCCAAAATCCGTCTCAGCTTGCTCCGTTACCGCCTGAATGATGGACTGAACGAGAGGATGTGACGCTGAATTCACCGCAGGGTAATACGGGGGTGCGAAAAACAGCACAATCATCGGCGCCCGTTCTCTGCACAGTGTTGCCAAATGATTCACTTGGCGGATGGCAGCATCGCGGTGATCGCGGATATCATAGTTATGCAGTGCCTGTTCCAGTGTCTCACGAACCGTGTCTTCACCGTATGTGGAAACTGCATAATCACGCAACTCACCGTACGTCATCACGCAAACCGACGTATTCGCACTATCGGTGTGATAAAACGCGGCAAACTCATGTGCCTTCGCGTTATGTGCCTGTTCAATTTTTGCGGCCGTTGTTTTGGCCACATCGACCAACACGTCCACTACGTCCTTCATTTGACGTTTGTAGACAAATAAATTGAACAAGGTCACCGCACGATGCGGAATTTGAGCAGAATAGTCATCTTTGAGACCCCTCTGAATGAGGTTGGTGGGCGGCGGTGTCAGTTCTCCGTCCACCTCTTCACACACATCCCGATTGAGTTCCAGTTCCGTCGTTAACATGGAAACCATAAAGTTCGCATTCAATCCGGACCACGGCTCTCCTACATGAGACTCTTGCCCATAGCAGAGAAATCCCGGAAGAACTTTGCCAATCGATCCGCTGTACACAGCATTCTCCGTATCACCAGGGTATCTGCGAAATACGGGCTCCGAGTTGAACAGTAAGTCGTATCGGAGCTGATGTGCTCTCGCAAGTTCAGTCAGGACAGGCACTGCGGTGTGCATGCCAAGGGAATTTACCTCTTCATCCGGTACCGTCACGAGCAAGACATTTCCATCGAACGCTTGATTACAGGCTTGTTCGAGAATCGACATATGCAGGACGAGGCCACATTTCATATCCATTGTTCCTCGCCCAAACAACCAGTTGCCGGTGTTGATGTCAAGCCGTGCATCCTCTGGCAGCACGGCGTTGTCTCCTTTTAGCCGCGCGGTTAGTTCTAGCGGGCGAAATGCTTCGTCTTTTAGGCTGCCGTAATCCTCTACATCCACAACGTCGAAGTGGCTTAGGAGGACAACCGTGTTGGCTGTATCTGGGGTTCGCTTAACGAGTGCAGTTAAAACATGTCTGCCGTCCCCTGTCGGATGTAGTTGCAGATGGGTCGGGAAGTCTTGAAAATATTGTAATTTACGGAGACGTTCAATCACTTGATAGGGAAAATCATATTCGGCCTGCGATGCCGTAACACTCGGAATTTCAACCAACTCACAAAGCAGTTGCAGTCGCTGTTCTTTACTGTCCCAAAGTCCCACTGTCATTCTACCCCGCTTTTTGTGATTGGGTTGGCACAGACCTGTACGCCAAGGTATGCTTGATATCGGACAAGGCGGTTGGACAAAAAACTATTAGGCTAATCGAATTATATAAGATACGCAGCCAAAAAACATTGCACATCGTACATGTAGATACACAAAGGGGCATGCGTCCGAGGAGCACCATAAACTCCAAAGGCACTGCGGAGATAAACGACAAGTGGACGTGACACGCGGCAACGACGAATACCTGTGAAACCGAACACCGACGATTCGATATCAGCGATTAAACATATCAGCGAGGTGCTTATAGATGAAAACACTGAAGGGTCAGGAAGCCATTGACGTTGCCCGTGCACTGAACGTTCAACTTTACGATGTCTTCTACAGACACGAGGTGACTGCCGCAGAGGCAAGGCAATTTGTTGACAGTCGGCGCGATCCGCAGTCATTTGTGCTCGAAAACTGGCCAGATACAGAAGGTGAAGCCGATGAAGTGGTCCTTCATCGGTTTCACACTGCACTCGTCAAAGGACAACTCCAAGAAGCCCGCATTGTCGACGTTATCGCCCATCCAAACGGGGGCGTTCGGATTCACCCGGCTGCTGCCAAACTCGCCGCAGATAGACTCGTGCAACAAGGGAAACTCGAGGTCTTCGCTACTCCAGACAGTGACCCATACTATCGTCTCGTCAAAAATGTCGGCCTCGCGGACAAGTTCTTTGAGGGGCTGGACACCTTGGTTTGCGATGAGTGTGCGAAACTCAGCTTTGACCGTCCATTTCACGAGACCTGTTTGTCACTGATTATGGAGCATTTTCGTGAACAGACCAAAAACCTCGCCGACATCGTTGAGATTGTGGGTGAGGATACCGGCAACAGCAACGGATTGTCAAAGTTTATTCGCATCAACGGTCAATTGCTCTCGCGCGGTTTGGATGAGGCAAGGTCGCGCTTTCAGTCTGTACTGAAGCTGAGAAACATGCGCAGCGACAATGATGCACCAGAACCATGGACGCCACCAAGTCCCCCCTACAAAGTGGTTCCAACTGAGTCCCATGAACGACCCGAACCTGGGTTAAGCGGGGACGCTGTGTCAGCCATCAAGCCGGGAACCCAGGAGCGCACGCGCATCAGCAAGGGCCAACTGATTGAATACCTCAGACAGGTTGAGATTCTTGACGAAACCGGCGAGGTTCAGAATCTGCGCGAACGTCAGGAACTCCTTGGAACAGAGTTGAAGAGACGTGACGACACCATCCAACAACTGGAGAAGCAGCGGACTTTCTTTGAAAAGCAATTCGACGAAATGAAGCGGGACATGGATACGCTCCTGTCAGCTATGCAAATCGCAAAGAAGCGATCCACGCCGATAGACAACGTGGTCGACGTACCCATGGGCGAGTAAGCCTTCACCGGGCCCTCGAATTCTCATCTCTCCTCTTCACGAATTCTCATATCCTCCCCAAAAGAGGGGCATCCTCTCTTATTGTGATTGTGCAAGTTGCAAGTCTTCTGCACTTTGCGACTTGCGATCCAGGAAAGGATGCCCTTGCACAGCGTCGGCCGAGGGCGCCGAAACGGATGTGTTGTGTGATGGGAGGATACCTCAGGGATGAAGGGTTGGAATCGCGCTCGTTTGGCTTGGATGATGACATTGTCCCCGCATCGTCGACAGATATCCGAGGTTGTCCTGCGGTTGAAGGCGGAAAAGGACCTGGCAGGTCGAGCCAGCCTGCCTACTGAAAACCGGCAGTTCAACCGTCACAAACCGTTCGATGAACGTCGTCTGTTTCATACAGACAGTCTGCCGATTGAAGGCAGCCGACCGTCGAAACTATCGCCAGACCTTCGCGAGTGCATCGAGGCAATACGGCGTCAAACCGTTGCCGAAAACCGGAATAATATTACAAGAACAAATGCTTATATCAAGTTCTTCGAGCGGCACCCGGAGATTCACTGGGCACTTCTTGCGCACTGTGTCTCGCGAAACGGGGGTTGGTGCATGAGCGACACCAAAGGCGAATGGTTCTCACGGATGGCATCCGCAAAGCAGAGCCGGGCCTTTTTTTCATTTCTCGAACGCTCCAACTGGTTGATTTTCGCAGACGCGTATCCGCAATTATTGTTGTACGAAGAGAGTCGGCGACGGCGGGAAAACCTCAGTTTTGTCCTTCCATTATTCGGTGTTTCCAGGTTCATGGAGGTCATGTGGGACCTGTTCTGGGAAACGGGAAATTCTCATCTGCTGACTAGGGCGCTCATTATCAATGAACAAAATCACATCGAATCCCGTGTCGTCAGAGACTCTGACTACGAGGCCACCGTTGAATCGTCACTGCAATTCCATATCGATTCCCTACTCAATCTCAACCAAGTGCTGATTCCTTATCGCATGAATGGTAAGACACACATGGCCGGGACTACGATGCGGCACTTTCATGCCATGCACGACCGCATCGAAACCGGACTGCGTTTGTACCGCATCCTTTATCAGCATGAACGCATTCATCAGGCGATTGTCGAGTTCATGGTCGGGATTCCCCACACTGCATCAAGAGCGGATTACTGGCCAGAGCGGTTCACAGCCGTAAAACCAATCACCGTGGCTGAAACATACCAGCCACGATTTACCGAGAATGGCACTGCGGACAAGATTTACAGCCCTACGCTTGAGGACGCCTGGTCAGACGTAGCGCAAGAGCCCGCAGAACCAGGGGACTGGTTTCGCGATATCAGTTGGGCGATTTATCTGTTCACATCCGTTCCAGATTCTCCGATGGACATCAGTCAAGACTATATCAACAAATTAAAAACCATCGAGAGGACCATCTTGCTGACAGAAAAAGCTGCTAAGGCTCTTCACGCCACATGACAGCTAACGAGTGGACATGCGAATGGCACCATCCAAACGGATGGTCTCCCCGTTTATCATGGGATTTTCAATCACCTGCTTCACAAGCAACGCGTATTCTGCCGGTCGGCCCAATCGTTGAGGAAATGGCACTTGCTGTCCCAATGCGCTTCGTGCTGCGTCAGGCAACTGTCCGAGCAGCGGCGTGTCAAAGATCCCTGGTGCAATTGTCGCCACGCGAATGCCATACGCAGCTAACTCACGCGCGATAGGCAGCGTCATACTCACGATTCCACCCTTCGAGGCCGAATAAGCCGCTTGGCCAATTTGACCTTCAAATGCTGCCACCGATGCCGTGCTAATCATCACACCACGCTCACCGTCATCGTTCGGTTCCATTTGCGCCATGACACCCGCTGCTAATCGAATGACGTTAAAGGATCCAATCAAGTTGACTTGAATGACCCTCTGAAACACGTCAAGCGGAAACGGACCCTGTTTCCCAATTACGCGGGCTGCCGATCCGATGCCCGCACAGTTAACCACCCCGTGCAATCCCCCGAACGCGTGGCGAGCAGATTGTACAGCATTTTCGATGTCTGGCTCACTGCTCACGTCGGCTCGAACAAATGCCCCTGACACTGAATCTGCCACCTCTTGCCCTGCTTCCCCATTGACGTCCACAACGACGATTTGGCCACCATGCGATGCCAGCAGACGAGCTGTGGCGGCACCAAGCCCTGAGCCGCCACCCGTAATCAAGAATACTTTGTTTGCAATCTCCACTAGCGTTTTTCCTTCCCTTCGCGAGAAATGTCACTCATGTCAGCTCTTAGCGCCGATTACCGAGCGGCGGTCATTCGGACATGCGTTCTATAATCGTCGCATTTGCAGTACCTCCACCTTCGCAGATGGTCACCAGCCCAAAACGCTGTTCCCTTCGCTCGAGTTCGCTGACAAGCGTTGTGACAATACGTGTCCCGGTGGCACCGAGCGGATGTCCAAGTGCAATCGCTCCGCCATTGACGTTGACTTTGTCCCAGGCGGCTCCTGTCTCGTGTTGCCACGCCAACACAACCGGTGCAAACGCCTCATTCACCTCGAACAGATGAATGTCATCGACGGTCAGTCCCGCCTTCGACAGCGCCTTTTTGGTGGCCGGAATAGGACCGGTGAGCATTTTGACCGGATCGTCGCCGACCACAGCAAACGAAACAAAACGAGCCCGCGGTCTCAAGCCGTAGCGCTGGGCTGCCTCCCGACTCATGACCAAAACTGCGCTTGCGCCGTCAGAAATTTGACTCGAGTTCCCGGCTGTAATCAGGTCCAGATTGTCGAATGCCGGTTGCAGCGCAGTCAGCTTCTCAAAAGATGTTGAAGGACGGATGCCTTCGTCTGCCTTCACGACCTGCTCATTTCCATCGGCACCGACAACCGTTACCGGCACAATCTGGCGCAGAAACGCACCTTGCGTGGCTGCCTGATGCGCCAGTTGATGACTCCGAAGACTGTACTCATCAAGTTGCGCCCGACTTAAACCCCATTGTTTTGCAATCATTTCTGCGCCTACGGCTTGGCTGAACCAGTGTTCGCCGAGGTTGTACCTGTCCGTCAGGGCTTGCGTCTTCGGCGATCCGATATCCCTCACGGTCACCCCCATCGGAACCCGTGTCATGGACTCAACCCCAGCCGCAATGACGACGTCATACACACCCGCCATCACACCTTGAGCTGCAAAATGCAGCGCTTGCAAGCTTGACCCGCATTGTCGGTCTACTGTAGTTGCTGGCACTGATTCAGGGAGTCCCGCGGACAACCAGGCATTGCGGCCAACGTTCAATGCCTGCTCTCCGGCCTGCATCACACAGCCAACGATAACGTCGTCCACAACCTCCGGCGCAAACCCATTTCTGCTGACAACTTCGCGGAGCAGGTTCCCCAGGAGATCTACCGGGTGGACGCCTGAAAGCAGTCCCTTCCGACGTCCAATCGCCGTACGAGCGACATCGACAATCACAGCTTCATACACAATTATTTCCTCCTCGGCTTTTGCATGTCCCCCAGTTTTGGCGGCGGATCATCAGAAGACGTTTCGTGTGTGAACCCACCTGCATGCGTCCGCACCTGAAGCAGTGGTCCCCAATCTGCAGAATCGATGGTGAATACGGACCCGTGACGTACTGACAAGTCGCTCGCTAAGGCTTCGGCAGGAGAGTACACAGGCGCAATACAAGCGTCCAGTCTTTCGCTGATATCCACCCATTGCTCGAAGGAGCGCTCACGAAACAGGGCTTCGACCTGAATAAACGTTGGGTTATCTGGCTCCGCCAGGGACATCTGTCTGGCAATCCAGTCAGGGCGGTCGAAGAACCTGCAAAACGCCTGCCAGAACTTAGGCTCGAGAGCTGCAATACTCACACTGCGGTCCTCTTTCGTACGATATAAGCGATAGCAGATGACCTTGCCGGACAAAACGGCAAGCCCGTCTTCGACACCTTTCCCAAACAGAAGCGCATGGTTGGTCAGTAAACCCATTAAGGCGTGACTCATCGACACATCTAAATACGTGCCGTGACCCGTTTCATCCCGTTTCACCAGAGCAGCCAGAATAGCTTCTGACGCTGCTATCCCGCCGATATAGTCCGCAAATTGCATACTCGGGATAACCACGTTTCCCTCCGAATCCTTGATGAGACTTTGCACGCCGCTGCGCGCCATGTAATTCAAATCATGGCCGCCCAGATGCGAGAGTGGCCCCGATTGTCCATATCCACTGAGCGAGCAGTATACAATGTCGGGACGCACTTCCCTGAGCTGGGCGTAGCCAATGCCGAGGTTATCAGCAACTCCGGGACGAAAAGACTCAATGACAACATCTGCCGTGCTGGCAAGCGCCCGTGCCCTTTCTCGCCCCTCTGGTGTCTTCAAGTCCAACACGTGACTACGCTTGTTGCGATTGTTCGCAAGGAACACAGGCCCACTCGCAGTGTCACTGCCTGCATATCTCGCAGCATCTCCGCTCGGTTCCTCAACCTTCAGTACCTGTGCCCCGAGGTCGGCGAGCCGTAGAGTAGCATAGGGGCCCGGCAAGAGACGGGTAAAATCAATGACACGAATATGTGAGAGCATCGCCCATCCCTCTCTTTGCGTCAATTTCCCTCGAATCAGAAGTTTGCCACACTGGGCTCACGATTTGAGTACGCCGATTGAGTAAGCCGATTGAGTAAGCCTCCTCAGTGGACCAATTCAACAAGCGAATGAAGTGGCCACTCAAGTCACAGATTAGCGCCACCACAGCGCTTACATGAAAACCCGTTAGGAAGACACTCCCATGAGCAACCAACCTGCTTGACCACACCAGCCTTCCAACCAGCCTTCCAACCAGCCTTCCAACCAGCCTTCCAATCAACCTTCCAATCAACCTTCCAACCAGCCTTCCAATCAACCTTCCAATCAACCTTCCAATCAACCTTCCAACCAGCCGGAAGGTTGAAACGATGCCAGGGGCCGTGCGTGATGTAATTACTCACTTTCCCGTGCCAAGTGACCCGCCGGGGCTCAACGTCTACCTTGTTGAACATATGATATCAGGTGTTTCTAAATGTTTATACAATTAGCAGCAAAGTTTCATGCAATCGCCTATTTTAATCGACTGCGTACACTTCTGGGT